>NC_019907.1:0-325000 GCF_000325745.1 Liberibacter crescens BT-1 | reverse complement strand
CACGAATTATTGAAGAAAATAAAACCATTACAGCTTCTCAAATGTCAACACCAGATACTTCTGATTTAACTGACAATTTAATTCGAGTTCCCAACAATATTACAATTGCCAATGCTATAGCGAATGCAGGATATGCAACTATTGACACTAAGGATGTCATAAAAACTTTGGAAGAACAACTTCACTTTACTGAATTAAAAAAAGGCAACATATTAAGAATTGCTACCATTGAAAAAGGTGAGCATGCAAAAATAATTCGGGTAAGTATTTACGAATCAGAAAAACACATTCTTACAGTTGCACTTAACGATAATGGTAAATTTGTTATAGGCTCTGAACCTGCTAGTAAGCTTAGCTTAGATGATGATACTACTCCTATCCTTCCTTCAAACATGGATTTGCCCAATATTTATGACGCTGTCTGGCGTTCTTCACTATCGTCTGGATTAAATAACAATCTTGTACAATTAATCATCAAGCTCTTAGCAAACAGTGTTGATTTGAAGTCTCAATTAAAGCAAAGTGATTATATTGAGGTATTTTTTACTGATACATCCGAATCTGAGTTGCTCTATGCAAATGTTCATTGCGGGAATACTCAAACTCATTTTTATCGTTTTCAAAATCCTCAAGATAAATCGATTGATTACTTCGACGAAAATGGAAAAAGAATACGACCATTTTTACTTCGCAGTCCAGTTCCAGGAGCACGAATAACATCTGGATTTGGCGCACGAGTTCACCCAATCTTAGGGTATACCCGTATGCATACAGGTGTAGATTGGGCAGCACCACGCGGTACCCCAATTCTTGCTGTCGGAGATGGTGTTGTTGAAAAAGCAGGCTGGGCAGGTGGTTATGGGAAACAAACAATAATTAGACACGGCAATGGATATCTTTCTTCTTATAATCATCAAAATAACATTGCAAAAAATATTAAAGTAGGAGGACGTGTTAAACAAGGTCAAGTGATTGGCTGGATTGGTACAACTGGACTTTCAACAGGACCGCATTTACATTATGAATTAATTGTGAACCAAACCAAAGTAGACTCTACAAAAATTAGACTACCAGGAGGGGACCCTGTACCTACAAAATTCCTTAATCATTTCAAATCAGAAGTAAAAAGAATTAACGCTCTCATAAAAAACGGAGAAAAATCAAGAAAATTAGCAAGTCGTTAGGTTGATTAGCTTAATAAAAAAGATAAAAAACTAAGCTGTTGAAAATTCCTCCTTAGAATTTTCATATGTTGAATCGAAAACTTGAAAATTAAGCCGATCTGATCCTACAGAAACTTTAATAGATGCACCATCCGGGATGCTATTAGATAGAATTTTTTCAGCTAACGGATCCTGAACATATCTTTGTATAATTCTTTTTAAAGGCCTAGCACCATAAACAGGGTCATAGCCGCGTTCAGACAACCAATCGATCACTTGGCTATCTAAATGTATGGAGACCTTTCTCTCTGAAAGAAGAGAAAAAATCCTATTAAGTTGAATGTTTACAATTTTTCCTATTTCTGACTTACGCAAACGCTGAAACAAGATAATTTCATCAATACGATTTAAAAACTCAGGCCTAAAAGAAGATCGCACCACTTCCATTACCTGATCTTGCAATTTTTGATCAATATCATCATCATTAGCCTCTACTAAGTACTCTGCACCCAAATTAGAGGTCATAATAATCATTGTATTACGAAAATCCACAGTACGACCCTGGCCATCTGTGAGCCTTCCTTCATCTAACACCTGAAGCAAAATATTAAATACATCGGAATGGGCTTTTTCAATTTCATCAAACAATATAACTTGATAAGGACGCCTACGAACAGCTTCAGTTAATGATCCCCCTTCTTCATACCCAACATAACCAGGAGGAGCACCAATAAGACGCGCTACTGAATGCTTCTCCATATATTCAGACATATCAATCCTAACCATAGCCAAATCAGAATCAAACATGAATTTTGCTAAAGTCTTCGTAAGTTCAGTTTTACCAACACCTGTCGGACCAAGAAAAATAAATGACCCTAAAGGGCGATTAGGATCTTGCAAACCAGCTCGAGAACGACGTACCGCATTTGAAACGGCCTTAACAGCGATATCTTGACCAATTACTGACTTGGCAAGTTCATCTTCCATACTAAGAAATTTAGCACGATCACTTTCCAACATCTTATCTACAGGGATACCTGTCCACCGTGAAACAACGCTAGCAATATTATCCGCTGTTACAACCTCCTGAATCATAGCTGACGTCTCATTATCTTTTGATTCAGCTGCTTTTAACTCTTTTTCCAACTCTGGTATCAAACCATAAGAAAGCTCTCCAGCACGCTGAAATTCCCCATTACGTTGAGCTATAGCTAGCTCATTACGCATAGCTTCCAAACGCTTTTTAAGATCAGCGGCATAAACAAGCTTTCTCTTATCGGCTTGCCAACGCACCGTTAAAATATGAGCTTGCTCTTCTAAAGTAACAAGCTCTTTTTCTAAAATGTTAAGCCTATCTGCAGAAGAAGAATCCCTTTCCTTCTTTAAAGCCTCTTTTTCAATTTTAAGCTGTATAATTCGACGATCCAATTCATCGAGTTTTTCAGGCTTAGAATCAACCTGGATACGAACACGAGAAGCAGCTTCATCCATCAAATCAATAGCTTTATCTGGTAAAAAGCGATCGGTAATATAACGGTTAGACAAAGTTGCTGCTGCAACTAAAGAAGAATCTGAAATCCGAACCTTATGATGTTGCTCATACCTCTCTTTAAGGCCTCGCAAAATAGATATCGTATCTTCAACAGTAGGCTCATCAACTATTACAGATTGGAATCTCCGAGCAAGAGCCGGATCCTTTTCTACATGCTTACGATATTCATCTAATGTTGTAGCACCGATACAATGAAGCTCACCACGCGCTAAAGCAGGCTTAAGCAAATTAGAAGCATCCATAGCACCATCTGCCTTACCAGCACCAACTAATGTATGCATCTCGTCAATAAAAAGTATAACACCGCCATTCTCGGACTGAATTTCATTAAGAAGAGCCTTTAATCTTTCCTCAAATTCTCCTCTCATTTTTGTGCCTGCAATTAAAGCGCCCATATCTAGCGCCATCAATTTTTTATCTTTCAAAGTTTCAGGGACATCACCATTAATAATACGCAACGCCAAACCTTCAACGATAGCAGTTTTTCCAACACCAGGCTCTCCTATAAGGACAGGATTATTCTTTGTTCTTCTAGATAAAACTTGAATCGTACGACGTATTTCATCATCACGACCTATTACAGGATCAAGCTTTCCTTCCCTGGCTTCTACTGTGAGATCCCTTGCATATTTTTTTAAAGAATCAAAACGTTCTTCTGCATTAGCTGAATCCGCAACACGCCCTTTTCTTATCTCATTAATCACTTTATTAAGATTATCAAAGGTTATTCCAGAATCTTTAAGCAATTGAGCTAAAGAACTCTTTGGAGATGCCATCGCCAGCAAGAGCCTCTCAACAGTTACAAAACTATCTCCAGCTTTTTTAGAAATTTCTTCCGCTTTGGAAAAAAGAGTTACTAAATTTTGAGAAATATAAACCTGAACGTCACTTCCTGTAATTTTAGGTAATTTAGAAAGTATGGCCTTATTACAAGTGCTTAATTTTTTTATATCACCACCAGCACGTTCTATTAGTAATGATGCCATTCCTTGAGAATCTTCAAGCATAACATACAAAATATGTTCTGGAATAAGTTGTTGATGTCCTTGTTCTAAAGCATAAGTCTGAGAAGTCTGTAAATAACTACGTACAAGCTCTGAATATTTAGCTATATCCATAAAACCTTATCCTTTTCTCTTTTCTTACTCTCTTCTCTCAATAAAATAACACTTATACGCACTACCCTTTAGAGAAAAACAATAAACATAAAATAATTATTTATATGCATATTTAAAAGAAATAAGTCAAAAATTTATTATTTGGATATCATACTTCCAAAACAGAACTTTCTTCAACAGAAGAACCCATTTCAGAATTTTCTGATGAGCTATTTTGATTAGATTTATTGGATGACCTAACTACAGATTTACGGCGACGCATATTAGTAACCCTTTTCGTAAGAACCTCTTTTTCTGCTTTAGAAACTTCAAAAGAAAATCCTTCAATTATCGGCTGAGGGCTATTTGCTTCAATCATTTTATTTTTTTCTGTTATTGGCAAAATAGATATAGGTTCTACCAATTCAACTTCCGAATGGTTTACTTCATTCTCTAACCCCAATGATCTTTTTTCTTCACTTTCTAAAGAATCTACACGTTCATCACGTTTTATCCGCTCATGTATTTGAGATTGAGCAATGGCAATAATACGATTGTAATGCTCTGCATGCTGAAAATGATTCTCTGCCATTACATAATCACCTGCACTCATTGCATCGCGAGCAAGCGCTGAATATTTTTCAGCGATATGCTGAGCGGTTCCACGAATTTTTATATCAGGGCCGGAGCTATCATAACTACGCGTTAGTGGATTAAGATTTTTACGATTAAAATTTCCACTGTTGCTGTTATTCGAGCTACGCCCGCGACTACGCTTATGCTGCTGTTGTCCTGGCCTCATTTATCATTCACCTGAATTTCTATATTTTTATTGTTAATTTATATCTAAAAGCCCAATTCGATTAACCGATTCATACCCAAAAACAAGGGATTCAAGAACAACACGTTGCTTGGAAACTTACGGCACCTCCAAAGCTCATAAATTCCATATAATTTATCAAGGGTAGACATTAAAACCAAGTTACTATCTACAAATACTCAATATAAACAAATAGAATATATTATATGAACAAACAGTTATCTACCCCCTCAACAACCGAATTTTCACAAAGAATCTTATTAGATCTTAATTATAATCAAGGCTTTTGATCTTGATTTAAATACAAACTTATAACCTATAATACCTTTAGCTTACAAACTAATGTTAGGAATGAATATCAATATTCTATCTTTTTTTCCATAATCCTGAATATTTTGTAACAAGGATAATTTATGATTCTCAAAAACATGCAAAACGTCTACCTTTTGATTATAACCAATCTCTACCGCACAAATACCATCTTTTTCCAAGTGCTTAACAACACTATCAGCAATAATACGATAATGATACAAACCATCTAACCCACCATCCAAAGCAATAAGTGGATCAAATTTTCTTACTTCAGGCTCAAGAGTTTCAATAAGGTTAGAAGCAATATAGGGCGGATTTGAGACGATAACATCAAAACATCCCTTAACCCTGGAAAACCAATTGCTTTTAATCACTGAGAAACGGTCCTGAACATTATTGATAATAGCATTTTTTTTTGCAAACTTCAGTGCTTGAAAAGAAATATCAACACCTACTCCTTCAGATAATGGACACTCCTTTAATAATGCAAGACAAATTGCACCAGTTCCTGTTCCTAAATCAAGAATACGCGCAAAGCCTTTTCTAGAAATTATTCGTTGAAGATATGGTAAAACATTACTTACAAGCAATTCTGTTTCAGGCCGAGGTTCAAGAGTTTCGGGAGAAAGAAATAATCGCAATCCATAAAACTCACACCATCCAAGAATACGATAAATAGGCTCACGCTTTAATCGACGGTAAATTGCCTCTTCTAAAACAGATAAGAACTTATCTTCTAGAACAGTATCTGGACACCCTATAATCTGAGCTAAAGAAAACCCTGTTAAGCTAGATAATAAAATGCGAGCTTCTATCATTCCATTATTAAAGCCTGCTGCTTCAAGAAAACGCCCAACCGATACCATACAGTCTTTAACTGTATTGGGCATATTTTTATATTTAAAGTTATTTATCAAGACTAACTAAAATTTCTGCCTGATGTTCCGCAAGTAAAGCATCAATCATCTCATCAATATCACCCTCCAACATGCGATCAAGTTTATAAAGCGTCAAATTAATACGGTGATCAGTAACACGACCTTGAGAAAAATTATAAGTACGAATACGCTCAGAACGGTCTCCTGAACCAACTTGAGCCTTACGCTTAGCGGATCTTTCGCTTTCTAAACGTCTTCTCTCTATATCATAGAGACGAGCTCTTAATACTTTCATAGCCTGCAATCTGTTCTGATGTTGTGATTTTTCAGAAGAAGTAACCACTATTCCACTAGGAATATGTGTAATCCTTACCGCTGAATCTGTAGTATTGACATGTTGACCTCCAGCTCCTGATGACCGCATAGTATCAATACGAATATCTTCTGGAGCAATATCAATATCAACATCCTTGGCCTCTGGTAAAACAGCCACCGTTGCTGCTGAAGTATGAACTCTTCCGCTTGCTTCTGTCATTGGCACACGCTGCACACGATGCACCCCAGACTCAAATTTTAATCTAGAAAAAACACCCTGTCCAGAAATTGCTGCAATAATTTCCTTATACCCACCTGCGTCTCCTTCACTCGCTGACAGCAATTCAACTTTCCACTTACGTAATGAAGAATAGCGTTCATACATACGGAAAAGATCCCCTACGAATAAAGCAGCTTCTAAACCACCCGTTCCAGAACGTATTTCAAGGATACTACTCTTTTCGTTATCCGCATCTTTAGGTAACAAAAGATATTTGATCTCGTTCTCAAGGATTTCTTTTTGTTTTTCTATCTCACAAAGTTCAATTTCAACCAACTCTTTCAGTTCTTGATCTATATTCTGATCAGAAAGGACAGATAAAAGATTTTTCTCTTCTTCTTTTTTTTGATCATAAGAATCTATTTTCTCAACTATAGGCTTTATATTTACATATTCTGAATTCAATTTTATGTATTCTTCAACAGGAAGAGATCCAGACATACGCATTTCAATCTCAGAGAGACGGCTTTTTAACTCATGAATTTTCTCAAAAGGCAGAAGGAACAAATCTAAAAACTCTCAAAACTACAAAGGTATATTTTCATTCATTGCAAAACGTGACAAAATATCACGCATATTTGTACTATGGTATTGATCATTCAACTCATTTTCTAATAATTTCTCCAATTTACAAACATCTAAATTTAATAACATTGCCTTAACCAAATTAATAGAAGCAGGAGACATCGAAATAGAACGAAACCCTATACCAATCAACGCCATAGCACAAATAGGTTTACCAGCCATTTCCCCACACAAATTTACGTGTGTATTATTACGAACACCAGCTTGTACAATATCACGAAGTATCCTTAAGAATGGACGCCCTAAAAAATCAAACCGTTCAGAAATTCTGGGATTATTACGATCAACTGCCATAGAAAATTGGAAAAGATCATTGGAACCAACAGAAACAAAATCCACTTCCGTCATCAGTTCATCTAATTGCCATAATAAAACAGGGACTTCAATCATCGCACCAAACTGTAATTTAACTGGTAATTCATAACCAAATTTTGAAAGATTATTTATTTCTCTACGCAAAAATTCACGAACAGAACGCAACTCAGAAACTTCTGTAACCATAGGGATTATGATTCTTAATTCATTCCCTGAAGAAGCCCTTAAAAGCGCTCGAAATTGAGTACGCAACAATACAGACCTATCAAGAGTTAATCGAATAGCTCTCCAGCCAAGAGCCGGATTACTTTCTTTTCTTAAGTGGAAATAAGGAACAACCTTATCATCTCCAATATCTAACGTACGAAAAGTAACTTTCTTCCCTTTAGCTTGACGGATCACGCTACGATAAAATACTTCTTGTTCGTTTACTCTTGGTAAATTAGATGCAAGCATAAACTGTAATTCTGTACGAAATAAACCTACACCTTCTGCACCTGATTCAATAAGATGCGGCATATCTAATAATAAACCGGCATTTATTAATAATGTAATACGCTTGCCATCTTTTGTAATTGGTACCACATCTCTTAATTGCTGTAATTGCTCCCGAAGTTGAACTTGGAGATGTACTTTTTCAACATAATCATGTTGATGCGCATTTAAAGGACGCAAGTAAACACGCCCTTCATCACCATCAACGATTACAGAATCGCCATTTTCAGCAAGTGCTACCGCACTCTTTACTTGCCCTACCACTGGAATACCCATAGCACGAGCAACAATAACAACATGACTTGTAATCGTACCTTCTTCAAGAACGAGACCTTTAATCTGAGAATTAGGATAATCAAGAAGCTCAGCAACACCCATTGAACGCGCAAAAATTATAGCATTCGAAGGTACAGGACTATTAGAAGAATGATTATCATCTCTTATCAAATGACGTAATAAGCGATTCGCTAAATCTTCAAAATCATAAATACGTTCCTTATTATGAAGATCATTAAATCGCATTATACGAACTTTATAATCATTATTAACTTTTTCAACTGCCGCCTCTGCTGTTAAGCCATTGCGAATAGCTTCCTCTATCTTTTTTAGCCACCCCTGATCATTCGCAAACATGCGATAACTTTCAAGAACATCGCGATGCTCTCCTTCCCTTAACATATCACCTCGTAAAAGCATGCGATCTATAGAAATACGTAAATTACCTATAGCCTGCCCAAGCCGAGAGACCTCTTTTTCTGGATCTTCATTAAGAAGGTTACGTACAAAAACCCTTGGATTGTGTAATAAAACATTACCGAAACCAATTCCTCCATTATAAGGGCTTCCGTCTATAGAAACTGAATGCAAAGATTTTTGTTCAATTGACTTGTCTACCTCACGTTCATGTACAGCAATCATTTCAGCTAATACCATTGCAATGGTTTCAATGATCTCAACTTCATCGTCATTATATATACGTTCATCTTTATCCTGGACAACGAGAACCCCGTGTAATCGCCCAACACGCAAAATAGGTACACCTAAAAAACCATGAAACATTTCTTCTCCCGTTTCAGGTAAATAGAAAAAAGAAGAATGAGATTGACCATCAGAAGTATTAAGAGAACGTGCAAAAGCAGCTACATTGCCGACAAGTCCCTGACCTATTTTCAGTTTACATTTATGAACAGCATCTTTATTAAGTCCTTCTGTAGCATATAACTCAAGAAGACCATCCGGAGACAATACATATATCGAACATACGTGGAATGCCATATCTTCAGCAATCTGCTTAACAAGCCTATTCAGGCGCTCTTGATAATCAAGAGGTTCAACTATTAGAGCACGAAGTCGCTTAAGAACATCCCTATGTTCTACATGTAGTTTTTTTATCATTTTCACTCTCCCTAGAAGAGTGTTTTAAACTTGAAAGGATCTAATAACGATAGTTATTTCAATAAAAAACCAGCGTCACCATAAGTTATTCGACATCCAAACCATAACAAGAATGCAAAGCTCTTACAGCTAATTCAGTATAAACACTATCAATGAGAACAGAAATTTTAATTTCAGATGTAGTAATTGCCTTAATGTTTATTCCTTTCTCCGCAAGACAAAGAAAAAAAGCAGCTGCAACCCCTGCATGACTACGCATTCCAACTCCTATAACAGAAATCTTCACAAGACCGAATTCATACTGAATAATATCATATCCAATAGTATCCTTATTATTTTTAAGAACTTCAAGAGCTTTTTCTAAACTTGATGAGGGAGTAGTAAACGTCATATCTGTGTGTTTGCCATCTTCAGAAATATTCTGCACAATCATATCAACATTAATATTAGCTTTTGCAAGAGGACTAAAAATAGAAGCCGAAACTCCTGGTCGATCTAAAAGACGCCTTAAAGAAATTTGCGCTTCATCTTTAGTATAAGCAATACCAGTAATAACTTCATGCTCCATTATTTCTTCCTCACTACAAATGAGTGTTCCAGGAAAATCCTGCACATCATTTTTATAGACCTCATCAACTTTTTTAAAGCTTGAACATACACAAATACGTACTTTATGAAGCATCGCCAATTCCACTGAACGTACCTGTAATACCTTGGCTCCAAGCGAAGCCATTTCCAACATTTCTTCAAATGAAATCCGCTTCATAAGCTTGGCTTTTGGATCTATACGTGGATCAGTTGTATAAATACCATCAACATCAGTATAGATATCACAGCGATCTGCCTTTAAAGCAGCCGCCAATGCTACTGCAGAAGTATCAGATCCTCCTCGACCAAGTGTAGAAATACGTCTATCAATGCTAAGCCCTTGGAATCCTGCAATAACAGCAACTTTACCTTTTTCAATTTGCTCTATAATTTCTGAACTATCAATATCTAAAATACGCGCTGATCCATGTACACTATCTGTAAGAATAGGTATTTGCCAACCTTGCCACGAACGAGCATCAATACCTATTGACTGCAGAATAATTGCAAGAAGTCCAGAAGTTACTTGTTCTCCTGAAGAAATAACTACATCATATTCACAAGCATCATACGAAGATGAAGCTTGATGACATAAAGAAACCAACTCATCAGTTTTCCCACCCATAGCTGAAACAACAACTGCAACTTTATTCCCTAAATCTACTTCACGCTTTACATGTAAGGATACATTACGAATACGCTCCATGTCCAATACAGATGTACCACCAAATTTCATCACGATACGCGCCATACCCTAATATCCAATACAAATTATATACAATCAACAAACATAAAATACTGACATATATCTTTTAAACTTTAACCCAAAATAGACATGGAACCTATATTAATGTAACTTATCAAGTATTATATATCCTTAACCAATTTTTATAAAAATGATACCAGAAGAACCACCTTTATGACAAAATCTAAAGACTATATTACAATTGATCCCGCAGAAATTGAACACTTTTCAAATATAGCTAATGAATGGTGGAATCCTCAAGGAAAATTTAAACCGCTCCATAAAATTAACCCAATAAGAATAGAATATATCCGTAATAAAATAATACATCATTTTAAATATAATGTTCAAGAAATCTATCCCTTAAAAGGATTACGTGTTCTAGATCTAGGATGCGGGGGTGGACTTCTATCAGAACCTATAGCTGAAATGGGAGCTGACGTAATTGGTATTGACCCTTCCCCGAAAAATATTGAAGTTGCTATAGCTCATTCTCGTATGAAAGGAATAGTCGTTGACTACCGCACAGGTTATGCTGAAGATCTCGCTGCATCAAAAGAAACTTTTGATGTAATATTAAATATGGAAATTGTAGAGCATGTTGTAAATATTAGTTCCTTTATACAGATATGTTGTTCTATGTTACGAAAAAACGGATTAATGTTTATATCTACGATTAATCGCAATTTAAAAGCTATGTTGTTAGCTATTGTTGCTGCTGAATACTTATTACAGTGGCTACCAAAAGGAACCCATCATTATAAAAAACTTGTCACTCCAGAAGAACTTAATCATTTATTATTAGAAAATAATATGAACATCTTAGATTGCACTGGTGTAACATTTAACATCCTATGCAATAAGTGGAAACTCTCTCAAAATACAGATGTCAACTATATGATGCTCGCGCAGAAATTAAAATATTCATAAAAAACTAAAGTGAATTTATAATTATTCTATAATTCTACAATTATACCACTTTTGATTGTTATTTGGCGATTCATCCTAGCAGCAAGTTCATGGTTATGAGTAGCAATTATTGCAGCCAAACCAGATTGCTTTACTAACCTTCCTAAAACATCAAACACATGCAATGCTGTCTGTGGATCCAGATTACCTGTTGGCTCATCTGCTAATAACACTAAAGGACCATTAGCAATAGCACGACAAATAGCAACTCTCTGCTGCTCACCTCCAGAAAGCTGAAAAGGCTTATGTTTCCCGCGATTACCTATGCGCATATAGTTTAAAAGCTCCTGCGCCCGCTCAAATGCCGAATTATAACAAAGTCCCGCGATAATTTGTGGTATTATAATATTTTCTAATGCAGAAAACTCTATTAAAAGATGATGAAACTGATAGACAAATCCAATCTGAGTACATCGAAAATAAGCTTTCTCTTTATCAGACATCGCTATGCATGACTTACCATTAATAATTATCTCTCCAGAATCAGGTTTTTCTAGTAATCCTGCAATATGTAAAAGTGTTGACTTTCCTGCTCCTGAAGGAGCAATAAGAGCCACTATCTCTCCTCTTTTTAAAGATAAATCAACTCCTCGAAGAATTGGCAAAAAATTATCTTCCTGTTTATAATTATAGATAACTCCTTTAAGCTCTAAAGCAAATTCTGTTATCATAATATTTTCCTATTCATAACGCAAAGCCTGAACAGGATCTAAATGAGATGCTTTCCAAGCAGGAAATATGCTTGCCAAGAACGATAAAACAAGTGTCATAACAATCACCAAAAGAGTCTCGATCCAGGAAATCTTTACAGGTAATGCACTTAAAAAATAAACTTCTGGATCAAACATTACTGTTCCAAACAACCACGAAAGAAACTGTCTTATCTTTTCAATGTTATATGATATAAGAATACCCATCAAAACACCAACACAAGTACCAATAACACCAATAGTAGCCCCAGTAATAAAAAATATACGCATAATGGATGCTGCAGTAGCGCCCATAGTTCTCAATATAGCTATATCTTTACCTTTATCTGTAACAATCATCGTAAGACCAGATATAATATTCAGAGAAGCAACAAAAACTATTAATGTTAATATAATAAACATCACATTACGTTCTGTCTCCATCGCCGAGAAAAATACCTGATTACGTTGGCGCCAATCAGTAATAATAAGCTGTCTTTTAACTGTTTTCTCAATTTCCATTCGAATTTCCTGTACATACTCAGGATTATCAAGAAATAATTCTATCAAAGGAACTTCTTCACCAAAATTAAAATACATCTGAGCATCTCTAAGTGGCATATAAATCATTCCATTGTCATACTCCGTTATCCGTGTTTGAAATATAGCAGATACATAGTAAGATTTTATTCTTGCATTAACACCAAACGGGGTAATGTCTCCTTCAGGAGACAGAAGCTTTATTTTATCTCCTACTGAGACCCCTAAAATTTCTGCAAGACGCGAACCAATAACTACTTGTTCTCCACTATAAAAATCGGTTAATTTTCCAGAAACAATATTAGAAGAAACAATATTCAACTTTAAGAGATCATCTTTACGTATACCACGCACTAAAGCTCCAGAACCTCCAATACTTTTTCCAGAAGCAAATACTTGACCCTCCACTAAAGGAATAGCGAGCTTAATTCCTTGAATAGAAGAAAGCTTCTTTGAAAAAGAATCATAGTCTTTAAATGCTGTATCTATCGGCTGAACAATTATATGCCCATTAATGCCTAAAATACGGGAAATTATATCTGACCGAAATCCATTCATAACGGACATAACTATTATTAAAGTTGCAACTCCAAGCATAACTCCTAAGAATGAAAATCCTGCTATAACCGAAATAAATTTTGTATTACGATTTGAACGTAAATAACGCCAAGCAATCATCCATTCAAATTTAGAAAATGGTCCTGTAATAGAAATTTTTTTTTCAATACCTATCTTATCAATCACTTCCACGATAGATCTACCTTAGGCTTCTTCATTATTTATTTTCTGTGTTAAATAATTAATGACAGCTTCAACTGACATTTTTTCTCTAAAACTTGTTTTTCTATTCTTTAATTCAACTTCTTTATACATATTAAACTGAGACCCAACAATGATTTGGTAGGGAAATCCAAGCAAATCAGCCGTTGCAAATTTCGCCCCTGCTCCATCTTCTTTATCATCTAACAATACTTCCTTACCAAATTTAGAGAGTGTATTATAAATCTTTTCACAAGCTTCATTACATTCCTTATCTTTCACTTTTAAGTTAATCAGCGAAATATCAAAAGGAGATACAGAAGGAGGCCAAATGATACCATTGTTGTCATAGGAAGTTTCAATAATTGCAGGAATAATTCTCATTGCACCAATTCCATAAGATCCCATGTGAACAAAATGCTCTTTACCATCTACTCCTTTAACTCTAGCATTCATTGCTTCAGAGTATTTTGTACCAAAATAAAAAATATGGCCAACCTCAATACCATGCGTTATTAAACGTTTTTTTTCTGGAATAGCATTAAATATACTTTCATCATGCAGATCTGAAGTAGAAGCATAAAGAGAAGTCCATTGATTAACAATATTTTTTAAAGCAACTACGTCATCAAAATCTGTTTGCGCTACTGGAATAGAAAAGTCTAGAAAATCCTTACAACAAAAAACCTCAGTTTCACCAGTTTCTGCAAGAATAATAAATTCATGACTTAAATCTCCTCCTATTGGACCAGTTGATGCTCGCAAAGTTATTGGCTTTAATCCCATACAATCAAATATCCGCAAATAGGAAACAAACATCTTATGATAAGAATGTTCTGCACTTTCTCTTGTTAAATCAAAAGAATAGGCGTCCTTCATAAGAAATTCACGAGCACGCATTACACCAAAACGTGGCCTGATCTCATCACGAAATTTGCTTTGAATATGATAGAGATTTAATGGAAGGTCTTTATAAGATTTAATATAAGATCGAAAAATATCCGTTATCATTTCTTCATTAGTAGGACCATAAAGCATTGCTCTATTGTGCCTATCACAGAATCTCAACATTTCTTTTCCATAAGAATCATAACGACCACTTTCTTGCCATAATTCAGCTGACTGTAATGTTGGCATAAGAAGTTCAATGGCGCCTGAACGATTTTGTTCCCGTCGAATAATAGAATTAACCTTATCTAAAACCTTTTTACCTAACGGTAAAAAAGAATAAATACCTCTTGAATGCTGATGTATCATACCTGTCCGCAACATAAGCTTATGAGATATAAGCTCTGCATCTCTAGGGTTTTCATTAAGAATAGGCAGAAAATACCTGGACATACGCATGCTTTGTTTCCTAGTTTATGAACACAATCATCTGTTGAATGTTCTTGTAATAACTCTATTATCAACAGTAACTATTCTAAGCTACTTTAAATCCAGTTTCTGAACAGAAGCTACTCTAATTTAGTTGAATATCCAAAAACAACTATATACAGCACTTTTAATTACGTACTCCTCTGTTAACAAACACTGTTACTAATGGCTTCTTTCCCCAAAATTGCTTTATATTAGACCGCAAAGCAGAAGATATCGCCCGTCGCAACATTTCAAAATCCCTTCGTCGCAAAGATGGTATTTTTTTAATTGTACTAAAAACAATCTTTAACAAAAATTTATTAACCTCTTCACCATTATTGTCATAAGTTGGCAAACCAACAGATACAATTTCTGGAAGACCAATAATCTCATACAGATCATCTAAAAGAAGATTAAGCGTTAGATGACCAACAAAAGAAAGTTTTCTTCTCTTGCTAATCCCTAACTCTTCAAGATCACCAATCAAATAACCATCTTTAAAAAGACGCCCATGCACAACTTCATCTATTACTTTAACTGGCCCTGGTGCAATCCTTAATATATCTCCATTACGTACATTTGGCACATTAGGAACCCCAAATTTCAATGCCAACTCCTTCTGAGCACTTAAGTGCGAAGCTTCCCCGTGAATAGCAACAACTGTTTTTGGCTGTGTCCATTTATACATCTGCTGAAGTTCATAACGATATGGATGACCAGAAACATGAACCGGAAATTCTGTATCCTTATCTTCACTAATAATCTGAATTCCTTGTTCAATAAGAGCATTTTTTACTGAATTTATCGCCGTTTCATTTCCAGGAATAGCGCGAGAAGAAAATACAACCACATCACCAGATGCCAAAGCTACATTACGCAATTCCTTGCGTGCTAGCTTTGCAAGAGCAGAACGTGGCTCACCTTGGCTACCGGTCAAAATAACAACAAGCTTTTCACGAGGGAAATCCCCAAAATTCTCTTCTGGAACAAATGAATCAATGTCTTCTATCAAACCGATATCACTAGAAACATTAATAACACGTTTAAGAGAAGAACCAAGGAGCAAAACACTACGACCTAAATCTTTAGCAACTTTACTAATAGTACAAATTCGACCAACATTAGACGAAAACATAGTAATAGCAACACGTCCTGAAGCGCTTTTAATAATATTATACAAACTTTTTTCAACATCTTTTTCTGAAAAAACCAAATTTTCTCGCATTGCATTTGTGGAGTCACACATAAGAGCCAGAACACCTTCATCCCCTAATGCACAAAAACGCTCTTTATTAGTTACGTCTCCAAGTATTGGACTATCATCTATTTTCCAATCGCCTGTATGAAGAATATTCCCTAATGGCGTCTTAATGATTAATGCCATTGATTCTGGAATAGAATGATTAACTTGAACTGCTTCAATTGAAAAAGGACCTATATTAATACAATCACCAGCCTTAAAAGAAGTTATAGGAATATCTATTGGAATACGATCATAAGCGCGTTTAGCTTCTAAAAGTCCAATAGCAAAAGGAGATGCATAAACAGGTGCATCAAGAGTAGACCATAAATCAATAATAGCCCCAAAATGATCTTCATGTGCATGTGTAATAATAATTGCTTTAAGGATCTGATTTTCATTGATAAGAAAACTAATATCAGGGAAAATAAGATCAACACCAGGAAAATCATTTCCTGCAAAAGAAACGCCACAATCAACCATTATCCATTCACGTTCTTCTGGCGTCCCGTATCCATAGAGCATCATATTCATACCGATTTCTCCAAGGCCACCAAGCGGCAAAAATAACAGTTCCTTGTGCTTTTTCATATGTTCATCTTTCATCTTGCTTTAAAAAAACATCTCCTGTAGAAATTTGAACAAAATCTCCATTATCTATTTCTAACAATAAAAAGCCATTATCATCAATATCCACAAATCGACCACGTAATGATCTATCAGGCAAATTCACTGTAATAATTTCACCTATACCATACACCGCATTGCGCCAAAGATTCATAATCTTGTTCCTTCCACGGCCTTGATCCCACATGGATAGCATTTTTTCTACTTTTTGGAAAAGATGCACATAAACATCTTCCAACTCAACAGAAGCACCCTCAGCTTTAAGAGAAGTAACTGGATAAACAACAGTTTCAGGAAAACAAGAAACATTAATACCTATTCCAATGACAATAGCTTGCGAGCGGTTTAATAAATTTACACTTTCAATAAGAATTCCAGCTACTTTACGCTGTCTAATTAACACATCATTAGGCCATTTAACTTCAACACGAGAATCTCCAAGAGACATAACAGATTTTATAGTTTCCTGAACTGCCAAAGAAATAATAAACGGTAGTGATAACAAAAAACTTGAAGAACCAGAATTGATTAACAACAACGAAGCATAAACATTTCCAGGCTCCGAAAACCAAGCTTTATTTCTACGTCCTCTCCCTCCTGTTTGACGTGAAGCAACAATCCATAAAAATCCTTTATCCCCAGCTAATGCACGTTTTATGCATTCGCTATTAGTAGAGGAAACGGAATCCATAAACTCATAGTGAAAATTCTTAGGATATAAAGAATTTAAACAACCAGGAACCATCGTCAAAAAAGAGATGCTGCTGCTAAATTTATCTTAGAATTAAGGAAGCTTGCAATAAAAATATACATGACAACAAATAAGCCGGATATACTAAATACAAACTTTAATTCTGGGCTAATAGGACAAAATTGTTTTTCACTTTTATCAAACCAAATCACTTTTATAACACGCAAATAATAATAAACTCCAATCACAGAAGAGAGTATACCTAAAATAGCCAAAGTATAAAAATGCTCTTCTATAATAGAAAGAAAAACAAAATACTTACCAAAAAACCCAGCAAAAGGAGGAATACCTGCCAAAGAAAACATCAAAACAGTAAGTATAAAAGCTATGAATGGGTTATCTTGTGAAAGACCTGCCAAATCAGAGATAGATTCAACAGCACCACCCTCTTTAAAACGGAGAGCAATAATACAAGCAAAAACACCCAAAACCATGATTAAATATATAATCATATAATGAAGCATGCTCACAACACCTGCGTCTGTTCCCGAAATCAAACCAAGTAACGCATAACCGATATGAGTTATTGAAGAATAGGCCATAAGACGTTTTATATTCTTTTGTCCAATTGCAGAAAAAGAACCCAAAAACATAGAAGCAAGAGACACAAAAATTATAGCTTGTATTGAGCTAAAGGAAAGAACACCAAATACACTAACCACAATACGCGTAAGTACCACTATAGCAGAAATTTTAGAAACAGTTGCTAAAAAAGCAGTAACAGACGTAGGTGCTCCTTCATAAACATCAGGCGTCCACATATGGAATGGAACAGCTGAAATTTTGAATGCAATACCGACAAGGATCAATACAAAACCCAATGCTAATCCAAAAGAATAATTTTCATTAGATAGCGTGGTTGCTATATCTACAAAGCCTGTATGCTGAGTAAAACCATAAACAAATGACATACCGTACAGTAATATTCCAGATGACAAAGCCCCGAGTACAAAATATTTAAGCCCAGCTTCACTAGAACGAAGATCATCACGATTAATAGCAACGATAACATAAAGAGCTAAAGATTGAAGTTCCAAAGCCATATAAAGGGCAATCATATCGTTAGCTGAAATCAGCAATAAATTTCCTAATATTGCTAACAATAAAAGAACAGAAAACTCAAAAGAAATGAATGAATGTATACGACATTCAGCTAATATCATTATAAAAATTAATATAGAACTTAAAAGAACGATACATTTTACGAATAAAGCCCAACTGTCTAGAATATAAACGCCACCAAATCCTATTCCTTCCGTAGAAAATATAGAAAGATATATAAAAGCTATAAAAAGAACACTTATTGCAAAAAAAGGTATCACAAAATATGACTTCTTTTTAAAGAAAACACCGAGCATCAAAATGACAAGGCTTCCTATTGCTAGAATTAACTCAGGAACACAAAGACTCAAATCGCCTATAATATTGTCAGATGCCATCATCAAAATTCCTGTCCTCATTACCAAGGCATAAAATCACGTGACACCTGTAAAGCCGCATGATAATTGCTTAAGAGAAGATCAATAGATCCAGAAGTAGTCTTTAAAATAGGAAATGGATAAACTCCAAAGAAGATTATTAATATGATCATTGGATAAAGAACAAATTTTTCACGCAAAGAAAGATCAAAAAGTAATTTTATTTTTTCATTTATTAAAGGACCAAAAATCACCCTACGGTAAACCCATAAACCATAAGAGGCTGAAAGAATAATACCAATCCCTGCAAAAAGAGCAGTAATAGAACTCACTTTAAAAACACCCATTAACGTTAAAAATTCTCCAATAAATCCAGATGTACCAGGAAGACCTATATTTGCCATAGTAAAGACCATAAACGAGACTGCATATTTTGGCATACTATACGCCACCCCTCCATAAGAAGAGATTTGACGTGTATGCAATCGATCATAAATGATACCTATACATAAAAACAAAGCGCTTGAAATAATACCATGAGATAACATTTGAAAAACTGATCCCTGAACGCCTTGTATATTAGCTGAAAATATACCCATTGTAACATAACCCATATGCGCTACTGAAGAATAGGCAATCAACTTTTTTATATCTTCTTGAACCATTGCAACTAAAGAAGCATAAATAATAGCAATAACAGATAAAACAAAAATAATTGGCGCAAAAAAATCAGATGCCAAAGGAAATATTGGTAAACAGAATCTCAAAAGACCATAACCTCCTAGTTTTAGCATAACACCGGCAAGAACAACAGAACCAGCTGTTGGTGCCTGCACATGAGCATCTGGCAACCAAGTATGGATAGGCCACATTGGAATCTTAACAGCAAAAGAACATAAAAAGGCTAAAAACAACCAAAATTGCATATTATATGAAAAATTATATTCTAAAAGCTTTAAAACATCGGTTGTTCTAGTTTCCCAATACATTGCCATTATAGCAAGAAGCATCAAAACTGAACCTAAAAACGTATAAATAAAGAACTTATAAGAAGCATATACTCGATCAGGACCGCCCCATCTTCCAATGATAATAAACATAGGTACCAAACTTGCTTCAAAAAACAAATAAAACAAAACAATATCAAGGGACACAAAAACCCCGATTACCATTGATTCAAGGATTAAAAAAGCAACGACATATTCTTTAAAGCGCTCTTTTATCGAAGCCGAACTTGCTAGAATACAGAAAGGAATAAGAAAAGCTGATAAAATAACAAAAAGCACAGAAATACCATCAATCCCTAAATGATAATCAAAAAAAGGATCAATCCACTTATGATATTCTATCATTTGGAATCTAGGATCATTATTATTAAATTTGACCCAAACTATAACTGAAAGGAAAAAAGTTAATAAACTAATCGCTAAAGAAATTATTAAAACTACACGCCGACTATCTCCTATTTTAGGAAAAAACAGCAAAAAAATTGCACCAATTAAAGGCATAAAGGTGACAATTGAAAGAATTGGCCATCCATACATTAACCATTTCCCTTTCCTATCATTATAGCGACCAATACAACCACTCCTATCAACATCGCGAATACATAATGATAAAGATATCCCGTTTGCAATCTAACTACACGCTTCGTTATAAAACGCACTACAGATGCAAGACCGTTTGGTCCAAAATTATCAATAAATGCATCAATTTTTTTCCAGAGAAAAAACCCAAAACGCTGCGCAGGACGAACAAACAAAAAATCATAAATCTGATCGAAATACCAAGCATTTAAAAGAAAATTATAAAGAACACTTTGGTTACGAGAAAGCTTCCCTGGCAAAGATGGAAAAATAATATACATTATAAAAGAAGAAATAAAACCGGCAAAAAACGCTATAAATGGACAAAGTTTTACCCATATAGGAACAAAATGATGCGCTTCAAGAATATGATTTTCAGAAGAAGTGAAAAGAGCACCCTTCCAAAAAAACTCATACTTCTCGCCAAAGAAAAAATCTTGAAATAAAAATCCAGAAAATATAGCGCCTATAGACAAGACATACAATGGAACCAACATTACCCAAGGAGATTCATGGATATGATTTATATTTTGTGGAGAAACTCTTATTTTTCCAAAAAAAGTTAAAAACATTAAACGCCAAGAATAAAAACTTGTAAAAAATGCTGCAATCACCAGCAACACAAAACAAAACCCTGCAGCTGGATAATATGAAACATATGAAGATTCTATAATCGCATCTTTAGAAAAAAAACCAGCAAAACCTATATTTGTTCCAGGGATACCTAAGCCTGTAAGAGCCAAATTACCAATCATCATTGCAAAAAATGTAGAAGGCAAATATTTATACAACCCTCCCATATGCCTCATGTCCTGCTCTCCATTGACTGCATGTATTACCGAACCTGCCCCAAGGAACAATAAGGCTTTAAAAAAAGCATGTGTAAAAAGATGAAAAACAGATGCACCATAAGCACCAGCACCCAATGCAACAAACATATATCCTAACTGCGAGCAAGTTGAATACGCGACAACACGCTTAATATCATTTTGAACAAGACCAACAGTAGAAGCAAAAAATGCTGTAATAGCTCCAATAAACATAATACAATTAAGAGCAACAGGAGAAAGCTCAAAGATTGGAGACATACGTGCTATAAGAAAAATTCCTGCCGTAACCATGGTTGCGGCATGAATAAGAGCTGATACAGGCGTTGGCCCCTCCATTGCATCAGGAAGCCAAGTATGCAACAAAAACTGAGCAGATTTACCCATTGCTCCTGTAAACAGCAACAAACAAACTAAAGTAATAGCGTCTGAATTACGAAACTGTATTCCTAAAATATTAATTACTGGCTCATATAAATCAAAATTTGATACCGTTGGATAAAAATTAGCTTTAGAAAATATAACATCAAAATTTATAGAGCCAAACAAAACAAAAATTGCTGCTATTCCAATCAAGAAACCCAAATCTCCTACCCTATTGATTATAAAAGCTTTCATTGAAGCCCTTATAGCAGATTCTTTGGAAAACCAGAAACCAATCAAAAGATACGAAGTAAGCCCAACCCCTTCCCAACCAAAAAACATTTGCAAAATATTATCAGATGTAACCAACATCAGCATAAAAAAACGTAAAAAGAGAAAGATAAGAAAAAAATCTCGTTCGATGAGGATCATGATGCATATAGCCAATCGAGTATACATGAACAAGAAAAGAAATTGAATTAACAACCACAAACATTACAGAGGTAAGTCTATCAACACGGAAAGCCCAAGAAACATTAATTTCTCCCGATTGAACCCACCTGGCTATCTCAATTTTTTCTATCCCAAGAGATAATTCTCCAAATCCTCCCTTCAAAAAAACATTCCAAGACAATAATGCTACAATAAACATTAGAGTAGAAGTTACCAGCTCAGAACCCCTACTTCCTATAAAACGACCAAAAAAGCCTGAAATTAAAGCGCCTAAGAGAGGAAGAAAGACAATTGCCTTGTATATCATAATGGTTTTCTTAACCCTTCATCATATTTATATCTTCAACAGCAATAGAGCCACGATTTCGATAGAAAACAACAAGGATTGCAAGACCTATAGCAGTTTCAGCAGCAGCAACTATTAAAATAAATAATATAAATACCTGACCTACGATATCATTCATATAGCTAGAAAAAGAAACCAAATTCAGATTTACGGCTAGCAGTATAAGCTCTATAGACATAAGAATAATAATAACATTCTTACGGTTCAAAAAAATTCCAAAAACACCTATACAGAACAAAACAGAAGAAACTATTAAGTAATCAAAAATACTAATTTCCATTACTGAATCCCTTTTCTGAATTTTACCTTAACCAATTCAACAGCATTCTTTGGATTTCGAGCTAATTGTTTAGAAATATCCTGTCTTCTAACATCATTCCGATGTCGAAGAGTCAATACAATTGCGCCTATCATTGAAACTAACAATATAAAACCAGATATTTGAAAACAATAAATATAATTTGTATAGAGAACATTGCCTATCAACTCAGTATTAGTTTTCTTAGCAAAATCCTTTATAGGCATAATTTGCTTGTTTGACAAAAAAGAATAACTTTTAATACCTAAAATTAATTCAATACCCAACATCCCTACGACAAAAACACCTAAGAAAGCATGCTTTGCAAACCCAGAACGCATATCCTCAAAATTAATATCGAGCATCATAACAACAAAAAGAAACAAAACTGCTACGGCGCCAATATATACAACGAGAATAATCATAGCAACAAATTCTGCACCTATAAGAAGGAAAAGACCTGCAGCATTTAAAAAAGCAAGAATAAGAAAAAATACAGAATAAACCGGATTACGCACTATAATGACCAAAGAAGCAGACCCTATAAGCATACCAGAAAAAATATAAAAAAATAGAGCCTGCAGACCCATTGCTCAATACCTTTGACTGTCTTTACAAATCAACAAACATTAATTAAATTTAACTATAACAACCAATTGCTCTCTCCTCAAGAGAAACATTTTCTATCGATACGGTGCTTCGATTAAAATATTACGAGCAATTTCTTTCTCCCAACGATCTCCGTTATCAAGTAAGCGAGCTTTATCAAAATAAAGCTCCTCACGCGTTTCTGTTGCAAATTCAAAATTCGGACCCTCAACAATTGCATCAACCGGACACGCTTCCTGACAAAAACCACAATATATACATTTTACCATATCTATATCATAGCGGATAGTACGGCGCGTCCCATCACTTTGACGTGGACCAGCTTCTATTGTTATGGCTTGCGCAGGACATATAGCTTCACATAACTTACAAGCTATACACCTCTCTTCTCCATTAGGATATCGACGCAACGCATGCTCTCCTCTAAAACGAGAACTTATAGGACCTTTTTCAAAAGGATAATTTATAGTAGCTTTAGGCTTAAAAAAATAACGCATAGAAAGGAAGAATGCACGAACAAACTCCTTCAAAAAAAGTGAATTGATGCTTTGAATAAACACCACCATTTTACCCTCCAGCGCACACAGAACAGTGCAAACTCAAAATTAAGAACCCATAAGCTTTAATAAAAAAGCGACCAACACAACCATAAAAAGCGATATTGGCAAAAAAACTTTCCATCCTAATCGCATCAACTGGTCATAACGATACCGAGGCACAAAAGCCTTAACCATAGAAACCATAAAAAAAACCATTGATGTTTTGAATATAAACCAAACTATACCAGGAATATAATTTAAAACAGGTATATTAATAAGAGGCAACCATCCACCCAAAAAAAGAATAGTTGTTAAAGAACACATTAAAAGAATAGCTGAATATTCAGCAAGCATAAACAATAAATATGGAGTTGACCCATACTCAACCATAAAACCAGCAACTAACTCTGATTCTGCTTCAGGAAGATCAAAAGGTGGGCGATTCGTCTCCGCAAGCAAAGAAATAAAAAAGATTACAAACATCGGGAAAAGCACCAACCAATGCCAATCCAGGAATGAAGAAGGAAGCCCCATCATCGTCCCTAGACCTCCTCGTTGAGCATTAACAACATCTGTAAGATTCAGAGAACCTACACACAAAAGGACAGTTACGATAACAAGACCAATAGAAACTTCGTAAGAAATCATTTGAGCAGCAGAACGCAATGCTCCAAGAAAAGCGTACTTAGAATTTGATGCCCATCCTCCCATAACAATACCGTAAACTTCAAGGGAAGAAATAGCTAAAATATAAAGTATTCCTACATTAATATCTGCAATTACCCAACCATCAGCTATGGGAACAACAGCCCAAGCAGAAAGAGAAAGTGTTACCGCTACCAAAGGAGCCAAAAGAAACAAAACTTTATTTGCTCCAGCAGGAATAACAGGCTCCTTTAATACAAATTTGAAAAAATCAGCAAAAGACTGCAATAACCCCCAAGGCCCAACAACATTCGGCCCTCGACGCAGCTGAACAGCTGCCCAAATCTTTCGATCTGCAAGTAAAATATAAGCAATAAAAATCAGCAAACCGATTAGAAACAAAATTGATTTTCCAGCAATTACAAGCAGAGGCCACAAGTATGTTAAAGAAAAAAAAGCCATAAATATCCCAATTTTATATTATAGTGATTTTTTTAATCTATTCCGCGCCAAAACAGAACACTCTGCCATAACAGCTGAAGCCCTTGCAATAGGGTTAGTTAAGTAAAAATCTTCTACGGTTGAAATAAAATTATGCTTTATCATATTTCCAGCTTTTTCAGCTAGAGCAGCAACTTCTTCTCCTGAACCAGGAGAAATATCTCCCAATCTAGAAAAATGAGGATACTGTAAATACAAAAGATTTCTTAAATGTTGTAAAGAATTAAAAGAAAATCTACAACCAAGAATGTCAGAAAGAGCACGTAATATTGACCAATCCTCCCGTGCATCACCTGGAGGAAAACTGGCACGCACTCCCATCTGGACTCTACCTTCAGTATTAACCCATAGACCAGATTTTTCCGTATAAGCAGCACCAGGCAAAATGATATCAGCACATTGAGCACCATTATCGCCATGTGACCCTATATAGATAGTAAAAGCAGTTTTTTTGGAAAAATTCAATTCATCCGCTCCCAATAAAAAAACAACATCAGCCTTAGTTAACATATCTGTTGCTTTCAAACCTAGATCGGATGGCACGAAACCTAAATCCAAAGCTCCAACTCTTGATGCAGCAGTGTGTAAAACACCAAACCCATTCCACTCATCCGTGACCGCTCCAACACTTACAGCTAACTTTGCAGCATTTGCAAGAACCTCAAAACCTTTATAGCCAGAAAGAGCCCCTTGCCCTACCACAATCAAAGGCTTTTCAGCCCTTTTTAATTTTTCAAAAAATCCATGCTTTCCTGACAAAAGACCATTTAATGCTTCAGAACCAAAACCCAAATGCTCATACTCATAATTTAAGTCAAAACACTCACCGATAACACCAATCGGGAAGTTACCTCTACGCCAACGTTTTCGGATACGAGCATTAAAAACAGCTGCTTCAAACCTGGGATTGCAACCTATTACCAACATAGCTCCAGCTTTTTCTATACCTTGAATAGTTGGATTGAATATATAACTGGCACGACCCAAAAACGGATCGATCTCTGCACCATCTTGCCGACAATCAAAATTACTAGAACCTAGTGCCTGCATAAGCAATTTCAGCGAATACACCTCTTCAACAGAACAAAGATCTCCAGCAATAGCACCAAGCTTAACATGAGGTGCACTAACAACCTGCTTTATTTCATCAAAAGCACGATTCCAAGTGACAGGCTTTAATTTTCCTCCAACACGAACATAAGGACAATCCAAACGCTGCATTTTAAGACCATCCCAAATAAATCGTGTTTTATCTGATATCCATTCCTCATTAACAGCTTCATTGACACGAGGCAAAATCCTCATGACCTCACGTCCTCGCACATCAATTCTTATTGCAGAACCAAGAGCATCCATTACATCTATACTGTCTGTTTTATTTAACTCCCAAGGACGACTCGTGAATGCAAACGGTTTTGATGTTAAAGCTCCCACAGGACAAAGATCAACGATATTACCTTGTATCTCTGAATTTAAAGCATGCTCTAAATATGTAGTAATCTCAGCGTCTTCACCTCGACCAATCAAACCAAGCTCTGGAACACCCGCAACCTCAGTAATAAATCGAACACAGCGTGTACAATGAATACAGCGATTCATAACCGTTTTCACTAATGGACCGATATATTTATCTTCCACAGCACGCTTATTCTCACAATAACGAGAACTGCCAAGGCCAAAAAACATAGCTTGATCCTGAAGATCACACTCTCCTCCTTGATCACATATGGGACAATCCAAAGGATGATTAATAAGAAGGAACTCCATGACACCTTCACGAGCCTTCTTAACCATAGCTGTCTTAGTAAAAACTTCAGGAAGCTCTCCATTTGGACCAGAACGGATATCACGAACCCCAAGAGCACAAGACGCCTGAGGCTTAGGTGGAGCGCCTTTAACCTCAACAAGACACATCCGACAGTTACCAGCAATCGAAAGCCTTTCATGAAAACAAAATCGAGGAATCTCACTGCCTGCAGCTTCACAAGCTTGTAAAACAGTAAAATAATCAGGAACTTCTACCTCAATCCCATCAACTCTTAACCTTACCATCATTTACGGATACCATACCTAAACAGGACACATCAAAAGACATGAAATATTATATATTCTAATACAACCTAAAACTCAAAACAACAATCTAAAAACTATCTATGTGCTATAAGAATCAATACGCTCTTCAATCAAAGGGCGAAAATTCTTTATTAATCCTTGTATTGGCCAAGCAGCTGCATCTCCAAGAGCACAAATAGTATGCCCCTCTATATTCTTGCTTACATCCAAAAGCATATCTATTTCTGACTTACGCGCCGAACCTTTTACCATACGCTCCAATACTCGCATCATCCACCCAGTTCCTTCACGACAAGGGGTACATTGGCCACAACTTTCGTGTTTATAAAAAACTGATAAACGCCATATGGCTTTAATTATATCAGTAGATTTATCCATAACAATGACAGCAGCTGTTCCCAGAGCTGAACCTAATTCTCGCAAACCATCATAATCCATTATAGCTTTTCTCATCTGTTCACCAGGAACACAAGGAACAGAAGAGCCCCCTGGAATAACTGCAAGAAGATTGTCCCAACCTCCTCTTATACCTCCACAGTGTCGCTCAATTAAATCCTCAAAAGATATTGACATAGTTTCTTCAACAGTACACGGACAATTAACATGCCCTGAAATTGAAAATAACTTCGTGCCACTATTGTTTGCACGACCAAAACTAGAATACCACGCAGCACCCCGACGTAATATAGTCGGAATTACCGCAATAGTTTCAACATTATTAACGGTAGTAGGGCAACCATATAACCCTACACTAGCAGGAAAAGGCGGCTTAAGACGAGGCTGACCTTTCTTCCCTTCGAGGCTCTCAAGCAGAGCTGTTTCTTCACCACAAATATACGCGCCAGCCCCATGGTGAACCACAATATCAACATCATAACCAAGCTTACTATTATTGCCTAGTAGTCCTGCATCATAGCATTCATCAACTGCAGCCTGCAATGCCTCACGTTCCCGTATAAATTCACCTCGTACGTAAATAAAAACACAATGAGAACCTATAGCAAAAGCACCCATAACACAGCCTTCAATCAAAGTATGTGGATCATGACGCATGATATCCCGATCTTTACAAGTACCAGGCTCAGATTCATCAGCATTGACAACCAGATAATGAGGACGATCGGTAACTTCTTTAGGCATAAAAGACCACTTCATTCCTGTTGAAAAACCAGCACCACCACGTCCACGCAACCCTGACGCTTTAACCTCATTAATAATCCAATCACGATTTTTTTCTAAAATTTGCTTAGTATTATCCCAATGACCTCGCAGTATAGATCCCTTCAAAGTTCTATCTTTAAGGCCATATATATTGGTAAATATACGATCCTGATCACTAAGCATACTTCACCTTCTCAACCATCCGCAGAAAGATCTTAATCAATTTTTTCATCTTAAATGAAAAGCCTTGCTTGCTTACTCCAAGTTTCACGCTTAATACGCCCACCCAAACCAAGATGATTATCAATCCAATCAGACTCTTCATCATTCCATTTTGCTATTTGAGAAAAAGTAAAAACACCAATATCATTAAGCGCTTTTTCTACATCAACAGAAATACCTGAAATCTTTGTTAAATCATCAGGAATTGATGGCCTTTCAATAAATAGAGAAGAACAAAAAGCAGGCTTATTCTTTTCTAAAACAATATTACTTTTAACTTCTACGACTTCTTCATGAAGAGTTGTTAACCCACCTGAAGGAGATGAATATATACGATCAATTTGCGGCCCTGGAGGTATCATTACTCCTTTTCCTGCAACAAAGGCATCAACTATAACCTCTAGACGCTCAGGCGTTAAATCTTCATAAGTATCCTTACCAATCATAACCATTGGTGCGTTTACACAAGCTCCCAAACACTCAACCTCTTCCCAAGAAACAGTACCATCAGAATTAACCCTCAAGGGATCAGGATGAATTTTATTGCGACAAACTTCTATAAGTGCTTCAGAGCCCCGCAACATACATGGAGTCGTCCCACACACTTGAATATGTGCCCTAGATCCAACTGGTTTAAGCTGGAATTGTGTATAAAAAGTTGCAATTTCGAGGACTCGAATATATGCCATACCCAACATATCTGCGATTACTTCAATTGCAGCACGACTAACCCAACCTTCTTGCTCCTGAGCACGCATAAGCAAAGGAATTACAGCCGATTGATGTCGGGATGGAGGATATTTTTTAATTGTCTTCTGAGCCCACAAAACATTATCTTCACTAAAAACAAAAGAAGAGGGCTGTAATTTTTCTTCTGCTAACCGACGAACTGACATCGCTATGCCTTACTCAAATCTTAATCTATAAATGATATTATAAAACAACATACTTATCTATCTACTTCACCAAAAACGATATCTAAAGACCCAAGAATTGCAGCAACATCAGCAAGTTGATGACCCTTACAAAGAAAATCCATTGCCTGCAGATGAGCATATCCAGGAGATCGAATCTTGCAACGATACGGCTTATTACCTCCATCTGCAATCAAATAAACCCCGAACTCCCCCTTTGGCGCTTCAACGGCAGCATAAATTTCACCAGCAGGAACATGATACCCTTCAGTGTAAAGCTTAAAATGATGTATTAAAGCCTCCATAGAAGTTTTCATATCCTCCCGCTTAGGAGGAACAACCTTACTATCAAGAGAAGAAACGCTTCCTACTTTTGCATCGCCAAGTAACCTATTAACACATTGCCTGATGATTTTTATGGATTCTCGCATTTCAATCATACGCACAAGGTAACGATCATAACAATCTCCATTCTTACCGACTGGAATATCAAAATCAAAATCTTCGTAACATTCATATGGTTGAGATTTTCTTAAGTCCCAAACAGCTCCAGAACCTCTAACCATAACACCTGAAAAACCCCAACCCCAAGCATCATCAAGCTTAACAATCCCAATATCAACATTACGTTGCTTAAATATACGATTCTCTGTTAAAAGATCATCTATATCATCAAGAACTTTAAGAAAAGGATCACACCAAATCCCTATATCTTCCACCAATTGATGCGGCAAATCTTGATGAACACCTCCAGGACGAAAATAGGCAGCATGCATACGAGAACCAGAAGCACGCTCATAAAAAACCATAAGCTTTTCTCTCTCTTCAAAACCCCAAAGAGGTGGAGTCAATGCACCAACATCCATAGCTTGAGTTGTCACATTAAGTAAATGAGAGAGAATACGACCAATTTCAGAATAAAGTACCCGAATTAATTTTCCACGGATAGGAATTTCAATTTTAAGCAATCCTTCAACAGCTAAAGCATAGGCATGCTCCTGATTCATAGGAGCGACATAATCAAGACGATCAAAATAAGGAACAGCCTGCAAAAAAGTCTTTGTTTCAATAAGCTTTTCAGTACCACGATGCAAAAGACCTATATGAGGATCTACACGCTCGACAACCTCACCATCCAACTCAAGAACAAGACGCAAAACACCATGAGCAGCAGGATGCTGAGGACCAAAATTTATAGTAAAATTACGTAAATTTTCCTTAGTCATTAAGCCACCTTAATAGCAACACTTGAGATAAGAAAATATCCTTTTTCAACTGTTTTTTTTATCTTGAGGACGCACATACTCAACACCTTCCCAAGGCGATAAAAAATCAAAATTACGATACTCTTGCTGCAACTCTATAGGTTCATAAACAACACGCTTAGATTCATCGTCATAATGAACCTCAACAAAACCACTCACTGGGAAATCTTTGCGGAGAGGGTGCCCTTCAAAACCATAGTCTGTAAGAATACGCCGCAAATCTGGATGACCAACAAAAAAAACACCGTACATATCCCATACCTCACGCTCAAACCAATTCGCCCCAGGATAGATAGTTGTTATTGATGGAACAGGCTCATCTTCAGCCACAGAAAGCTTGACACGCACACGAAAATTACTCTTTGGCGATAAAAAATGATAAACCACATCAAAGCGCTTCGCACGCCCCGGCCAATCCACACCACATAGGTCTATAATATTAATAAAATTACAATTCTTATCATTTTGCAAAAACTTTACCAAAGCAATAAAATCTTCACAAGAAACTTCTAAAGTCAACTCGCCACAATTAACACAAGAAGACATAAGCTGTATACCAGAAACATCTTTTATATAACGATCAAGACACTCAATATTCTCTAGCAACATAACTTTCTCAACGCTCAATACTTCCAGTACGACGTATTTTCTTTTGCAACAAAAGAATCCCATAAAGAAGAGCTTCTGCTGTCGGCGGACAGCCTGGTATGTAGATATCTACTGGTACAATTCGATCACAACCCCGAACAACTGAATATGAATAATGATAATAGCCTCCACCATTTGCACAAGAACCCATTGAAATTACATAACGAGGCTCAGGCATTTGATCATAAACTTTGCGAAGTGCTGGGGCCATTTTATTAGTAAGTGTCCCAGCAACAATCATAACATCCGATTGACGAGGCGAAGCACGCGGAGCAAAACCAAAACGCTCAAGATCATACCGAGGCATAGAAGCCTGCATCATCTCAACTGCGCAACATGCCAAACCAAAAGTCATCCACATCAAAGACCCTGTACGGGCCCAGGTTATTAATTGCTCAGAAGAAGTTACCAAAAACCCCTTGTTATTCAATTCGCTGCCAAAATCCTGAAAAATAGAATCCTTTAAATTGATTTCTGAATTGTCAGGCAATCCCCCTTGTCCCGCAAATATTTGAGAATTAGACTGCATTATTCCCATTCTAATGCTCCCTTTTTCCATTCATATACAAATCCTACAGCCAACACCCCTAAAAAAAATACCATTGACAAAAAACCAAGCCAACCAATTTTCCTAAAAGCAACAACCCATGGGAATAAGAGAGCAATTTCTAAATCAAAAATAATAAAAAGTATAGAAACCAGATAAAATCTAATATCAAACTTCATCCGAGAATCATCAAAAGGATTAAAACCACATTCATATGTCGATAATTTTTCTGGATCAGGAGACTTGAACGCAACAATAAAAGGCGCAACCATAAGACAACAAGCTATGATCAACACAATAGAAAAAAAAACTACAATAGGAAAATAAAAAATAAGAACATCAGCCATCTTAATATACTCTTTTTATTATATATAGGCTATAATTTATATAAGAAAAAAATAACCCATAAAAAGAGAAACTTTCATGAAATTATATAAAAAGCCAAAACTCCCTCTAACTTGGCGCGAGTGACGGGGCTCGAACCCGTGACCTCCGGCGTGACAGGCCGGCGCTCTAACCAACTGAGCTACACCCGCAAAATATCAGATTCCATCAAAACATGAAAGAAAAACTTCATAAAAATCTACAAAGCTCTTAAATAATCATATAAGCAACAAAATGCAACAGATGAATTCAATTTACCAAAAAACATCCCAACAAAATCCTATAAATTTTAACACCTCCCTGAAACTATAACAAGGATTTAGTTACTATTTTATCAAGGACCTTTTATCTTTTATTTCTTATCATCAAATTACCTTTGATTCATTTTGATATCGAAGACCTAAACCAAAAATTAAATTATATCAATTGTTTAAAATATAAAAAACAAATAAATTGTCTTGCGATTTTTTTATTTCTGATTATGTTAGTAATAACTTCATGGTTCCTATGAGGGCGATTAGCTCAGAGGTAGAGCGCCTCGTTTACACCGAGGATGTCGGGAGTTCAATTCTCTCATCGCCTACCATTGTACATACAAAAACACTCAAGCTATCTTATAAAAATTAGAAAATACTAGAGAAGTAACCTTCTCAGGTCTATAAGATACATTTTATGAAAAACTCTACAATTTTAAAGACTGTAACAAAATAAGGGCACCTAAAAGGTACCCTTATTAATTCTTTAATGATATTAAAACGTGACTTTTACATCATGTCCATACCACCGCCCATACCAGGAGGCATAGCTGGAGCTTCTTTCTTAGGAAGTTCAGCAACAGCAGCTTCTGTCATTAGAAACATCCCCACAATAGAAGAAGAATCCTGCAACGCACACCTTACAACTTTAACAGGATCTAATATTCCCATTGCATGCATGTCGCCATATATTGCTTTTTGTGCATCATAACCAAAAGTCTGAGATTTATTCTCAAGAATTTTACTTACAATCAATGCTGGCTCTTCGCCAGTATTTTTAATGATCTGCTTACAAGGAGCAGAAATAGCTTTGCGAACAATATCTATACCCGTATTTTGATCATCATTACTACCTTTTACAGAAATCTTCTGAGCAGCACGAAGCAAAGCTGTTCCACCACCGGAAACAACACCTTCCTGAACAGCAGCACGTGTTGCATTCAGAGCATCCTCAAATCGATCTTTTTTCTCTTTCAAGGCTACATCAGTTGCATCACCAACCATGATCATAGCAACACCATCAGATAACTTCGCAAGACGTTCTTGTAACTTCTCCCGATCGTAATCAGATTTAGTATCACTGATAGCTCTTTCAATCTCAGCAATACGAGCTGCAACCTTAGATTTGTCACCACCACCGTCTACAACGACAGTTTCTTCTTTGGTCATAGTGACTTTCTTAGCAGTACCCAAGTGATTTATGGTAACTTTTTCAAGCTTAATATCAACTTCTTCAGATATAAAAGTAGCACCAGTCAATACAGCTATGTCATGCAACATTTCTTTACGTCGCTCACCAAACCCAGGAGCCTTACAAGCAGCAATCCTCAATCCAATGCGCAATTTATTGATTATAAGAGCAGTTAATGCTTCTCCTTCAATATCCTCAGCAATAATCAAAAGAGGGCGAGAAGATTGAACAACCTGCTCTAACAAAGGAACTAAAGAATGTAGACCTGTAATTTTTTTCTCATGTATAAGGATATAAGGGTTGTCAAATTCAGCAACCATTTTTTCACTATTAGTCACAAAATAAGGAGATAAAAAGCCTCTGTCAAACTGCATACCTTCAACAATCTTTACTTCAGTTTCAGCAGTCTTTCCTTCATCAATAGTGATGACTCCCTTTTTACCAACTTTTTCCATTGCCATGGCTATATCTTTACCGATCTGACCATCGCCATTAGCAGAAATCGTTGCAACCTGACAAATTTCTTCAAATGTACTCACCTGTTTAGCACTATCTTTAAGATGCGCCACAACTTCCTGAACAGCAGCGTCTATACCACGCTTTACATCCATAGGGTTTCTTCCAGCAGTAATAGCCTTAAGCCCTTCCCTAACCATTGCCTGAGCAAGACAAGTAGCAGTTGTTGTACCATCACCAGCGTTATCATTGGTTTTAGAAGCAACTTCTCGCACCATCTGAGCGCCCATATCTTCGAATTTGTCTTCAAATTCGATTTCCTTAGCAACGGTAACCCCATCCTTAGTTACACGAACACCACCAAAACTTTTCTTTATAGCAACACAACAACCACTTGGACCGAGGGTTGCCTTTACAGCCTCTGCAAGCTTATCTATACCGCGAGCTATACTATCACGCGCATCACTACCCAACTTGACTTCTTTAGCAGCCATTTATTAAAACTCCTAGATTTCAAAAGATATATAATCTTAAAATAAACACCTAAAGCCTAAAAAAGGCATTTCGAGATGTTAACGACATTAAACTGCACCAGTATATTTATTTTTCTATTACACCCATTATATCCGACTCTTGCATAATGAGAAAATCTTCTCCATCAAGCTTTACTTCTGTACCAGACCACTTACCAAAAAGAACACGATCACCCTTCTTAACATCAGGAGGGACAATCTTGTTTGAGGAATCAGCAACTCCAGGACCTACTGCAATTACTTCACCTTCACTAGGCTTTTCTGCTGCACTCTCTGGTATTATTATTCCACCTTTTGTCGTCTGCTCACTTTCAATTCGACGCAAAAGTACACGTCCTTTCAATGGACGCAATGATTTCTTAATTGTCATTTTTTCTAATCCCTAATAAAATGATAGTCTGAATGATAACATTTCTTTAACTACCCACTTAACTTCTAGCACTCTACTTAGTTAAGTGCTAACAAAGCTTATTTAAGAATGTGCCTAAATAAAGTCAATAGTCATTTAATTGAGAGATTAAAGAAATAATTTAATTTTAAATTAACCAGGATTTTACCCATGCCTCAAAGAATTTTAAATCTCAGTGAAATTTCACAACGTTATGATGTTATCCTTTGCGATGTATGGGGTGTAATCCACAATGGATCACAAGCTTTCTCTCAGGCCATAACTGCATTGGAAAAAGCTCGTTTCTCTGGATGTACAGTGATATTATTAACGAATTCGCCACGTCCAGTTTCAAGTGTTATTCTTGATTTAGATCATAAAGGAATACCGCACAGTGCTTGGGATAGTGTCATTACTTCTGGTGAAGTAACAAGAAAAATAATTGATAATGGCCCTAAAAAAATTTTTTTTCTAGGCCCCCCAAAAGATTACTGTTTATTTTCAGGACTCGATGTAGAATTAGTTGATGAGCATCATGCCGATATAGTAATCTGTTCTGACATGTATAATGATACTGATAAACCTGAAGATTATCGATCTCTTTTAACTAACTTTGCAGAACGCAAACTCACTTTTGTCTGCGCAAATCCTGACCTAGTTGTCAAGAAATCTGACAAAACAGTGGCGTGTGCTGGAGCGCTTGCTGCAATTTACTCTGAACTTCAGGGAACTGTAAAAATGGCAGGGAAACCATATCAACCTATCTATAAGCAAGCACTTCTTCAAGCTCATGCTATATGTGGTGAATTTGAAAAAAAACGTGTACTGACTATAGGTGATAATATGGGAACAGATGTTAAAGGCGCTTTAGATAATGGATTGGATATCCTTTATATCAGCAATGGTATTCATATGGATGAATATACGATTAATGGTAAAATTAATGTAGAAAAAATGCAGGCTTTTTTTGAAAAGAAATCTCTATACCCTCACTGGTGGATGCCTCAATTAACTTAAAAAAGGCAAATTATGAAAATTTTTCATTGTGTTGATATACATCAATCTTTACCAGAAAGTATAAAAGGTGGAGTAGTTGCTATCGGCAATTTTGATGGACTACATCGTGGACATTGTTTGATAATAAAAAAAGTCTTGCAAATTGCGAAAGGCCGCCCAACTCTTATCCTGACATTCGAACCACATCCGCGCACAATACTAAAACCTCACTCCCAAATTTTTAAATTAAGCACGAGATCTATTAAGGTTAAAATTTTAAAATTCATGGGATTATCCGCCCTAATTGAATACCAGTTCAGTTTAAAATTAGCCGCCTGTTCTGCTGAAGAATTCGTAACAAATGTATTGGTTAAATGGTTAAAAGCAAAACAAATTGTCATAGGGATAGATTTTCAATTTGGTAAAGAGCGTGAGGGTAATGGAAAATTTTTACAAGAAAAAGGCCTTCAATATGGCTTTGAGGTTACACTCGTTAACAAACTCTTTGATAATAATACCAAAGTGATCTCTTCCAGTAATATTAGAAATGCTTTAGAAAACGGTTTGGTAGATGAAGCTGCCAATCTTTTAGGTTATCGATTCACTGTCGAATCAGAAGTTATATATGGACAAAAACTAGGAAGAAAATTAGGATATCCTACAGCAAATATGCAGCTACATTCTTCTGTAAATCTAAAGAAAGGTGTGTATGCCGTACGTTTCCGAACGCAGGAAGGAATTTCCTACGGAGGAGTAGCAAGTTTTGGTTATCGTCCTACTGTTATCAAGAATGGAGTACCTTTACTTGAAACTTTTGTATTTGATTTCTCTCAGGAAATTTATCAACAAATATGCGCTGTATCATTTTTTGATTTTTTACGCTCAGAAATAAAGTTTGACAATTTGAATGCCCTTGTAACATGTATGCGCAAAGATGAAGAAAGATCCCGCACCCTCCTTGAAAACAGAAAACCACTCAACAAAATAGATCGCATGATAGCCTTTTAAAAATGAATCTTACCATTAGTTGCTATCAATAAATGAATACGATATAATAACCTTAACAAGCATGCTTTAGGTGTTAATGATTTAAGTGAATGATTTCCATAGCATAAAGGAGTTTTCGATGACGGTACGTCCCCTTAAAAGAGGTGGATTATTTTTTATATTAATAACACAATGTACAGCCTTTTCCATATCAGGCTGCGCTAGCTCTCCTACTTACGGAACCGGCAAAAATTCTACAGAGCAACTTGCACAAGATATATCCCATATCGCTTCACTATCTAACCATGGTCCTAACAGTAAAGGAATAAAATATGTAGAGAGACCAGAGCTTATTACCCCTAATAGTAAAAAGAAATTATTATCCAAAAATAAATATCAAAAAACTGATATATTACAAAAAAATTCCGATACACAAAAACGACAATACCTTTCAGATCCTCCTTCACAATATACCGAAACTTCTGATGATTCAAAACTCAAGGATACAGGAATATCAGAGGATAAAAAAGAAAAGCTGCGCAAGAAAAAATCTGAAATGTCACAAAAAAATTCAATCTGGTGAAAATATTTTCAATAGCACAAAAAGGTATTATTTGCAGTAAACACAAAGTTTTTCTTGCAAACAAACCACCTAAAGTCTGCACTTTATAGCTTTATCTTTTTTTGATCTCATTCAAGAAAGTTAGATTATATCCTGTATCTTCTACCAATAGATTTTCTAGATCTTAAGAAATACGATGTAATATGCTAAATTTTAAAATATTTTTAAAATGACTAGACAAAAGTAAAATTGCTAGTCTATATGATACCGAGTACTCAATGAACAGTACTGGGTGATTAGCTCAGTTGGTAGAGCAGCTGACTCTTAATCAGCGGGTCGTAGGTTCGATCCCTACATCACCCACCAAGTTTAAATTCCCTACTTTTAATAACCCCATTATGTTATATGCAAAACTATATTAAATAAAAAATCTATTAGTCCGAAAATAATAATATATTTTATAAATATCTTTACCTTCAGTTAACTAAATAGATCCCATATTAAAGATTATAGAATAAAAGTCTATTTAATGACCTAGGGTTTTATTATCAGTGATGGATTATAATAGTGCGTGACCAATTTGGTGACCCAAGAGGTCCTATAAACCTCCGTAAAAAAGATGTCGTTTTAATGGCAACCATCACTAGTTTTGAAAATATGCCTGATGCATCCCAAGAAGAATTAAAAGAATTCGAAAAACTTTTTACAGAATTGTTTTATTCTTCAAGTGAGGAAGCAAAACGCCAGGCAGTAGCAGCTTTATCAAGATGTCCTAACGTACCAGAAAAAGTATCCTTTTTTATTGGAAGCCAGCCTATATCAATTGCGGCTATCTTCTTAACAAGGTCTCAAGCCATTAGTGATAAAACTCTCATTACCATTGCTCAAACACAAGGATTTGAATATATACAAGCTATCACTCATCGTAATAACCTATCATCAAATGTCAAAAAAACTCTGATAAGCTTACAACAGAGAATGCTTTTTTCTTTAAATCTTGAAAAATTCAATGCAAAAAATATTTTTTTAGATGAAAAAAATAAAAAAATAGATGCAGATAATATCGGAAAACAATTATTGCAAATTTCAAAACACCTTACTAAAAATCCAGAAAGTCAAAAAAATTCTGCTTGTCTCTCACCCATACACGAAGCATTACTAGTACGGTTTGCAAGATCAGGGGAAAAACAAGCTTTTTCAAGAGTGCTTGCTGACACACTCATGTCAACTATAAGCTTAGCAAAAAAAATCTTATCCAGGAATTCTGGTTACCAATTTGCAATTACTCTCAGAGCACTTCAAATGAACATTTCTCAAGCAACCTTCATACTTGAAAAATTTTATCCTCAGCTTGCTGAGAATAATAAAGGCATAAGTCGCGCAAAAGAAATATTAGAAGAATTAAAACCTGAAGAATGCGCCATAATACTCAATACATGGCGCATTAACGAACAAAATATGCATCAAGTTATTCCTACAAACAATAAAACCTATGAAGACAATTTAACTCTAACGAATGCAAGCTCATTTTAAAAATTAGATAAGCTATGAGAATAGCCAAACCTAATTACAAAAAACCTTGCTTATCAACAATAGACATTTATTTGTTGTATCAGATACAGTAAAATCTGAACTATCAATAGTGGTGCGGTCGAGAAGACTCGAACTTCCACAGGCTTCCCTACAGCGACCTCAACGCTGCGCGTCTACCAATTCCGCCACGACCGCATTACAAAACACTTTATACAGAACTTAACTAACAAAAGCTGTTCTTATATACAAGCTAATAATTAAATCATTTTTTTATAAAGATTTAAAAAATGTATAATTCACACTCATAAAATTAATTTTAACACATTATTTTAAAATACTATTATACTGAAGTATGTCTAGTTTTAAAAACCATGCTCCAATGACTGAAGTCCAAACAAGAAACAACACAGAATAAAAATGAAAAACAAACCAAATACGCTGATTACCTGCCATACGAAGTGCGATTAAATTCGCAAATGAGCTCGTTGCGAAACCAAAACCTCCAATATTGACGACATAAGCCAAAAACTGATTAGATGGAATATATTTGAGCAAAAGGATAGTAGCAGGTACATTACTAATCACTTGAGAAAATCCTATTCCCAATATATATAAATTATCCCGAGATAACGTTGCAATCTCCTGAAAGAAAGATCCCAATGCTGGTAACCGAGTCAACAGACCTATGTCAATGAACACGATACAAAACACTATAATTAAACACCAATCAATGTGAAGCAACACATCTCTTTCTAAAATTAGGAAACCGATAAATACGATAATTAAACCATACATAGGTATACTCATCTTGAGGCTAAACATAAATAAGAAATACAGCCCTATACAACACCACAGTAATTGTCGTTTATAAGAATATCCTTGGATATGAGGCTCTTTCACAAGAATCCGATTTTGGAAACAAAGCCAAGTTAAAGCTAATAAACTGAACATAATAAATATACAAAGTGGAAACATTTGCTGAATAAATGCGAAAAACGATAATTTTGAAGAATGCCAAAGCAAAATATTCTGAGGATTACCTATCGGTGTTAGCAGAGAACCAGCATTCACTGCCATTGCCTGAAACACGATAAGTTTATTGATTGATAACGCAGAAGTTGTTCTTAAAGAAATTGTTAAAGGAATAACAATAAAGAGAGCTATATCATTCGTAAGAAATGCGGATAAAAAAGCAGAAAAAATTACCAGGAATAATGCTAACCACCGTTCATTATATAAATACCGTAAAACAATATGTCCTATAAAATTAAAAAAACCGCTCATTTCTATGCCTTTTGTTAACATCATGAGCCCGGTTATAGTGACTATAGTATAGTTATCAATAAAACCTGATATAGTTAAAAAAGGTTGCGGATGCACACTATACAATATTAGTGCTGTCAACAACAAAAAATGGAGAAGCCAATCTTTAACAAATGGTTGAATGAGTTGAAAAATAATACTTTTTTTTATCAGCATTAATATTATAAGAAAAAAACGAATACCTTAAGGAGACTTATAGATATACTAGACTATAAACCACTTACTCTTTTTGAGTATTCTAAAGACGTGATTGAGATTGAATCGTGGAATTTATTATGCTTAAACCATTTGCACGTTGTGGAGAAAGATGTTCTATTAAACCTAACTGCAAAAATATTTTCATTGCATCAATTTTTTGTATTTCATCCGCCGTCTTCCCTGAATAAATTGCCAGCATAATAAATAATAATCCACGAATAATATGTGAATCTGAATAAACCTCAAAAATTATCCTTGGACTTTTTTCTTTTTCCTCAATAATGTGTTTAATAAGCCAAATTTGACTAATGCATCCTGATATTTTATTACTTGGTGTGCATTTCTCCTCTGGTATTGGAGGCAGTTTCTTCCCTAACTCAATTAAATAATGATAACGATCATCCCAATTATCTATAGAATTAAAATCTTGTATAATATCGCTCAGGATCATCGTATGTTGTTTATTTTTTTAAGCATACTCAAAAATCAACTCTCATATTAACTTATAAGTTTATTTTTTTAAGTTAATAAACTATCATATAGTCCTGTTTAAAGCCAATTAATTTTACTGGGTCATTGCAATAATTCATTGCATTTTTATACCTTATACCGCACACAACAACACAAAAAATGATTATTGATTTAAGTGGCCTCACTGTTGCGGAGATTTCTAAAAGAGCTTTTAAAGGGATGACGAGCTCATATCCCTTCCAAAAATATCATCTCTATGTCAAACGATTCCTTAAAAATAAAAATCTTTTTTCTACTTCGTTAGGCGATTCACTTGTGAAGATACAATAGACGCAATGTTTTGAAAGACTCTAGAGAGTTCTAAAGCACGAGCAACATCGTAATAGTCTCCTGGAGAAGCACAGTCTGTCAAAAACTTATGTGCTGTAGAAAGAGCTTCAAGAGAAAATCCTATTGCGAATATTCTAATTCCTTTTGCTTTTGCAGCTTTACAAATGGGGATACTTGTTTCATTAAAGCCCGGATCATTCTCTCCATCGGTTAAGAATATAATATATTTTTTTATATTTTGATTATTTTTAGCCTTATGTATGAGGTCTTCTTGAGCTGCACTCAACATCTTGTAAGCTGAGTAGAGTGCAGGAGTAGAGTTAGTACTACCTCCTGTACTCTCCAAATTTATAAAATAATCTTTAATATGCTTTGTTCCCCAATTCATAGGAGATTTTGATTTTACTGTACCGTCAAACGCAACAGCCCCCATTCTTATTTTTTCAGCACTGTTCTCCAAAGAATCGAAATGCCTTACAAGGCCAAATACTGCGTCCCTTAAAAAAACAACTTTCGCAGCCGCTGTCTTTTGTACTTCACTTGCTCTCACCCTCTTCAACTTAGAACCATCAATAACACCAGGATAGTACAAAGGATTACAAGAAGTAATGAGATAACGATCAGTAGAGAAGATCTTCTCTCCTTGTGGATCTATCACTACCTCTAGCATAGGGTCAACCATTTTAGCGTCACTAAAACAGTGCGTATAATCATAACCATTTTTATCTATTGGTGGATACCGCATAGAGCCAGATACATCCACTACAAGCTCTAGGGATACGGACTGACTCTCCTGATTTTTGACTCCGCCTGCAACCCCCTCAGAATAAGTTGCCAAACTTACATATTCTTTACCTAAAAAACGCATAGCAAACGAGAATGGATTAATCGGCATATCATAATCAGGTTGAACGACAATCCTATAGGAATCTAAAGCTCCTTTCTTTTTAGCAACATATCTTGTAACAGCAATATCTGCATCCTGAGAAATCTCTTGAGCATCGTTTTGACCAAAGTCATGATATAGATTAAATTCCAAATTGTTTTGAACAATTTCCTTTATTTTCTGCTCTGAAATATTTGTTTCTTTACTTGACAACAAAGCATTAGTTGTTAAAATTGCCCTATCAGAAGCAGCTTGTAACGCATACCGATAATACATCACGTTCACAACATCAATTGCAAAACCAACGATCCCTATCATAACAGGAAGAATAACAGCAGTCAGAAAAAGGAAATTACCCTTAGAAGATTGCATCAATAACTTTAAAATACAAGTTACTTGTCTATAAAATTGCATCATAAATTCCATAAATTTTTAAAAAATAATTAAAATATACTTCGACTTATATTTTTTAACTAAAAATAACACTAAAAAATCTTTAAAATAACATCTATAAAAAATAACTTAGCATCGCAGAAGATAAATAAACCTTCATTCTACTGCGAGATAAAAATTATATTTAAAAAATTATTGCAATAATAATAGATATTTTCAACAACAAAAATGCATATCAGAATTGTTCACTCATAACACAACCCAATCCCACTAATTCTGCTCCCGAAAACCAGTAAAAAATTTCCTGTCTTGCAGTTTCTGCTGAATCAGATCCATGAATAGAATTTTCAGCAATTGACAATGCAAATTTCTTTCTGATCGTTCCTTCAGAAGCTTTAGCAGGATCAGTATCCCCCATAATTTCACGATTTTTAAGTATAGCAGAATCACATTCAAGAACTTGTACAATCACCGGCCCTGAAATCATTGTCTGAATCAGTTCATTAAAAAAAACACGGTTTTTATGAACGGCATAAAATATTTCTGCCTGTTCTTTATTCATCCATACGCGTTTAGAAGCAACGACACACAGGCCCCTGTTCTCTAACATTGTAGTTATAATACCCGTTAAATTACGTCTTACAGCATCAGGTTTTATCATTGAAAAAGTACACTCAACAGCCACAATCTTTTTCCTCACATTATTATATTTAAATAATTATTACATAAATCTTCTTATAAAAATTAAAAATTAAAAATTAAATTCATATTGCTGACATTAAACAAAAATCAATACCTATTCTTAGAACATCCTATAAAAACCGAGAACACATATGTTCCCTATTATTTTATCCCCTTTTTTTCCCAGAGACCGGTTTTGTTTTTCTGGAAATGGCTTAACTTATAACCTTGGGCTTTAAGATTTTTCCATTCACTACGGGCTGTTTCCAGCTGGTTTTTATCATAATCATCGAACATAATAATAACGCTTTCATAAGAGAGAACAGTTTCAATGTTTACAAAAGCATTATCAATCAGGATTCGTACATGAGCATTATTAGGATTATCACAAAAAACTGTCAATAAAACTGGCTGACGAGAAGCAAAACTTGCTTCCTCGCCAACATCTATTCCATGTGGAAGAAAACTATCTTCTGACCAGGTCCACAAATGTTCATTTAACTGATCACGCTTCTTTTCAGAGCCACATTGTATAATTACCTTTTGATCTTTTTTCAAAATTTCTTCAAGTAATGGTGGCAAGGAATCCTCTAATGTCCACCCACTTAATTGATAAAAAAAAATTTCAGGCATTATTCATAATTAGCTTTTATGAACTCATCAAGCAATCGAACCCCAAAACCTGATCCCCAAGAAACATTCACCTCACAAGGGGAAGAACAGGTAGCCATTCCAGCAATATCAAGATGTGCCCAAGGTGTATTATTATCAACAAAACGCTTAAGAAACTGTGCAGCAGTAATAGAACCAGCATAACGACCACCAGAATTCTTTATATCAGCAAATTTACTATCGATCAATTTATCATAATCTTTACCCATCGGCATATGCCAAACATACTCACCTGTAGACAAACCTGCAGCAATTAACTGCTGCACCAATTTATCATCGTTAGAAAACAATCCTGCATGAACTGTACCTAACGAAACCATAATTGCACCAGTTAAAGTTGCCAAATCAATAATAAGCCTTGGCTGGAAATATTCTTTACAATACCATAAAGCATCTGCGAGAACGAGTCTGCCTTCTGCATCTGTATTAATAATTTCAATAGTCTGACCTGACATTGATGTCACTATATCCCCTGGACGCTGAGCAGAACCATCTGGCATATTTTCTACAAGACCAATAATACCGACGACATTAACCTTTGCCTTGCGCGCTGCCAAAACCTGCAAAAGACCAATAACAGTTGCAGCACCTGCCATATCGCTTTTCATATCTTCCATATTAGAAGAAGGCTTTATTGAAATACCTCCTGTATCAAAAACAACTCCTTTACCAACAAACGCAAGAGGTTGTTCATGTGTTTTTTTACCATTCCATTTCATAATGACTAAATAAGGAGGACGAGATGAACCTTGCGAAACAGCTAAAAGCGCTCCCATTCCAAGCTTAGCCATAGCATCCTTATCAAGAATATCAACTTCAACACCGAACTCTTCCAATTTTTTAGCTCTTTCAGCCAGTTCTAACGTACCCAAGATATTTGCTGGTTCATTCACAAGAGTTCGAGTTAAATTGACACCATCAGATATTGATTGAACATCCACAAAAGCTTTTTTAGCAGCAGAAGCTTCTTTCATTACGATTAAAACAGAGACTTCTGTATCCTGATCATCAGAAATTTCATCTTTACGTGTTTTATACTGATCAAAAGAATATGCTCTTAATAAAAGCCCAAGAGAAAAATTGCTGGCTTGTTGCGCTGTCAAAGAAACTTCAGGAGAATCAACAAATATTACAACATTCTTTGCTTTTCCTATTAATGATGCTGCATTTCCTCCTGCTTTTAACCAAGAGTTATTATCAAGCTCTTCCCTTCTTCCCAAACCAATCACTGCCAATCGATTAAATGGAGAAGCCTCAGGAACCAAAATATTGAGCACTGATCCATCTTTTCCAGTAAAACGTTCAATCTCAGCAGCACGTTTTATAACATTTTTAGGATCTACCAGACATATATCTTCCAGATCAACCTTATCTGTTGTTAATATAATAGCAAGATCAGCTGATGGAGAGGGATTGACAGAGAATGAAATATTCACATTCATAAATACAACTTCCTTTCTAGAAAAGAATCTAATGAAACACCCAAAGATACTATCATTGTATGATTTCCCTTGTAAAAACTAAAATATAATAAGATTTATTTCTGCATATAAATAATATTATACAAAAATTGTGTTTGTCTGTATCCTTAAAAAGATACCATAAAAAACACCTTATTTAGATTTTAAAGATCATAAAATGATATTATCATAATTAAATAGAATTGATATGCTATTTTTACTGTCATGAAGCTACTTGAGCTCTATATATTACGTCATGTTTGCAGAAATTTCCTGTTATCATTTATGATAGGCCTTGCAATTATCTGGATAACGCAAGTATTGCAACGCATAAATTTAGTAACAGACAATGGGCAATCTATAATTGCATTTATGCAATTGGCAGCTATGATTCTTCCTACTATTATTCCTGTTATTATACCCTTTTCTTTAGTGATAGCAGTAACACAAACGCTAACTACTCTTAACAATGATTCAGAATTAACAATTATTGACTCTATTGGCGCTTCACGTGTCATTTTGATTCGACCTGTAATGATCGTAGCAATCGCCCTCAGTATATTCTCGTTTATTATAAAAAATACAATAGAGCCTAAATTACGTATCGCAACAAAGAAAACAATCGCAACAGTCTATGCTGATCTATTACCTTCTATCCTCGAAGAAAAAACTTTCAATCGTATAAGTGACGGTCTATATATTCAAATTTCAGAACGAACCCCCAACCATATTCTAAAAAGCCTTTTTGTTGCTGATTCACGAAACCCTTCTACTCATTTTTTATACTATGCACGAAAAGGCTATGTAGATGTAAATGGGACATCTCTTATCATGCAAGATGGTGAAGTTCATCAAAAAAACATGAAGACGAATGCCGTATCCATTATTCGATTTGATTCCTATACCCTTAATCTTTCTTATCTCATGAAAACCCGGGGGCAGATAACTTTAAGAGCAATGGACCGTGACCTTGCATTTCTCTTAAATCCAGATCCTAATGATCCTGACTATCAATCCAGAAAAGGAGAATATAGTGCAGAAATGAATAAAAGACTGGTAGAATGGATGCTTACAATAGTATTTGCATTAATTGCGTTAGTAGCTGCCGGTGATGTGCGCTCACACCGAATTCAAAAAATACACCCTGTAATAGTATCTTTAATAATCGCCTTTGGTGTATATTGGATATTCTTTTATATTGTCAATGGAATAGAAAAACATCTCATATTTATTCCTTTTTTATACTCATTTTTTCCTTTTTCATCTGGAATTATGATCTTTATCCTATTAAGGAAACATAGAAAACTTCTGGCAAAATGAAGAGGCTGTAGATGATGTTTTTTATTTAAAAGCGTATAGTGGAGATATACGATGATATTTGGTACACTATGGCGGTATTTTTTTAAATATTATATCATGGTCACAACTTATTTCTTGCTAGCCATAATTTCTATTGTATTTATGATTGACTTTAATGAAACCCGTTCTCGTATAGGAGGATTTCCTGGTTATACTACACTTAAAGGAGCATTTCTAACTATCTTGCGTATGCCATTAATCATCGAACAGATTACTCCCTTTATTGCCTTATTCGTTGGTATGATTGTTATTATTACACTTAACCGAAGATACGAATTAGTTGTTTCTCGTGCTGCAGGGATTTCTATTTGGCAATTACTTTCACCTTTTATAATAGGTGCTTTCCTATTAGGAGTTTTTACCATAATTTGTATCAATCCATTAGCAGTTTTTGGAGATAATAAAGCTGTCTCTTTAATTAAAAATTGGCGTGAAGAAAGTCATATTCAAAAAGATTCAACTATAATTCCATGGATCAACCAAAATAATGGGAAGGAACGCCTCATTATTGGATTTAAGGCAATCTCTCCCGAAAAAACAAAATTACTAGAACCTACAGTCATACATCTTGATTCTGGAAACAATATCACTCTCAGACAAGATGCTGTATCAGCTATATTAGGAGATGGTTATATTTTACTGGAAAAAGTTATAGAATATCGATACGGAGCAAGGCCTATTGCTTTAGAGTCAGTAAAAATTAAGAGTAATTTACAAAAAAAGTTTCTTAATTCTCTTTTTAAACAAGCAAATAGTATTCCCTTCTATGAACTTCCTCAAAAAATTATATATTCACATGTTCTGGGTTTAGAAACATATCCTTTAGAATCACAATTCTATTTCCTTTTAGGAACACCCTTCTTACTTATTGCCATGACATTAATTGCAGGAGTTATTTCTTTAAATTTCAATCGTACCCATTATTCTCAATCTCTCATTCTTTCTGGAATTTTTTCTGGTTTCATTCTTTACATCATCATAGTACTTATAAAGGCATTTGGGAAAAGCGGCATCATATCTCCTCTGATAGTAACATCAGTGCCAATAATTGTTGCCATATCCCTTACTGCAACGGTTCTTCTTTGGAAAGAGGATGGATAATCATGAGATATCATAAAAAAATCTTAAAAGGTTTTGGAGTTTTCTTGATTACTATGGCCAGTTTATGGATATTCAAATCTGGTAATGCAGCCAATATTCTTCAAAAAAAAGGATCTTCTCCAATAACAGATTCAACTGCTATTGATGACACAAAACTTTTGCTATACGCCAATAATCTTGATTTTTATCCTGATAGTATAATTGCCTCAGGGATGGTACAAATTCGCTATAATGGCTACCGTATGGTAGCTCAAAAAGTAATATATAATAAAATAACAAAAAAACTATCTGCAATAGGTGATATTGAATTTATTGGAACTGATGGGAATCGTCTATACGCTGAACAGCTTGATATAACGGATAATTTTGCAAGAGGATTTATAAAAGAATTAAGACTTGAAACAACGAATAATACCCGCTTGGCAGCCGAAACAGCAGAACGTATAAACGAATCAGAAATAATTCTCCATCATGGCGTATATACAGCATGTGTGCCATGTACCGCACAAGGAGGACATCCTCCATTCTGGCAGGTAAAAGCTGTACGTATTATACAAAACAACCAAAAACATACTATTCGACTTGAGAAAGCAAGATTGGAAATCCTTGGAAAGCCAATTGCCTACTTGCCCTTTATTGAAGTGCTGGACAGTACAGTAAAAAGAAAATCAGGTTTTCTTTTCCCTCGTTTTGGGTATTCACAAAATTTAGGATCTAGTATACAAATTCCTTATTATCAAGTACTTTCTGACCATACAGATGCTACTCTGGCTCTTACCCCATATTCAACACAGGGTTTATTATTAGAAGCTGAATTTCGTCAACTTTTCCAGAATGGCACGCATATATTACATGCTGCCAACATCAATCAAAGCAGCCCTGATAGCTTTACGCCTAATACTACTGATTCAAAATTCAAACATCGTAGTATGATATCATCAGCAGCAGGATTTCAAATTAATCCCAGGTGGACATTTGGATGGAATGGGATATTACAAAGTGATAACAACTTTTCTCGTACCTATAGAATAAATAATTCTTATGATTATGTCTACAATAACAAAATTTATCTTACTGGGCTAGGAGAACAAAATTACTTTGATATGCGCATTATACATTTCAGTATTCAAGATGCTGATATCTCTAAAAAAAGAGAGAAGACACAAGCAAATCTCTATCCATTAATAGATTATCATTATATAGCACCAGAAAGCATTGCAAATGGAGAATTGTCTTTCACTGGAAACATAACAAGTATTTCAAGATCGCAAACAGATATAGAGACAATTTCTAACAATTATACCCGCTTAAGAGGTTTGTCTGGCACAAACAGCAGGCTCAGCACAGAACTTTTGTGGAAACGCACTATAATAGCGCCTGGAGGATTATTGATTACTCCTTTAACAGCTCTTCGTGGAGATATTCATCAACTTGCAGTCAATAATCCATATCCACTTATTGGAGAAAATAGCTCAAGCTCCTTCCTTGATAATGGCTCAATTATAAACGGTATGGCCACAGCAGGTATAGAAACACGCTATCCTATTAGAATCTCTGCAGACAACTCAAATCATATTATTGAAGGAATAGGACAGTTATACATACGTCCCAATGAATCAAAAGTAAGGAGTATTCCAAATGAAGACGCACAAAGTCTCGTCTTTGATTCAACGTCTCTTTTTTCACGAGATAAATTTTCTGGATATGATCGTATAGAAGGAGGAACCCGTTCTAATATAGGCATTCGATATGTAGGAAATTTTGACAATCAATTCACTATTCACAGCATTATAGGTCAATCATTTCAAATTTATGGTAAAAATTCCTTTGCAGAAACAAATTTTTTAAATGTAGGGAAAAACTCAGGTCTTGAAAATAAGGCGTCTGATTATATTGCCGCAGTCAGCTTAAATACTCCTTTTAATATCTCTTTAGCTCTAAATACCCTTTTAGAAAAAAAAACGTTAGATCCGAATCGTATAGACAGTTCTATAGGGTATGAAAACAATCACTTCAAAACTGACTTAATCTATACATATGTAGCAATGCAACCTCAATATGCTTATCCTTTCCATAATAATGAACTTCAAGGAAAATTATCTTTAAAATTACCAAAAAATTGGTCTATACTGACCTCCATAGCATTGGATATACGTAATAATGTTGTTTCACGTCATTCAATTGGTTTAGCGTATGATGATGAATGTACGACATTTAATATTGCCTATCTTCGTAAAAACGATATATCAAAAACTGAAGCAAGCGACTGGACTATTGGTGCTCAATTATCATTTAGAACGCTTGGGAATATACATACAAGTTCAAATTTTAATTAAAAAATAATATGATATTGCAATATAATTGTTTACTATTTAAATATTAAACGCAAGGTAGTATAAAATGCTCTTTAAGAAACTGTATATGAATAAACTCTCTTGGAGAGAAAAAGTAATATTTCTTTCCCTTTTCTTAACAATGATGCCTTTAGATAAAACTTGGACATCAGAAATAAGAAAAGTGCGTATAACAGTTAATGATACAGTGATAACGAATGGCGATGTTTCCAGACGTGCTGCTCTTCTCAAGTTATTTAAAAAAAGTGGCAATCTTAAAAAGATAGCAGAAGATGAACTCATAATTGACGGTTTAAAACAGCAAGAAATTGATCGATTTCATATGTCTCCTAGTGATGCTCAAATCAATAATGTCTTTAAAAGTTTTGCTGAAAGCAATAAACTGTCGGTAAAGCAAATGAAAGAAATTCTTGATCATGTTGGAGTTGGAGAAAAACATTTCAAAAACTTTCTTTCCATCCAGATGGCTTGGCCATATGTTGTGAGCGTCCACTCGGAGCAAAATACAGATACTCCAATCACAGGAAATAAAAAGCCTAATCCAACAACAACAGAATACATATTACAACAGATTATTTTTATAATACCCCAGTCCTTCTCTGCATCAAAACGTAATGTAATGATTAAAAAACGCAAAAAAGAAGCAGAAGCTTCTCGTTCTAAATTTCCAGGCTGTGAAAAAGCAAAAGAATTTGCATCTAAAATGAGAGATGTTTACGTTAGTGATTCTCAACGCTTACTTGAACCGATGCTCTCTCCTGAATTTAAGAAATTATTAAATAAAATTAAAAATGGAACAACGCCTACGCATGTTACAGAAAAAGGTATAGAATATATTTCTATTTGCAGCCAACGGCAAGTTAATGACGATACTGCTTCTTTAGTTATATCCAAAGCGACTGACTTTAATAAAAAACAACAAAAGAATTCTGAACAATATATTGCAGATTTACGTTCAAAAGCACGGATTCGTTACTACTAATACTGGTTGAATTTTATGACCAATCATGAATATCCTTCTCCAATTATCTTAACTCAAGGTGATCCTGCAGGGATTGGTCCTGATATAACTCTCAAAACTTGGATAAATCGTAAAAAACTAAATATTCCTCCTTTTATCTATATTGGAGATCCAGATGTTTTAAATGCACGTGCCAAAACACTCAATCTTGATATTTCTATTCGTGAAGCGAATTGTTCGAATGCTATTTCAATATTCAGAGATCACCTGCCTATTATAATTAATTCATGTGGCATTGAAGTCATAGCAGGAAACCCAAAAATAGAAACAGTATGTTCTACTATTGAAGCTATTAGAAAAGCTGTCTTTCTTACTCTTTCAGGGAAAACACTTGCCATTGTTACCAACCCAATTTCAAAAACAATATTTTACAAAGCAAATTTTGAATTTCCAGGACATACAGAATTCTTAGCAAATCTCGTCCATCAAATGACAGGTGTTGCCTATAAACCAGTAATGATGCTTTCAAGCCCTAGGTTAAAAGTTGTTCCAATAACCATACATACACCTTATGCATCTGTACCTTCTGCTCTATCACAAGAACTGATTATAGAAATATGCAATATCGTAAAAAATGAACTTCAAAAACGTTTTGGCATCAATGATGCACGCTTGTCTATATCTGGTCTTAATCCACATGCAGGAGAAAACAGTGCTCTTGGAACTGAAGAACGCGATATTATTCAACCTGCAATTATAAAATTACAAAATGAAGGTATGAAAGCCTCAGGACCATTATCTGCTGATACCATGTTTCATGATACTGCTCGTCAAAACTATGATGTAGCTATATGTATGTATCATGATCAAGCACTTATCCCAATAAAAACCCTTGATTTTGATACAGCAGTAAATGTAACGCTTGGCTTGCCTTTCATACGTACATCTCCTGATCACGGAACAGCTTTTAACATAGCAGGAAGCAACCTTGTAAGAGAAACAAGTTTGGTATCCGCTATCCAATTAGCTGCGCAGCTTGGATTAAAAAAAGCCTCATAATGAAAATGACAGACCTGAATCCTTTAAACTCTTTAAGAAAAGTTATCAGCCTTCATAATCTTAATCCTAATAAAATAATGGGACAAAATTTCATTCTTGATCTTAACCTGACTCAAAAAATTGCCAAAGCTGCAGGTCCACTCAATAATATTACTGTTTTAGAGATTGGGCCAGGACCAGGTGGATTAACTCGATCAATTTTGGCATCAGGAGCAAAAAAAGTAATTGCTATAGAAAAAGATAAACAATTTTTACCGGCTTTACAAGAAATCATCGGTTATTATCCTGATCAGCTAGAAATTATTCAAGGGGATGCTCTAAAAACAGACTATACAATATTTAATGAATTAGACGATCCTATTCGTGTTATATCCAACCTACCCTACAATATTGGTACACGATTACTATTTGATTGGATCACTTCCCCTATATGGCCTCCTTTTTGGGAATCTTTAACTCTTCTTTTTCAAAAGGAAGTTGCTAAAAGAATAGTTGCAACTAAAAACAATGCTTCTTATGGAATATTAAGTGTATTAACAGCTTGGAGAGCAAATGCTCGTATACTCTTTGATATCCCACCCCAAGCCTTTTTTCCTTCCCCCCAAATTATATCCACTGTTGTACACTTCGTTCCTCATCATGACCCTATTCCTTGTTGTTTAGAATCACTCAAAAAAGTTACCAAAACTGCTTTTGGACAGCGACGTAAAATGTTACGACAAAGCCTAAAAAATCTAGGAGGGGAATCATTGCTAAAAAAAGCAAGAATAGAACCAAGTAAAAGAGCCGAAAATCTCTCCATTGAAGAGTTTTGTCGTATAGCCTCTTTTCTTTAACTTCTTAAAAACAAGAGCTCTTTAAATAGCTATCAATTTTAAAAAATCTTCTTTTATAAACTTTACAATGAATACTTCTGCAATATAACATTACATGTAATGTTGTACTTAGAATGAGACTGTTATTGTATATAATAAAGTTTCCTGGTATTGCTGAAAAAATCATCTTTTTGTATAGAAGACCAACAGCTAAAAATAATAAGTGCATGCGCATAAAAAAACTTTCTGAAAAAGTTGTTAATCAAATCGCTGCTGGCGAAGTTATAGAAAGCCCTGCTTCTGCTGTAAAAGAGCTCATAGAAAATGCTCTTGACGCCGATGCAACACATGTTGAAATAACAACTTCTGCAGGAGGAAAGTCATTTATTCGTGTTTCTGATAATGGTTATGGTATGACACCAGATGAACTATCTATGGCAGTACAAAGACATTGTACTTCTAAAATTTTTAATGACTTAGATAAAATATATACTTTTGGTTTTAGAGGTGAAGCTTTACCTTCCATAGGTGCGATAGCACAACTTACTTTAATCAGTCGTTCTGCTGAACAAGATTGCGGAGCACAAATTATTATTTCTGGAGGTAAAGTCTCCTTGGTGCAGCCAGCTGCCACTAATCCTGGAACTATTGTAGAAATAAAAAATCTTTTTTTTGAAGTTCCTGCAAGATTAAAATTTCTAAAAAGTGAACAAATAGAAGCAAATGCCATCAAAGAGGTAGTTAAACGTATAGCTATTTCTTATCCTAATGTGCGCTTTACTTTATCAGGAATCAATCGCTCTAAGCTAGATTTCTTGCCCACTCCTGGAGATTTGATGTCACGTGTTGCTCAAGTACTTGGAGAAACATTTTATGAGAATTCTATCGAATTAAATAAAGTATCTAAAGATATAAGCCTTAAAGGTTATGTAGGAATCCCTACCTTTAATAGAGCCAATACGAATCAACAGTATTTGTTTGTAAATGGCAGGCCTGTTCAAGATAAATTGCTTTTTTCAGCAGTTCGAGCCTCTTACACGGAAACCATACCAAAAGGAAGATATCCGGTAGTAGTTTTGTTACTCAACATTGATCAAACAATGGTAGATGTAAATGTACATCCAGCAAAATCTGATGTACGCTTTCGCAACCCGGCGATTGTACGTAATTTTATTATTGATACAATCCGTCAAGCTCTTATTAGAAAAGGGCTTGTTACTTCCTCTACTCTTAGTACAAGTATGCTTTCTTCTTTCCACAATAAATTTGGGAAACCTCTTCTCAATAAAGAGTTGGATATAAAATATTCTCCTTCATATCCCTCACATCTTACTTTCCAGGAAGAACAAAAAATCTTTGTTGATTATAGCCCGCCCGGCATCACTCCAATAACAAATGCTGTTGCACAGGATGAAATACCATATCCTCTTGGTATCGCATGTGCTCAAATCCACCAGAATTATATTATATCGCAAACTCATGATAGAGTAGTTATTATTGATCAACATGCAGCACATGAACGCATTCTTTTTGAAAAAATGCGTAAAATATTAGAAAAAGAACGACTTACTTCACAAAAGCTACTGATACCAGAAATAATTGATTTTATTGAAGAAGAATGCAATCTTATAATGGCACATGCGGATCATCTCCATAAACTCGGACTTATCGTTGAACGTTTTGGAGCTGGAGCAATAGCTATTCGTGAAACTCCAACAATACTTGGAAAATTTAATGCATCAGCATTACTACGAGATCTGCTTGATGAGATAATAGACGACCATACAACAGATTGTTTATTTAATAAATTAGAACAAACACTTGCAACTATGGCATGTCATGCATCAATCAAATCTGGTAGAAAAATGCAAATTGAAGAAATGAATGCCCTGCTTAGAGAAATGGAAAAAACTCCAAACTCTAGTCAATGCAATCACGGACGTCCAACGTTTATTGAACTAAAATTAAGGGATATAGAAAAGCTTTTTGGACGTTGATAATATAAAAATAAAAAAATTCTAAAATGTTTCTCAGGTATAAATAATGAATGTATTCAATAGTTATCAAGAACGCGAAGCCAAACTTCATTATATGGATGGCAATTTCAAAATTTTATCTCCAGGAACTTTTGTTATTTGTGCAATAACAGGAAAACGTATTCCACTCCACGAGCTATGTTACTGGAGTGTTGCTCGACAAGCTCCTTACGCCGATGCAGCAGCATCTTTAGAGGCAGAGAAACGCGCAGGAACTTTACCTTATTGAAGAGATTTTTGTTCTTTAAACAAAGTAACTGCCCTATCTATGAAATTTAATGGAGTCAGTGGGTCTTCAAAAACAAGTTCAACTTCTATTATTAAAATCTTAGATAAAAGTTCTTGAGCAATTCCTAAGCGATTTGTAAGTCTTGCAGCATCTTTAGCAGTAGTTACTAATTTTAATTTTTTTTGTTCAGCTCGGGTCAGTAAAAAAGTTATCTGTTCATCTTTTAAAACAGCATGATCAGCAAAAGGATAGCTTTCAACAAGAACTGCTCCAAGACTTTTAACTGTTAAAAAAAATTTTTTAGGATCTGCAATACCAGAAAAAGCAAGAACATGAATACCAAAATAATCAAATCCTAACTTTGGTTGCAACTTTGCAAAATAGACTGGCTTGCCAAGATTATTATATATGGACAATTTAGAATTCATAGCTTCTTTATCACCTATACAAAGGATAATATCTGCATAAGAAGCCTGCGTCTTTAAAGGAACCCGTAGAGGACCTGCTGGAAAAACACAAAGATTCCCTAAACCTCTACGTAAATCAATAACCCCAAAAGAAAGATTGATTATTAATTGTGACGTCTGAAAACCATCATCCATAATAATAATATCAACAGCTTCTTTGATCAAGAGATTAGCACCCTCTACTCGATTATGTGATACAACTGTACTTGCATAAGCTGCAAGCATCAGTGCTTCATCTCCGACATCAAAAGCTCCGTGTTTTTCTACATCAACTAAAATAGGATGTTTAGATTTTCGTCCATAACCACGTGATAAAAAGCCTGGTTTCAATCCTCTATTCATTGCAGCAACAGCAAGTGCTAAAGAAGTAGGCGTTTTTCCTGCTCCTCCCATAACAAAATTACCAACACAAATTACAGGAACAAGAACTTTCTTACGACGACTATGTTTCATTCGCCAAGAAGAAATAAGACCATAAATAAAAGAAAGAGGCAAAAGAGCTAAAGAAATCCAGCTAAACTTTAACCACCAAAAAGATGGTGTTTTGATCATAAATTAACAACCATAATCAAATTATATAAAACTTGGTAATAATGCCTCAAGAACAGTAATATCTTTAATACAAAGATCAGATTTCTCACTTAATGAAGAATGTGTGCCTGTTCCAGTTAATACTGCAACTTTTAAACCAGCCCCAACACTTTGAGCCATATCCATATCCCGATTACTATCACCAATTATAGCAATCTGAGAAGGTTCTAATCCTGTAGCAGAACAAAAACCAAGAGCCATCCCTATATCAGGTTTACAACCGTAACCGCTATCACACCCAGAAATATAATTAAGATACTCCAAAAATTCAAAGTGCTCCGCTGTTTTTATAATAGAATCTTCACTATCATTAGAAGCAATACCAAGAAGAAACCCTCGTTGCTGAAGACGAGAGAAAAAAACTTTAAGATTGGTAATCTGTTTAGAAACATAAACAGAACGAACGATTACATCTTTGAAAGCTTTTATCATATCTACGAATTTTACAGTTGATCCAGCCTCAATCATAGCAAGAGCGATTTCATTGATAGTACCAGAAGCCAATAAAGTATCGGGTATAACAGAACCTGTATTTAAATCCATACCACAAGCCGATAGAATTTTTTCAGCAAAGGTATGATCCCCACGAGCTGCAATCATTGCGAGTTCTTTATTAACAACCAGCCAACTTGTATCATATGAAAAGAGGGTACCGTCTTTATCAAAAAGAAGACCTCCAATTTTTGAAAAACTCTCATGGTGCTTCATATCATTCTTATTTCTGCTAAAAATCACAAAATCTTCTTTGGTAACAAACTTGCCTGAAAAGCAAGTGGATTAATATATGGCTCTAAAGCACGTAATGTAATTTTAAGAGCACCCTGACCCTGCATTTCATAAACCTTATTCATAGCAGCTTTTATCATTTTATCACGAACATCTTTATTAGACAGCAAATACTGAATAATTTTACTTAATTGCTCTTCATCCTGCACAAAACAAGAAGCTTCAGCAGATATTAAATTTTGATAAATTTCATCAAAATTATGAACCTTTGGACCAGATAAAATAGCACAACCAAGCATAGCAGGCTCAAGAGGATTTTGTCCTCCTTCTCCAAACAAAGAACGACCAACAAATGCAATCTCAGTTAATCGCAAATAAAGACCCATTTCACCAATTGTATCTCCTAAAAAAACATCAGTTTCTGATGTCAAAATATCTCCACGTGTACGACGCGCAACTTTTAGTCCCTGAGATAATAAAAGCTTCTCTATAGCATCACAACGTTCAGGATGACGTGGCACAAGAATAGTAAGAACATTATTTTTTTGTTTAAGAATATGTTGAACATGGCCTGCAACATTCTCTTCTCCCTCAAAAGTAGAAATAGCAGCCCAAGTATACCTATCTTTAATCTGTTGTTGATAAAAAGAAAGCACTTTCTCATCATAGGGAGGAAGGCTAACATCCATCTTAAGGTTACCAGATACGAGTACTTGATGCGCACCCAATTCACGGTACCGTGTACAATCTATCTCAGACTGTGCAACCACTAAAGATAAATTATTAAAAATTTTCTTTGAGATACTAGGATAGGCATGCCATTTATTGAATGAACGAGAAGACATCCTTGCATTAACAAGGATTTGTGGAATACGACGTACAGATAATCCAAGAATTGTTACTGGCCATATTTCTGATTCTGAAATGATGGCACTATCAGGCTTCCAATAATCAAGAAATCTTGAAATTGCAGATTGCACATCCAACGGAGCATACTGATGTATTACTTCCTCCCCTAAACGATTTTTTACTAAAGTAGCCGAAGTCATTGTACCTGTAGTCAACAAAACACAAATCCCCCGACAACATACCTCACGAATTAACTCAATAATCGCAATAGTTTCTCCAACACTAGCAGCATGAAACCAAACAAGAGGTCCTGAAGGACGCAGGATACTTGCATATCCAAAACGCTCTGAAAGACGAGAGCTTTCTTCCTTACCAAGGAAGACTCTAAAATTTAGATAAGGCCATAAAAAGGGTGATATAATATTCCCTAGACAACGGTATCCAAATATAACCTGCGATCCAAAAGAAGCCCTATCAGTAATATCTTGTTGATGCCAAGTTACCATTATGACTGCCATCTTTCATGTCAATATAAAACTAACAAAATATCTCTAAGAGATTTTAAGAACAAAGTACTTGTCCAATACTTTAATAAAAGATACCATGATATTCATCTCATTCAGCATACAACATAGAATGTATATTTACTATAAAATAACGTATGTGAGCATTATCAACTGTTTGATGTGCTTTTGCTTTCCAAGCAATATAAGCACTAGAATAATCAGGGAAAATACCTACAACATCAATATTATTGGTATCCTGAAATCTCAAACTTGTTAAATCTTCTAGCTCGCCACCAAATACAAGATGTAAACTTTGTTCACTGGCATACTTATCACTCATAACAATTCTTTTCCAAACAGTTTTTTAAAGAAATTATAATATATTTTATAACTATATTATACAAAAAATTACTTTATAAAGTAATTAATACGATGATGATTTAAAATCAAAGACTTAACATCCCGCACCCTGTTAGGGGTGTTGATTTCATTAAGGAATTTCAGGTGTATACCGCACCTTTTGTTGACTTTAATTCTCTACAAAGTTCATCATCATTTTATGAATACACGAGTGCCTATATGAAATCGGCCATCACACTGCATCGCTTGCATCGCTATAAAGGCACCTCCCTGGTCAATTCGCACCATGATACGGGCACTGGGGTTTGGGGAAGTGGAGAAATATCGCTCTTTTCATCCTTTTGGAACGAAGGCAAGGAGGCAGGTTTACCAGACGAATGTCGAACTCACGGCTTACGTAAAGCAGGGGCAACCATTGCTGCAAATGCAGGAGCCAGCACAACAGAAACCCCAAAAAAGGTGCGGGATTTAAAGAAAAAACGTAATAAAATCAATGAGTTATAATTTTTTTATTATAAAGTAGATAACTGATCCAAAAATGTTGGCAAATGACGTTTAGCAGAAGCAATCAAAATTCCGTGCTTAACATGAGAGCGATTATATATCAAGGATTGACCATCCAAGTTTACTAAAGCACCGCCAGCACGCTCAAGCAATAAATCAACAGCAGCCAAGTCCCAATCACTGGCATTACGCCGAACCAAAGCAGCATCTATTCTTCCATCTGCTACCATAGATAATCGCAATGCCAAAGACGGAATACATTGAATAAGTTCACAATTAATACATGAAACTAAATCCCCTTCTTCAGCCATTACAACCAAATTATCACCAATTGAAGAAGATGATACCGATATATTTTTCCCATCACAACTAGATTCTATGCCAAGACAAACATAAAATTCCTGCCCAAGAGCTGATGCATTTATTACACCAGCAACAGGACGACCCTGATGAACAACTGCAATACTAATACACCAAGCTCTATCTCCTAGGATAAATGCTCTTGTCCCATCAATAGGATCAATAATAAACAGAGTTTCATGAGCTAACCGCTCAAAATTATCATCTGTTTCTTCTGATAACCATCCATAAGAAGGACGTAAAGGACGAAGAAAACTCTCAAGATATGAATTAACAGCTATATCAGCATCACTTACTGGCGATCCTCCTTCTTTTTCTCTGAAAACTTTAGGGGACCGACAAAAATATTTCATCGCTATTTGTCCAGCTTCACGTGCTGCAAACCTAATTATATTAAGATCATCACTCCAGTCATTCATGAATATACTTCCTCGAGACAAGAGACTACGAATTACTGACCTGCCAATGTCATATTATCAATAACTAATGTAGGCGTAGAAATTTTATAGCGACGATCTATATCATTCGCAGGAACAGCAGACATAAACATCTCTTTCAAATTAGACGCGATCGTTACGCCTGAAACAGGATATGTCAACTGACCATTTTCAATACAAAAGCCAGAAGCCCCTTGACTATATTGACCTGTAATTAAATCAACACCGTGCCCAATTAATTCAGTGACATAAAATCCTTTTTTAATGTTCCTTATCAGTTCTTCAGGCGTAGCCTCACCAGGCTCCAGAAAAACATTCGTGGAACCTGCAACAACAGATGAACCACAACGAACACCCCGACCATTCGTACGCAAACCAAGCTCACAAGCAGATGAATGAGATAACAACCAATTGGTAAGCACACCATCCTTTATCAACATTAAACAACCCTGTGAAATACCTTCATCATCAAATGGACGAGAGGAAGAAGCACGCTTTACAAAAGAATCATCAATAAGAGTTATATGTCTAGAAAAGCACTGTTTTCCCATGCTATCACATAAAAAACTTGTTTTACGGGCAATAGCTTCTCCATTAATGGTATTTATTATAGCGTGTACAAGGCTGCGCGCTGCACGAACATCGAATACAACAGTATAGGAACCGGTATCCATTTTATGTGGATTAAGCCGTCGTACAGCAAAGTTTCCTGCACGATATCCTATCTCTTCTGTATTTCGAAGATCAGAATAGAAAACACAACTATCAAAGTCATAATCACGTTCCATGTTAATCCCTTTTCCAGCAATGACACTAACAGAACGAGAAAAATTTGTTTTCATATAAAAACCTGAAAATCCATGAGAGGTTACCAAAGCTATCCCTTGCATGCTCATAGAAACCGATGAGCCTAATGAATTACTAACACCTGGAACAGAAAGAGCTGCTCCTTCCATTGCCAATGCACTATCACGTAAATCATTATCATTAACTGTCACTGGATCAAATAAATCTAAATCAGGATAATGATGAGCAAGATCATTTTTGTCGCTTAAAGAGATAAAAGGATTTTTTAACGATACCTTAGCCATATCAACAGCTCTTTCAACTAATAGATCAATATCAAAAGTATGATTAGTCGAAACTGTTGCAACCTTCTGCCCTACAAATACACGTAAAGACAAAACACTATTTTCAGAAGTGTCTATACCTTCTGTTTTTCCAAGACGGATTGAAAAGCTTTTATCGCGTGAATACAGAACCTTTACATCAGCAGCATCAGCACCAGATTTCAAGGCAAGATGAACAATTTTAGAAGCACGATCTATAAGAGAAGCTGAAAGAACATCAGGCAGCATACTTCAAACTTTCATTTACATTATTTAATAATTTTAACATATACCATACACTCAATCACAGCGAAGTCTATCAGGAATTAGCTCTGATAGCAGATTTATAATTCAGAATTAAGCCTTGAAATCTCTAAATGAAAACACAACAATTCTTATTTAGATCATAACTATCATATCCAATATACAAAAAAATATACTCCTCACAAATCTTACCTGTCTTTCAACAGACTGTTCCTTTTCTTTCCTTTAGAAGAAAAATGGATTATTGTTTCGGACAATATCGAAAAAAATGCATCTGTGTATCACGAAATCTACGCTTTTGAAGCATTCTAAATACTGAACTCAGCGAAAGATCAGCATCAATATGCTCTTCAAGGACGACCAAAGCACCTGGTGCAATCCATCCACCGGTTTCCGCTGATTCCAAAGCCCTTTCTCCTAGTTTCTTTCCATACGGTGGATCCAAAAAAATAAACTGAAATGGCTTTATTATCCTTAATTTTTGTATATTAACAACATTCCACAATAGAACTTTCGTATGCTCTTCTACTCCCAGAACACTAATGTTTTTGCGAATGACATTCAAACTTTTGATGTTATTATCAATAAAAAAAACGTAACGACAACCTCGAGATAACGCCTCAAGTCCTATAGAACCTACACCAGCAAACATATCAACCATATATGTCGCATTTAACGCTTCAGGATAAACATGACTTAAAATATTAAAAAGCGCTTCCCTTGTTTGACTGCGTGTTGGACGAATATGATTACTCTCAGAGCCAGAAAGAATACGACCTCGAAACTTACCTCCAACGATTCTCATCTTTCTTATTTCTACCTTTAGGATTCATACTTTCTTTATAATCTATTCTTTTCGGTGAAAATTCTTTATTACCTTCTCCAGAAAAACGTCTTCCTTGATGATTCTCTTCTCCTATAATTTTATTATATTTTACTCTTCCAGAAAATTGAGACCTATGATTGCCTTGATGTTTTTTATGATATTTATGTGCTTTATCCTCACTTTCATGAATATAATCCCTTTTCCTATGCTCTTTATTCAAAAATTTTATATTCTTACTGCCTTTAACAAAAGATAAATCTGTATAAGGTTTTTCTTGCTTTGTATCCTTAAATGACTTCTTTCTGAGATCTGTCCCCACCTTCGTAAAACGACTTGAATAAATATCTGGAGCTCTCCAAATATTAGAAGAACGACTCGTACGTTTTGCCCAAAGAGAAGAACGAATTTCTTCACGAGGCTTATCTGTTATTCTATCTCTTTTCCTATCGTTTTTATAATGAACGGTATTATAATTATTAATGGGGGCTTTCCTAACGTTATTCTGTACAGCCACTTCAGAACAATAAACTGGCGCATCAAAACTTACTCCTGCTTGTTCAACAAGATTTGGACCAAGTTGATCGCGCAGTACCCTACTTCGGACTTCTATGATATCTCCTTCTGACATTTCTCCTAATTGAAAAGGCCCATAAGAAATACGAATAAGACGATTTACTTTCAAACCAAGAACTTCAAAAATTTTTTTAATCTCTCTATTCTTCCCTTCACGTAATCCCATAGTGATCCAAACATTTGAACCTTTTACTGAATCAAGAGTAGCCTGAATAGATTTGTAAACGATACCGTCAATTGTCAAGCCTGTTGCTAGTTTATCCAACTTACTCTGATCGATATGTCCATAAGCACGCACACGATATCGCCGCAACCAACCTGTAGAAGGCAATTCAAGAATACGAGAAAGACCTCCGTCATTTGTAAGAAGCAAAAGTCCTTCAGTATTAATATCTAGTCGGCCAATTGTTATAACACGAGGCAGATTATCTGGTAACCGCTCAAATACAGTAGGACGTCCCTCAGGATCAAAATTAGTAGTTACACAACCAGAAGGCTTATAATAAAGCCAAAGACGCGTCTTATCTTTTTTTCGAAGAGCTTTTCCATCAATTTCTATCTGATCCTCAGACGTAACATTGATTACTGGTGTATCCAAGAGCATACCATTTACTTTTACACGTCCTTGTTTTATCATGTTTTCTACCTCACGTCGAGAAGCAATCCCAGCACGTGCTATAAATTTTGATATTCTACCAGATTGTAAAATGATTTGTTCAGGTTCCATATTCTTTAAGGACTCTATTTTTAGATGCGAAATCATTATTCAATTAATTTTCGCAATATTTTTCAAAAGGTTTAGTATGTTTTTTAAAATCCATTGATTATTTTTTGCTAATCATATTAATGATAGTATATTAACTTTCAAAATAAACCTCTAAAAAAATTCTCTCGTGATCAAAAAAAATCATTTTATGTCTATTGCCATAGAAGAAGCTCACAAGGCTGCTTCAAGAGATGAAGTGCCCATTGGAGCCGTTATTGTTCTGAATAATAAGGTGATTAGCTATTCAGGCAATAGAATGAAAGAATTAAATGATGTCACTGCACATGCCGAAATTCTAGCAATCCGCATGGGCTGCCAAATCCTTTCTCAAGAACGTTTAACAGGAGCAGACCTTTATGTAACCTTAGAACCATGCGCAATGTGCGCTGCTGCTATTTCTTTTGCACGAATACGAAGACTTTACTATGGAACAAACGATCCCAAAAGTGGAGGCATTGAAAATCATGGATGTTTTTACTCCCAAAAAACATGCCACCATAAGCCAGATGTTTATTCAGGAATTGAAATATATCAAACAAAAAAAATTCTTCAAGAGTTTTTTCTAAGAAAACGACATATTAAAGTAGGTATATAGTCGCATTACTGTAAAATTATCCATAACTATAGACAAGACATATATCCCTGCTTATAGGATATCTTGTCTTAAAAACAAAACTTCCTTTATTTTTGTTATTTTTATATAGCGTTGTTATACTATATCATTCATTTAAAAATTTCCAAGAAGGAGATAATTATGTCACATAATACATTCGGACATCTTTTTCGTATTACAACTTGGGGAGAAAGTCATGGAGCAGCTTTGGGATGTGTTATTGACGGTTGTCCTCCTGGAATTCACTTTACACTTGATGAAGTACAATATTGGGTTGATCGAAGAAAACCAGGGAAATCAAGGTTTGTTACACAAAGAAAAGAAAATGATATTATCAAGATCCTATCAGGAGTCATATCAGAGAAAGATGGGGAAACACTCATAACAACTGGCACACCTATTTCAATGATCATTGAAAATATTGATCAACATTCTGCAGATTATGAAGAAATTTCTAATATGTACCGACCAGGCCATGCAGATTACACTTATAATATTAAATATGGTCTCCGTGATTACCGTGGTGGCGGACGTTCTTCAGCAAGAGAAACAGTGGCACGTGTAGCAGCGAGTGCTTTAGCACGGAAAATAATTCCTGACATCTCTATTCGCGGAGCACTGATCCAAATTGGACCTCATAAGATTGATCGCTCTCGATGGGATTGGAAAATAGTAGACCAGAATCCGTTTTTTTTCTCCTGACTTACAAATTATATCTGTTTGGGAAGACTATCTTGACAAAATCCGCAAAGAAAAATCTTCTGTGGGGGCTATCATTGAAATTGTAGCTGAAAATGTTCCTGCAGGACTAGGAGCTCCTATTTACGGGAAGCTTGATCAAGACATAGCAGCGCTCATTATGTCCATTAATGCTGTAAAAGGTGTGGAAATTGGTGACGGATTCTCAATAGCATCTATGACGGGGACAGAAACCTCAGATCATATGCGCATTGATACTCATGGAAAACCAGCATTTTCATCAAATCATGCTGGCGGAATCTTAGGTGGCATATCCACTGGACAACCAATAATTGTTAGATTTGCTGTCAAACCAACATCTTCAATCCCAACTGAACAACCTTCTATTGATGTAACTGGAAAAGAGATTTTCATAAAAACAAAAGGTCGACACGATCCTTGTGTAGGCATCCGTGCAGTACCGATCGGGGAAGCAATGTTAGCATGCGCTTTAGCTGACCATTATCTTCGTGATAGAGGACAGACAGGTAATCCAAGATTCGAGAAAAAAAATGTTATTTAATCAGCAAAAAGTTTCTGATGCCATACAAGCTTTTGGCAAAGGCGAAATAGTTATTGTAACTGACGAAAATGACCGTGAAAATGAAGCTGATTTAATCATTGCGGCTACTCATTGTACAATTGAAAAAATGGCTTTCATTATTCGCCATACTTCTGGTATTGTATGTACACCAATGCCTTATACAGAAGCAAACAGGCTTCATCTTAATTTAATGGTAGCAAGCAATGAATCAATTCATAGCACTGCATTTACGATATCCATTGATTCCAAAGACGGAATCACTACAGGAATATCTGCGTCTGACAGAACTCGTACAGTACAAAATCTTGCCAATCCTAATAGTAAGCCTTCTGACTTTACTCGACCAGGACATATTTTCCCACTAATAGCACGCGAAGGTGGGGTTTTAACTCGTTCAGGTCATACAGAAGCCTCTGTAGATATGTGCAAACTAGCACAACTACCACCAATCGCCGTTATCTGTGAACTGGTTAATGATAATGGAACTGTGAAAGAGGGAAAGGAAGTTTTTGATTTCGCAAAAAAACATAATTTAAAGATTATTTCTGTTTCTGATATTATCATTTGGCGTCAAAGAGAGGAACATTTAATTATATTAAAATCCTCGTGCAAAACAGAAACATCTATAGGAACTATACAAGTAAATACTTATTGTTTACCCAAAAGTACTTTAGTACATACAGTACTTATTGTTGGTGATATAGAAAATAGCCTAAATACACCTATCCCTGTATATGTCCATCGAGAAAATTTTGTAGAAGACATCTTGCTTAAAAAAAGCCCCATTGACTATTATCTTAATCAAATATCTATTGAAGGAAAAGGCATAATAATTTACTTACGCAATAACTTTTCTGACCATGAAACAATAAAAACGATTTCTTCTCCTTTTCAAACACCTCCCATTAAAGAAAATAATGGGTCTAAAAATCAAAAATCACAAGAAACCGGTCTCATTGCACAAATATTAAAAAATCTTTGTATTACTTCCGTAAAAATACTGAGTACAAATACTCATTACCCTTCTGATCTAAAGAATTATGGAATTACAATACACAAATAATCTTATTTTCAAAGATATCAGTTAAAGATTAATCTAAAAATGTTATTATGATAAATAATTTAAACCATACCGTGTTTATGCTAAACCCTAAAAGAGAAGAATTGGTAGCTGAGCTTCTTTTAGGTTTATAAACATTAACAGTTATCCAGAAGAACATTCTGGAGTAGGCTGAAATTTCAATAACAACAACAAATAATAGAATTTATGAAGCTATTAATGTCTTTCATATCTGTGATACTGCCTTGTTTGCTTCATTTACTACTTTAATATCAGCCTATAATGATTAAATGATCAATCATTAATGCCGCAAAAAGGGCAAAAAGATATATTATTGAAAATTTAAACAATTTTTTGGCAGGTACCATTTTTTTATCTCCTTCAGGTATAAAAAAAATACGCAATGAAAAATATACCAACATACATCCAAGAACAACCGCGCTGAAGGCATATAAAGATCTTGCAAAGCCAAATAAATAAGGAGATACCCCGGTTAATGCTGTTAAAACTGCATAAATGAGAATTTGTACTTTGGTAGCTTTTTCTGTTGCTACATTCGGAAGCATAGGAATACCAGCAGCAGCATAGTCCTTCATAGTAAATAAAGCGAGAGACCAAAAATGAGGAGGTGTCCATAAAAAAATGATAGCAAACATGATCATGCTCTCTAAAGATAGGCCCCCAGTAACAGAGCTCCAACCAATCATAGGAGGGAAAGCTCCTGCAATACCTCCAATGACAATATTTTGCGGAGTAGAACGCTTAAGCCAAATGGTATATATTACTACATAAAATAATATAGCAAGTAACAAAAGGATTGCTGACATCCAATTAATGAACAAGGCCATGATCATAACAGATAGTACTGATATTAACGAACCAAATACGAATGCCTCACGCGGTGTAATCTTACCTGTTGGAATAGGACGTAATGCAGTGCGCAACATCATTTTATCAATATCAGCATCATACCACATATTCAAAGCACCAGACGCACCTGCACCCATAGCAATAGAAAAAATAGCTATCATCCCTTTTATAATACCAATATGACCTGGAGCTAAGATAAGTCCCGCTAAAGAAGTAAATACGACAAGTGACATAACCCGCGGCTTTAGAAGCTTAAAAAAGTCCTTTATTCTGAACTTATGAAGGAATATATTCGCCGCATTGCATATTGTACAACGACTGTTAGTAATCGCCATTACATATCTCTCAAATTTATATAACTTTCTCCTTTTGCACAAACCTATTGAATGCAAAAGAAACCTTATGTATAAATATATTTTACAAAAAGGAAAATTATTCTATTATTATACCAATCTTATATTTATACTAACACGATAATCTACAAAAATTTAAATTAAATATTTAAAAGTCAATAGATATTATAATATCATGCCAACAAAATAGACAATTAGAAAATTCTTATGTCTCTTTTTTAAAACCATGAAGATAAGATTAAGAAAAGTCTATCGTAAAAACTCTACAGAATAAAGCTATAGACATTAATACTCACAATGATCATGGTTTTAAAAAAAACGCAATATGTAAGGATTTCTTTTATGCTCAGAAAAACTATAATAAATATCTTTAAATGACATTAAACTTTACGCATTGTTGCCACAGTTAGTTCAGAAATTTAATAATAATATAATAAAGATAGCCTCTTATAAAAATGAGTTCCATTGTTTTTTCAAAAATCCTTCAAAACATTTACCGATATTTACGGTACACCTTATTTCTAGGTGTTATCAGCATAAATATTTGTTCATCAGCACTTTCAGAATCATTGTTACAAACAGGAGTTGTAAAATCAAAACATGGAGCATGGTCAATACTCTGTGAAAAACCAGCCGGTGCATCAAGAGAACAATGCGCACTCATGCAAAATGTCATAGCTGAAGATAAACCTGATATAGGTTTATCTATTATAGTTCTGAATACAGTTGATCATAAATCCCGTATTCTACGTGTTCTTGCTCCACTGGGGATTTTATTGCCAAATGGCTTAGGCCTTAGCATTGACGGAAAAGATATTGGAAAGACATACTTTGTTCGTTGTTCTTCAGATGGATGCTATGCTGAAGTAATTTTAGAAGATGAACTTATGAATGCATTAAAAAACGGTACAACTGCAACATTTATATTATTTCAAACCCCAGAAGAAGGAATAGGAATTCCAGTAGATCTTAAAGGATTCTCTAATGGTTACGAGGTATTACCTTAAAGAGATAATTATGGATGAATAACCTGAAGCCAATGCCAATTGTAAATAGGAAAATTAAGCATGTTTAAAACTCTTCTTTCTCTGTTTGATGTTGATGAGTCAACAATAAAAAATGTTGTATCTGATACTCTAAAACCAGCAGACGATGGAGAGCTTTTTCTTGAATATTCACAATATGAAACCCTTAAGTTCGATAATGGATATATCAAGGAAGGAAATTTTTGGACAGAACAGGGATTTGGATTACGTGTTGTAGCTCATGAAGCTGTAGGTTACGGCTATTCTAATGAAATGTCACTAGCAGCTCTTAAACGTGTAGCAAAGATCGCAGGAAAAGCAATCGATGGGTATACATGTACATACGCTTCTGCTCCCCAGCAGAAAAAAAATCATAATCTATATTCCAATGAAAATCCGATTGGAATACCTTCTTTCAAAGAAAAGGCTCAATTACTTTCAAAGATCGATACTTACCTGCGGAGTAAAGATGAACGAGTAAAACAAGTCACCGTTTCTCTTGATGCAAGTTGGAAAATTATAGAAATCTTACGTGCTGATCATTTTCGTATATATGATACGCGTCCCATGACAAGAATCGCTATATCCGTGGTTGTTGGCACAGAAAACCGTCAAGAGTCAGGTTATTGTGGTAAGGGCGGAAGAGTTGGATTTACTGAATTCATTCACAATGAATCATGGAAAAAAGAAGCAGAAGAAGCTCTTAGACAAGCACTTGTAAATCTGGAAGCTATAGATGCTCCAGCAGGTACTATGGATGTAGTACTTGCTTCAGGCTGGCCTGGAGTAATGCTGCACGAAGCAGTTGGACATGGACTGGAAGGTGATTTTAATCGCAAGGAGAGCTCTGTGTTCTCCAATCTTATGGGTGAGATAGTTGCTTCTCCCAATGTTACTGTCGTCGATGATGGAACTATCAGCAAGAAACGAGGTTCACTCAACTTTGATGATGAAGGAACACCATCAAGTTATAATGTCCTTATTGAAAAAGGAAAACTCGTCAACTTTATGCAAGATCGCCAAAATGCCAGGCTTATGAATATGAAACCCACAGGAAATGGCCGTCGTGAAAGTTATGCATCCCCTCCCATGCCACGTATGACAAATACCTACATGCTTTCAGGGGATAAACATCCTCAAGAAATCATTGCTTCTGTAAAAAAAGGAATTTATGCTGTTACATTTGGTGGAGGGCAAGTAGATATTACTTCAGGACAGTTTGTATTTAACTGTACTGAAGCTTATCTTATTGAAGAAGGTAAAATTGGCGCCCCTATAAAGGGAGCGATGCTCATCGGAAATGGACCAGAAGCTATGAAACGCCTATCCATGATAGGGAATGATTCAGAACTTGATCCTGGAATTGGACAATGCGGTAAAAATGGACAATGGGTTCCTGTTGGTGTAGGGCAACCGCATCTTCGTATGGATCAAGTTACAGTTGGCGGCACTAAAACATAGTTTCTTTAAAATTTCAGGCTTTACTTGATATTCACACTTAACCTACTTTCATTTTTAATTGCAAACATACCGAATTGGTAGGCATTTACAAATATCCTGTGTTCTGAAGATATTGCAATAGACACGCACTTTTAATCATGATGTTATTGATCGAATACCACCAAGCACCAGTGTAAGAAATCAACTATAGGACGCTTCATAAAAGATTAAACTTCTATTCAAAAACAATAATCATTCAAACATACAAGCCAGTAAAACCAGTACTTCTACAATAAAGCACCTTAAAGCTGGAATTAAAACCAATTACACAAATTTAATGAGATACAATCACAATAACTTTATGCAAGAGACTCGTATGCTCATCTTTATTGTTAGGAATGATCTTTTTCTTTTACTGGAAAAACCTGGCGACCACGATAAGTACCAGTTTTTATATCTATATGATGAGGACGACGTAATTCACCAGATTTTTTATCATCAATATAAGCAGGTGCTTTTAGAGCATCTGCAGAACGACGCATGCCGCGTTTTGATGGACTTGTTTTTCTTTTAGGTACAGCCATATTTCTTTAACACTCCTATTGATTTATAAAAGCATATTTTAAAAACTCTAAATTAATTTATAGTATGCTTCTCTTATTCACATAACATAGGCTATTTCATTAAGGAGATCACCATCTTTTTTATAAAAATATCCTAAAATCAAAAAAATACAACAAGAGATTAAAGCTACAATCAATATTTAAAATATTGTTATATGTCCTAGAACTGATATTATGTATATATAAATATTGTCTATTCAAAGTTTTTTATTATGTATTTTTTTTATATTTTTTCTAATTACTGCTCAAAAAAATTTAAGGACTCCTTATATAAAGATACAACAAAAGGTTTCTTACTTATAATCTTTTCTGTGATAGCAATGATACTTGCTAACTCTCCATTTGATTCGGTCTATTTTCAAATACTAAACTTTAAAATTGGCACTATTTCATTTCAACATTTTATTAATGATCTGCTAATGGTAGTATTTTTTCTCTCCATAGGCTTAGAAATTAAACGTGAAATACTTGAAGGAGAATTATCTAACTGGAAGAAACGTATCCTTCCAGGATATGCAGCTATAGGAGGAATGATTGTTCCTGCACTCATATACTTATATTTTAATATTAATGCACCCGTCTCTCTTCTAAAAGGCTGGGCAATTCCGACAACAACTGATATCGCATTTACACTTGGAGTTTTATCGATTATTGGGTCACGAATCCCTTCTTCTCTTAAAGTATTTCTTACAGCCCTCACTATATTAGATGACGTTGGAGCAGTGATTATTATTGCCTGTTTTTACACAAAAAATTTAAATTTCTTTATGTTAGGAGGAGCAATATTTATAGTAGCTGTATTATATTTATTCAACCTTTATAGTGTAACTCGTTTTTATGCGTATGGTTTAATAGGTCTCGTATTATGTTTTTTTATAGGTCAAGCGGGTATTCATACAACCATTGCAGGCATAATTGTTGCTATGAGCATTCCTTTCAAAAGCCACTCTGATTCTATTTCACATGAGTCTTTTTATCGACTTGAAAAACGTCTCAAGCCTTGGATAACTTTTATAATATTACCTATGTTTGTCTTTGCCAATGCAGGTATCCCCTTATATGATGCATCTTTCTTAACCCTTACTGACCCTGTAACCCTAGGAGTGATGTTTGGACTTTTTGCTGGCAAACAGATAGGCATTTTCTTATTTTCTTTTATTATCATCCGAATAGGATGGGCAAATCTTCCAGAAAAATCAACTTGGCTGCTATTATATGGAATCTCTGTCCTTTGTGGTACAGGCTTCACTATGAGCTTATTCATTACCTTACAAGCCTTTCCTGATTCCCTGATTCTTCAAAACAAGATCAAAATTGGTATTATCCTCGCCTCAATAACTTCAATCATCTTGTCTGCTGTTATTCTAAGACTTTCAAAAAACAGGGAAGAAACACCTAAAACAATACAAAAAGCCTCTTAAAAATCTTATGAAAACGCACGTTCTGTAACAAATTCCCCTGGTCTACTGTTTGAGCCCTCACTAAAACCTGCTGCTTTCATAAGTATTTTCATATCATTTATCATAGAAACAGAACCGCATATCATTGCCCGGTCACAATCAGGATTAAGTGAATGTACACCTACAGCCTTATAGAATTCTCCCGAAGCAATCAGATTGGTAATACGACCTCTATGGACATAATCTTCACGCGTTACACTGGTATAATGCTGAAGTCTTTTTCCAACAAACTCCTGAAGGATATCATCCTTCTGTATCTGGTCCATGAGATCAAACCCATATTTCAGGTCATCAATATTACGACAACTATGTGTAAGAACCACTTCATCAAATTTTTCATATGTTTCCGGATCACGGATTAAACTTGCAAAAGGAGCAATACCAGTACCAGTAGAAAACATATACAGGCGTTTTCCTGGGATCAAAGCATCAAGCACTAATGTACCAGTAGATTTTTTATGCATTAAAATAGAATCACCAGGCTGAATTTTATGCAAATGCGATGTTAAAGGTCCATCTTGAACTTTGATAGAAAAAAATTCTAACTTTTCATCCCAGCAAGGACTAGCAATAGAATATGCTCGATATATTGGTCTATCATTGACGATAAGACCTATCATGACAAATTCACCAGAACGAAATCGAAATCCATTAGGTCGAGTTATACAAAACAAAAATAACTGATCCGTATAGTGTTTCACTGTGATTACATTTTCAATGTAAACAGCTGAAGATAGGACCGAAGAAGATTTATCTATCATTTTACAGTAGCCATTACTTATCTATTATAAACCATTTTTTATCTCCCGGGGTTTACATTTTTATATTAACATCTCCTAATCATGTCTTCTATCAAGAATTCGTTAGAGCAGAAATATAACATTAAATTGAAAAACCCAAAGCTTACCGAGACAACACACCAGACATACAACAAAAGATACTCATGCTCTTTTGATACATGACTGTATATAAAATATTCATTTTCATAAACTTCAAGATTCTGAACAATAAAGACATCAGAATAAAATCTTTTTATCGTAATGCATCTAGAAGATTCTTGAGATCATCTTCTATATTAGAACGTACATCTTCTCGAGAAAGTGCAAAAGCAATATTTGCCAGGACAAAACCTTCCTTAGACCCACAATCGTAAGTATTTCCTTTAAAAAGATAAGCAGAAAAAGTCTGACTCGCTGTCAATTTAAGCATAGCATCTGTTAGTTGAATTTCGCCTCCTGCTCCTCTTTCCTGAGTTTCAAGTATTGAAAAGATTTCAGGCTGTAAAATGTAACGTCCATTAATAAAAAAATTTGACGGAGCCATACCAGGCGATGGCTTTTCAATCATATCAGTAATCAAAAAGCTTTCATTATCAATAAAATCTCCTACGCCTACAATTCCATACTTATGAGACAAATCAGGATCACACTCCTCAACTGCTACAACATTACCACCACTTTTATTATAAAGCTTAACCATACCTTTTGTACAATTATCACCTTGAGCCTGCATCAACATATCAGGCAACAACAAAGCAAATGGTTCATCATCAATAATATGTCGAGCACACCATACAGCATGCCCAAGACCATGTGGCTCTTGTTGACGTGTAAATATAGCAGTACCAGCTTGAGGCAAAATATCAGATAATAAAGTTAATTCAGCTTTTTTTTCTCTTTTTTTTAAAGATTGTTCTAATTCAAACTGAATATCGAAATAATCTTCTATCAAACATTTTCCACGTCCTGTAACAAAAACAAAATGTGTTAAACCAGCTTCAAGAGCTTCGTCTACTATATATTGAATTACCGGTTTGTCGACCACCGTTACCATTTCCTTTGGAACAGCTTTAGTGGACGGAAGAAGACGTGTTCCAAAACCCGCAACAGGGAAAACTGCCTTACGGAGTTTCTTAAACGATATCACCTGATACACTCCTTACATAATTAATTTTTAATCTTTACGAGCAATACTTATTAAGTTCCTTAAAATCGTTAATTCGTATAAAATTATGATGTCTGAACAATAAAATCATATATTTTATTATTCGTAACTTCTATAAGACAAAAAACAAAGTATCACTATCTCTTTAAATTCATATCACCTGCTAATTTTTTTAATATATTTCACAAAAATAAAACCAAAAACGTTTTTGAGAAACACACATATAATTCAAATAGTATACGCTTTGATCTATAAAAAATTGTTATTGATCAATTCAATACTTTAATTTCCGGAACAGAAACAAAAACAGGGTTGCTTCTATATCTTTATGTATAATTAAAATCGGGGCATAGCACAGTCTAGTAGTACACTTGACTGGGGGTCAAAAGGTCGCTGGTTCAAGTCCAGTCGCTCCGACCACTCCTTCATAAAAAAGCAATCATACTCCCTCTCTTACAGTACAATATTATAAAATAAACAACTCCACGCCCTCAACTCTGATGATAGTTTTACTATGATGTTTTGAATTTTCCTAGTTTTTAAGATTAATGAGTACTATTATAATATGTTATCTTTCACTTTATGTGTTTACTTTTACTATTTCAGTAGACTTTCAAATAGAAAAACTCTTTATTATATCTAAATATAGAAATCTTCTTAAGATTTTTATACAATAATTAATTTATATTCAAAACACCATGAAAGGTTAATACTTAATGAACAGGATTTTAAGCCTGACATTAACAAAAAGGCAATTGACAATACTGCTTATGATAGGCATGTCTACAGTATTAATATTAACATTGGTTTTAGAATATGTTGATGAATATATACCTTGCGAATTATGTCTTAAAGAACGAAATGCCTATTATTATTGTTTACCTATCTCTATATTAGCCGCTATATTGGGTCGAAATGAAAAGTTTTCTAAGTTAATTTCTTTCTTAATGATAACTATTTCTTTTATCATGTTAAGTAACGCTATCATTGGATCATTTCATACTGGCCTTGAACGGGGTCTTTGGTCAGGATCAAAAATTTGCACCCTAGAAGATACAAACTCTAACAATCTAACAAACGCGAAAGATCTCTTTAGCAAGATAAAAACCAGCAACAAAAAATCTTGTAATGAAGTACAATTATATATCTTAGGGTTATCCCTTGCTTCTTGGAATGTCATCACGAGCTTTTTCTTTGCAATAATAGCTTTTCAAGCTTCAAGAAAAACCTTAAAGGAAAATTTCTAATATAGAATTTAAAAGAAAAAGTTAGTTTATTCTTTATTCCAATAAAAAACTATTCATAATTTCTTATAAGACATATTCTTAAAATACCTCGTTTAAGAATCATATTCGTCAGTCAACTGTTTTTAGATATTAAGCCTGTACATATATTATTATATTTTATGAGTGAGGCATTAAGTTCGGCGCCTATAATAAAAATTACTCCTAACATATACAAAAACACCAATACTATCATTATAGAGGCCAATCCTGCGTATGTAGCTGTATATGTTGAAAAGGTAGAAATATAATAGGTAAAGAAAACTGCACCAAACAACCAACTTACTACAGTAAATAAAACACCAGGTAAAACGCTAACAATTTTACGCTTTCCTGCTGGTAAAAACAAATGAGCAAAAACGAGACCAATAAAAATGATTAAAAGACTTCCATATATTCTCCCATTCCAAATAATCCGAAGAAGCTTGTAAAAAGCAGGAAAAAATCGTTGAGAATGACCAAGTGCCAAAGGAACAGCAACAAGAAGAAAACTGATTATTATACACGCAAATGAAGAAAGAACAACATACCCAAGACTTGCTAATCGTGTTACATACCAAGGCCTTATTTCTGTAACACGATATGCTCGATTAAGAGAAATTCGTAAGGCTTCTACACCATTAGAAGCAAAATATGCCGCTGCTAATACTGAAGCTGTTAACAAACCTCTTCTAGGGATCGTTAAAACTTGTAGAACTTGATCTGTAATAGGCTTTTTAATCAAATCAGGCCAAGAACCAAAAATGATATTAATAACTGTTGGAGCAAATTGATCTGCTCCCAAAAAGGCCGCCATAGTTGTCCCGAAAATTATAAAAGGAAAAACAGCTAACAATGTTGATAACGCTATATGACTTGCCATAGCCCAACCATCATCTTCCATAAAATGCCATAAAGCATCGAAGACTACGCGGTAAATCATGCGAATGAACTTTCGCATATTATAAAACTCCATTTTTATTGACATCAGTACATAAAAAATGTGTAAACATTATCCTAATTTATATATAATTTTCAAAAAGATCATCGCTTTTAATAAAGAGAATTATCTTGTATAAAGGCCTTTATTAAGTATAACTTTTTACTTTACGCATATTTTCATCTGATAACTGAACTTCTTTGACTCAATTCACAAAGGAAAAGACAGAAAAAACTCTTGATATCACTACCCTTACAACACCTAATATACTTTATATTATATTAAAATTGACAGTATATTTACAGCACTAAGATATTGAATTTACTCTATTTTTTATCTTATTTAGAGAGACAAACTTAACAAGAAGCAAGAAAGAAATACAAAAACAATAAAATCATCTATATAGTTTAGTAAGCTATACTGTTAAAAATGATACCTTCAGAATATAAACCTATATAACTAGGCACTGCTTATATGTAAAAGATTTATAGGATTAATACATGAATATACTCATACCTATAAAAATGGTTGTAGACTCTCATATTAATGTGCACGTTAAAAACGACGGCTCCGGGATAGAACTAAATAACATCAAAATGTCGATAAATCCCTTTGATGAGATCGCAGTTGAAGAAGCTGTACGCCTTAAAGAGCTTGGAAAAGCAAAAGAAATTATAGTCGTTTCTATAGGCCCAAGAAAAGCTGAAGATATCCTGCGACATGCTTTAGCTATGGGAGCAACTCGTGCTATTTTAATTGAAAGCGATGAAGATTTAGAGCCCTTAGCAATAGCAAAATTACTTAAAAAAGTCATCGAAGAAGAGCAGCCAAAGATTGTAATAGCGGGTAAAAAAGCTATTGATGATGAAGCCTGTCAAACTGGGCAAATGATAGCAGGACTTATGGGATGGTCTCAGGCTACCTTCGCTTCAAAAATAGAGATAGATGACAATCACGCAATTGTTACACGTGAGATAGACGGAGGAACTCATACAATAAAAATAAATCTCCCTGCAGTAATAACAACAGAGCTAAATCTTAATGAACCCCGCTACATGTCGTTATTAAATATCATAAAAGCTAAAAAACAATCTATTGAAAGAAAATTATCCAGTAACTTTTCTATTGACTTAACAGCCCGTTTAAAAGTTCTAAGCATTGAAAAACCTTGTATAAATCGAAAAAGTTTGCGGCTAAATTCTATTACAGAACTTTTCGAAAAATTAAAAAACAAAAGTAGTATGTTGTAATGTCTATTCTTGTCATTGCAGATCATAATGAAAAGTTCCTGTCAGAACAAACCGCAAGAACTATAACAGCTGCCAAAAAAATTGGAAGTGAGATCCATTTACTCATAACAGGAAAAAATGCTTATAATATTGCAGAACAGTCATCTAATCTTTTCGACATTCAAAAAATTCTTATTGCCGAGAACGCTAACTTTTCTCATAAACTTGCTGAACCCTTGAGTTCTCTTATTTTATCAATTGCAAAGAATTATAATACAATTATAGCACCATCTAATAGCAATGGGAAAAATGTTCTTCCGCGTGTTGCCGCTCTCCTCAATGTTATGCAAATTTCTGATGTTATAGAAATTGTATCTCCTGATACTTTTAAAAGACCTATATATGCAGGAAATGCAATCCAAACCATACAAACAACTGATTATTGCAAAATTATAACTATTCGTACAGATTGTTTTACTCCTGCTTTAGAAAAAGGCAAATCTGCTTTAATAGAAAATATAACTTCTTTTAAGGATCCTAAATTATCAAGTTTTATTAAGGAAGATCTTATCGTTTCAGGAAGACCTGAACTTACCTCAGCAAAAATTGTAATCTCTGGAGGAAGGGCACTAGGATCAGCTGAAAATTTTCAAAAAATTATTTTTCCATTAGCAGACAAGCTCAACGCAGCTGTTGGTGCCACTCGTGCTGCTGTAGACGCTGGTTATGCTCCTAATGACTGGCAAGTAGGACAAACTGGGAAAATCGTATCTCCTCAACTTTATATTGCAATAGGAATTTCTGGAGCTATTCAACATTTAGCTGGCATGAAAGAATCGAAAACCATTATTTCTATAAATAAAGATGAAAATGCACCTATTTTTAAGATTTCTGATTATTTCATTGTTGGAGATCTTTTTGAAATTGTTCCAAAGCTTGAAAAAATGTTATAATTTTTATTAAATTCATTTTAAAAAGATCAATTTTGATTTTGTATCTTTTAAAAAAGAGTTCATTAATTTTTTCGAACTTGTAAAAGAGAGTAGTTTTTCTTCTCTAGAAATTCAGAAGTATTGCAATGTTATCTGTTTTTAATATACTACTTACTATAAAAAATACTTATCGTGATCATTCCTCTTAGTTAAGAGGAAAAACGATACAAAAAATCTTTCCCTGGTCTATAATCAATAAAGAGTGTCTATGTCAAAAGGAATGAAGAAATCCGAAATATCCAATAAAATGTGGGGTGGTCGGTTCTCTTCTAACCCTCATTCCCTCATGGATAAAATAAATGTCTCTATAGATTACGATAAAAAATTATTCGATCAAGATATACGTGGCTCTATAGCACATGCAAAAATGCTAGCTAAGCAAGACATAATCTCTCAAGAAGATTGCGAAAAAATTATATACGGCCTTAAAAAGATACACGCTGAGATTAAAGATGGGTCATTTAAATTTTCACGGAACCTTGAAGATATTCATATGAATATTGAAGCACGCCTGGAATTATTAATAGGCCCTGTTGCCGGAAAGCTGCATACAGCACGCTCTCGTAATGATCAAATCGCACTGGATTTACGGCTCTGGGTTAAAGAAGAAATCATTAAAATAATAGATGCACTAAAATCACTTATTATGACCTTGTTAGACAAAGCAGAAGCTCATGCCCATACTGTTATGCCTGGCTTCACCCACCTTCAAGTAGCGCAACCAGTGACCTTTGGTCATCACTGTATGGCTTATGTAGAAATGTTTAACCGTGATTGCTCCCGCTTTTCTAATACTATAGAACGACTTGATGAATGTCCTATAGGAGCAGCAGCTCTTGCCGGAACAAGTTTTCCTATAAACAGAGAGATGACTTCCCATGAACTTGGCTTTCGAGAACCAACTCGTAATTCAATAGACTCAGTTTCAGATCGTGATTTTATTCTAGAGTTTCTTTCAAATTCTGCAATCTGTGCCACACATATGTCTCGACTTGCTGAAGAAATTATACTTTGGTCAACGCCACAGTTTAATTTTATCCATCTCTCTGATGCATTTTCAACGGGCTCATCAATTATGCCACAAAAAAAGAACCCTGATGCAGCAGAATTAATACGAGCTAAAACAGGTCGTATTAATGGAGCACTAATCGCAATTTTAACAGTAATGAAAGCGTTGCCTCTATCTTACTCAAAAGATATGCAAGAAGATAAAGAGCAACTTTTTGATGCAGCTGCAACTCTAGAACTTATTATCTTAGCTATGACAGCTATGATTTCTGATATGACTATTCATGAAGAACATATGAAAAAAGCTGCAAGATTAAATCATTCAACTGCTACTGATCTCGCTGACTGGCTAGTGAAACATGCCGAACTTCCTTTTCGAGAAGCTCACCATATAACTGGATTAATTGTAGCTCTTGCTGAAGAGAGACATTGCAACCTTGAAGAACTCCCTCTGCAAGATCTAAAAAAAATAAGCTCTTCAATCACATCTTCTGTTTACGAAATACTTACAGCTGAACATTCTGCTTCTAGCCGTAATAGCTTTGGAGGTACTTCTCCTGTAGAAGTCTATAAACAAATCAAATATTGGCGTAAAAAACTATGAAATAGTCATCTATCTCAGTTACTATAGTCTACATAACTCATAATTTAAAGAAATGAAAATACACTTAAACCTGACAATGTCATTTTCCTATTTAATCGTAGGAAGTTTACTTCTATGCAGCTGTGGACGAAAAAACGATCCACCCTCCCCAAAAGAAATCATAAAGGAACAATCCAATCAAAAAAAATCAATAAAAGATCATTCTTTTATTCTTGACCCACTCCTCTAAAAGGTTTTCATGATGAATCTTCTAAAATATATTGACAATTCTTTATACATGGAAGATGCATCCGTTGAAGAAATCTCCAAAGTTGTTGGGACACCTTTTTATTGTTATTCGACAGCTATCATTAAACAAAACTATCATGCATTTTCTCAAGCTTTTGAAAACATGGATGTAATGATTTGTTATGCAATGAAAGCAAATTCTAACCAAGCAATAATAAAAACCTTGAAAAATTTAGGTTCTGGTTTGGATATTGTATCTGAAGGGGAATTACATCGTGCTTTAATTGCTGGTGTTTCAGCAGAACGAATCGTTTTTTCAGGTGTTGGTAAAACACCCCACGAAATGGATTTAGCCTTAAAAAAAGGAATATATTGCTTAAATGTTGAATCAGAGGCTGAACTTGAAATTCTGAATCAACGTGCTATCAGTCTAGGGAAAGTTGCTCCTATTGCTTTTCGTGTCAATCCTGACATAGATGCCAATACGCATAAAAAAATATCAACCGGAAAAAAAGAAGACAAATTCGGTATTCCTTTACATCGCATACGTTCTATTTATGCTTATGCAAAAACACTTCCAGGTATACAAATCAAAGGTATTGATATGCATATAGGAAGCCAAATAAACGAAATGACTGTTTTTAATGAAGCCTTCAAATTCCTACGTCATCTTACGGAAGAACTTCGTTCTGATGGACATAAAATTGAACACATAGACATAGGTGGTGGACTAGGAATTTCTTATCATAAGAACGATCATTCTCTCTCTCCAATTGTATACGCAAAACTTGTTAAAGAACACTTTGGAGATTTAGATTGCCGAATCATTACTGAGCCCGGTCGGTTTTTAGTCGGTAATGCTGGAGTATTAATAACACAAGTACTCTATGTAAAAGATACTGGAGACAAGCATTTTATTATTATAGACGCAGCTATGAATGACTTTATGCGTCCTACACTATATGGTGCCCATCATGAAATTAAACCTGTTAAAATTTCATCAATGAATTTAAAACCCATTATTGCTGATATAGTAGGAGCAATATGCGAATCAGGGGATTTTATAGCTTTAGACAAAGAAATAGAACCTCCTAAACCTGAGGATTTACTATATATCGAAACGGCTGGTGCATATGGGGCAGTTCAATCAGGAACATATAATTCTCGCCTTTTAATCCCAGAAGTTCTGGTGAAAGGCTCACAATTCCATATCATTCGTCCACGTAAAACTTACGCAGAACTCATTGCGATTGATTCTATTCCTAATTGGCTGGCATAAAAATTACACTTAATAATATACATATCTACTTCGTAATATATACTTTTTAGTTAATAAATAATAATATTATCTTAAAATAGTTACTGAAAATACTCAGCTGACTGATAATATATATTTTAATAAAAATTTTTTATAAAAAACTATAAAAAAACACAAAAACCATTATATATACATGGTTGTTATTTCTGAGCAGTTTTCTAATTATCTTTTAACTCTCGGTTATAAAAACTATATGATGTAGATCATAAAATATAATGTACATAATGTTACAAAATGTAAACAGGAGAAAATTTATGAAGGCTATTACTTTAATGACAGCTGCCTCTTTAATGGCAGTATCATATCTATCACAAGCAGTTGCTGCAGACACAAAGGCTGCTGATTATACAAAAGGAAAAACAACAAAAAGTGGCGTTCATAAAAAAGCTCACCCACCAAAGAAAGGTGGAGCCAAGTAAATAGTCATTTAACCAATAAATATTCTATAAACGACTTGCTGTGAATAACAGCAAGTCGTCTTATTTAAGAAAAAGGGCTCTTTATAAAAACAATCCACTACGTACATTTATTTATGAAACTTTCTATAACGTCCTCGATAAAATAAGCCAATTAAGGTCATAATAGACCTTTTTAAAATATCTTTAAATTAAAAAGCGTTAAAGTTAGCGAGAAGATTAAACAAAAGAACGGACCAAACTCCCTACCAACAAGTTCCAACCATCAATTAAAACGAAAAAAATAAGCTTAAAGGGAAGAGATATTGAAGTCGGAGGAAGCATCATCATTCCCATAGCCATAATAATTGCAGAAACGATCATATCAATAATCAAAAATGGTAAAACTATAAGAAATCCCATTTCAAATCCTCTACGAATTTCAGAAATCATAAATGCTGGGATCAATACTCGATATTCAACATGATCCACGCCCTGAACTGAATTTCCTTTTTCACGCGCCATATTTATAAAAAGCTGCAAATCTTTATCCCTGGTGTTGTCTTTCATAAATTTATGAAACGGCTCACCAATACGTTGTATTGCTTCTGATTCTGTGATTTTATTTTCAATTAAAGGATGTATTCCTTCTTTCATAGCGTGATCCAAAGTTGGAGACATAACATAGAAAGTCATAAACAATGCAAGACTTATCATAATAATATTAGAAGGCGTGGACGTTAATCCTATACCAATACGTAAAATTGAAAAAACAATGATAAATCTTGGGAAACTAGTGACCATAACGAGTATAACAGGAATTATTGAAAGAACAGTCAAAACCCCAAAAGTACGTATAATCCATGTAGCAACAGATGAATCAGCTGGTATATTTAACACATCATATAAAAACTGTTGTGCCAACACCAAATCCGGTGTCATAAGAACTATTAAAAAGATAATGTACTTAATCATTCAATTATAAATGTTCGAAATATAACTTTCGATACACCCCCTTTTGAGCGCAAGTTAACACGTTCTTCAATATCATCTCGTAAATATTGCAATCCACGAGTTACCTCAAGATCTTGAACAGATACAGTACGAATATAAGCCATGATATCTTGATGAAGATTTTCTATTAGACTTAGATCGGGCTTATCTTTAAATATTAATACGATATCTAGTCTTATAAAATTTTTTTTTGAATCCGCTAAATTGGATATGATTGGTGCAAGTTGAACGATATTATTAGCATTTATTGTCACAGGAAATGTTTTTTTCTCCTCATTAGGATACTCAAAAACACTACTCTTAAATAAACTTACTAAAAATTTAATTTCTTTTATCCCTTGAGGAGATAAAAAAAATAACATAGCAGAACCACCAACCCAACCACAAACACTACCAATAACAGTTAAAATAACAACTTTAAGCATAATCACTTTTTTTGTAGAAACTGGATTTTCGATTTCCTGCGACATCTTATTGATAACCTTTTTTCTACTCCCCTAATGAATATTAAAGTGGTGACAGCAAATCTATTGCCTGTTGACCTATTGGGGGTTGTTGTATGTCCATTGAACCTCCTCTTCCTCCGTAAGAAATGCGTGCCTCAGCAATTTTATCGTAAGAAACAGTATTCTGTGCATCAACATCTTGCGGACGTACAATTCCAGTTACATTAAGAATACGCATTTCATGATTTACTCGTACTTCTTGTGAACCACTAACAATAAGATTTCCATTCTCTAATATTCTTGTAACAACAGCAGCTATTAAAAGATTTAATTTTTCTGCACGACTAATAGATCCTTTACCTGTAGAAGTACTATCTGCCCCATAACCTAAATTAGCTTTTATTTCTGGAGACTTTAGTCCTAAAAAAGATACGTTCCCTCCTATTTTTTTAGCTAGAGAGTTCGTACGACTCCGGCCAGTATTATTATTAAAACTTGCCTTATCATCAATCTGTATATTCACAGTTAGAATATCACCAACATTAATAGCGCGTGCATCTTTAAACAAAGCAGCTTGAGAATCTCTCCATAAAGAATAACTTCTGTTTATATGGTTTTTTTGTTTAGGATAAAGAGCAATTAAGGGAGGATGACTATATTGCAATCCCGATCCTACTGGACTCATAGAAGGCAATTGACCAATTTCATTAATGCTTTGGCTTTTACAACCAACCAAGAATAAAATACTACTAAAGCTAATAAAAAAGAAAAACGAAATCATGAAGATCCTTTTGATAATTTCGAATTAAGTAAATTGGAAATAATATTAGTTATAACCGCTGCTTTTTGGGGATCCATTTCTGCCATAATCGAACTTGCTTGACGTGCATTAAGTTTGATTAAAATAGAGGAAGCTGTTTCAGGATTAATTTTTTCTAATTGGGCAGCAGCAGCAGCTGAAGTCATCTTTTTATAGATATCTACAATGCTTTTTTTAGTAATTGCAAAGAATTTCTCATAACGAGTAAGCCAATGTTGATATTCAACTTTATGTTTTTCTAACAAATTAATACGATTATCAACTTCTTTCTTGAGTTTTTCCAACTCCTCTTTTTGCAAGACATAACGTTGGTCTCGGGCTATATCAACGATATTAGAGCAATATTTGCTAATTTCTTCTTTGCTGGGTGATGAAAGAGAAGCCGCACGATGACTTTCATTTGCGAAAAGAAAGGTACTAAAAATTACTGAAATAAAAAATGTATTTTGAATTTTTAAAAAAATAGAAACACAGAACCGGATCATTGGAGCACCAACTCTGATTGAAGAGCTCCCGCCGACTTAATTCCTTGCAAGATTGCAATAATACCATCTGGTTTAAGACCAATTCTATTAAGTCCTGACACTAGTGTAGTCAGATCAGGTCCATCAAGAAAAGCTACAGGCCCACTACTTGTTAACACATCAATATCAGTATTCTCTTGAATACTTGTAATCCCATTTGATAAAGGACTAGGCTGAACAATTTTTTGCTGCTCATTTATTCGTACTGTTAGATTACCATAACTCACAACGACTTTAGAAATTTTTACATTAGCACCAATAACAATAGTGCCAGTACGTTCATTTACCACTACCCTGGCAGGAGTATCTGTTTTTACAGGAAGATTTTCTATATCGGCCATCAATTGAGTAATTTCTATATTCTTCGGTTTTAATATAGATACTTCTTGTGAATCATGCGCTTCTGCAATCTTCGTACCAAACCGAGAACTCGCATAAGAGTTAATGCTATCAGCAATATTCACTGAAGTAGAAAAATCTGGATTCCGCAATTGCAAAATAAGGTTTGTAGAATTTTTAAATTTTACTGGCAATGCTCGCTCAATAATTGCACCATTAATAATACGTCCACTTGTTGTTATCCCTTCAAAAACTGAAGCTTTTTTCCCTTTTACAGAAACTCCAGAAACAACTATTGAACCTTGAGCTACCGCATAGATTTGTCCATCGGCACCCAAAAGAGAGGTCATTATTAATGTACCACCTCGCAAAGAAGAAGCATCTCCTAATGAATTAACGGACACATCAATACGGCTTCCGGGACTAGAAAAAGGAGGTAGACTCGCTGTAACTATAACAGCAGCAATATTTTTTGCTCCTAACTTACCTCCTTGTGTAGATATACCAAGATTCTGCAACATAGCGCGGACTGATTGTTCTGTAAAAGGTGATAAACGCAAACTATCTCCACTACCTTGAAGTCCAACAACAAGACCATAACCAATCAATTGATTACTTCGAGCTGCTTGCAAAGAAGCAACATCTTTTATCCGAGAAAAAACCTGTGCAAACGTTACACTTAAAATCCCAGACACAAAGAACAGAAAAAAAGCAACAAAAAATCTCATTTTTCAAGAACATGAACTGTGCCATCTATCATAACGGTTCCAGAGATTATTATCCCAGTGTCACTGTTTCGTACACGAATCACGTCACCGACACTAGCATCAGTTAAAGAAATGCCAGAAGCAGATATCATCATGGAACCTTGTATGAAAACAAGGCGAATATTAGAACCACGTTTAATGACATAAGAACGCCGCAATGCCGATCTTGGAATCATAAGGTTTGGCAACAACGTGCGTTTAGAAGCTAAACCAATAACTTCTTTAATAGAACGTGCATAATCATCCTTTATATTTGAATTAGTAATTTTTATCTCTTTTAGCTTAGAGACTTCCAATATTTCACCTGGATAAATAACAACAGAAGGAACAACAGCATTTTCTACACCAGTTGCAAAAGCAAAAGACGCATTTGATAAACCAAACATACAAAGTAAAACAAACCTTATATAAGAATCTGCCACGGATTATATCTCCTAAAAAAATTATCGTAACTTACTAATCAATGAGGACATTTCATCAGCAGCTTGGATAACTTTAGAATTCATCTCATAAGCACGTTGTGCAGATATCATTTCAGCAATTTCCTGTACAGCATCTACATTAGATGTTTCCAAATAACCTTGCTTAATATATGCAAAACCAGGATCATCAGGTGCAGCTATAATTGCTTCTCCTGAAGCTTCTGTCTGAACAACAAGATTGTCACCTATATTCTTGAGTCCAGCTTCATTAACAAAATTAGCAATATTCAGCTGACCAAGATTTTGAAACTCACTATTTTTAGCAACTCTTGCCATAATTTGACCAGATCGAGAAATAACTATTTCAGAAGCATCTTCTGGTATAATTATTTCAGGATATACTATATAGCCATTGCCCGTAACAAGCTGACCTTTTGGATTTATATTAAAAGAACCAGCCCTTGTATAAACGATAGTCGTATCAGGGGATTCAATTTGAAACCAGCCACGACCTACTAAAGCGAGATCTAGACTATTCTTAGTATGATTTAATTCTCCTTGAAGATATATATTACGCACAGCAGCAGTCTGAACTCCAAGGCCAATATTAACAGCTTCTGGAATAATTGCTTGATTTGAAAGATCCTTGACACCAGCACTTCGTTCCAGCTGATAAAGCAAATCAGAAAATTCCACACGTGCACGCTTATAAGCTGTAGTATTAATATTAGCGATATTATTTGCTATAACTTCCAAGTTAGTCTGCTGAGCAGACATACCAGTCGCTGCAATAGAAAGAGCTCTCATAGGTTAATTTTCCTTCAATTATATCTGCATTTTTGTAATTTCGAGATAAGCGGAAACAAGCTTATCTCGAACTGCTATAGAAGTTTGCAAAGATCTTTCCGCTTTTATGATGGAATCAACGACTTCACGTGCACTTGCTTTCCCTTGCATAGCATCATAAGAGAAGGCTTCTGCCTCTCTAAGGTTACTGCTCATATCTTTGAACATATCCTGCAAGAGAGATAAAAAACCCAAATTAGAATCCTGTTGAATAGTGTTTTTATCTAAAAAACTATCATTGTTAATCAATGCACTACGAGCAAGAGAAGAGATCCCAGTCATATTTTGTAATTTTTCAATCATCATTAACCTTTCAAAAGCCCAATTGTCATAGTAATCATATCGCGCGATTGCTTAATAACCTGCAGGTTTGCTGCATATATTCTATTTGCTTCCCGCATATCTGCCATTTCAATCAGTGTGTTAACGTTAGGATACTTTACAATACCTCTTGCATCGGCAGCAGGATGGCTTGAATCAAATTCTTCAACAAATTTAGAATGATCGACATTGATTTTTCTAACGTAAACACCACCTTGTCTATTCATAATTTGTCCAAAAGAAATAGTTTTTCGTCGATAAGGATCAGATCCCGGAGAGCTTCCTGTAGAACGAGCATTAGCAATGTTTTCAGATATGACCCTCATACGCGTAGACTGAACCGCTAACCCTGTCCCTCCTATTTTAAAAGCAGCATGTAAATGATCCATAACTTTATCCCTTAACAACAAGCATTGTCATAGTATTAATCCTGCTTACCAAGAGAGTATTCAGCTCGTACTGATGTTTAATTTCTCCAGACTTCATTAACTCATTCGTTAATCCAACTGTATTGCCCGATACTTGCACCCCAATTTCTTGATCGAAAGCAGCATTAACTTTTTTTATACTTTGACCATTCTCTGATCTATTTATATGCGACTTATGTGTACATGCCATACCAAAGCCCTTGCCAAGACTCTCTTGAAAAGGAGTAATATCCTGTGCTCGATAATGTGGAGTAGAAGCATTAGCAATATTTTCAGATACAACCTTTTGTCGTACAGATAACCACTCAGCATGTTTTGATGCAAATTCAAAAAATCGGATTGTTTGCATAGAAGAGTTCTCCTTATTCCTTGATACAGAAACTAGAGCTTTAATCTTGTGCAGAACTTACCCAAAAATCAGCGAAAAGGCTTCTCATTAAAAAGAGCTTTTCTTTATCAGTAACGTAACTATTTCTTGAATTTAATGCAGATGAATTTTATTAAAAAATTAATTAAAACGACATATCTCACAATTACCAAAAAGCCTCTTAAGAAGAATCATTCTTGATGTCATCAGGAATCTCTGCTATCAATTTCCATGGAAAAGGTTCTGTTAAAAGAACTCAAGAATAAATCAAAATATGCACTCGTAGCTCAGCTGGATAGAGTAACGGACTTCGAATCCGAAGGTCGCAGGTTCGAATCCTGCCGAGTGCGCCATGTAACTCATACCCCATTGATTTTACTGAGTTTTTTCTTGGATTTGGTTGCACCTTAAAATAGGAAGGGTATTTACTCATCACGCAGTTCCATCTTCATAATGAATATTCCATATACCGCAATAATTTCAGAAAAAAATTAATCAAAAAAACATTTCATAGTTGTCTTATTATCCAAAAATACACACGGTAAGGGAAAAAACGCAAAAGTTTAACAAGCATGGTGAAGTGTTTAGGAAAATGAACTTCAAACGCTTTAGATAAAAGTCCTTGCGCAATGGCTTTAGCAGCATCTTCTGGTTTGATAATCATTGGCATTGTAAAATCGTTCTGATCAGTTAATCGCGTTCGTACAAAGCCTGGACTGATAAGCTTAATATCAATTTTATCAAATAATTCCGCATAAAGACTCTCTGCTAAATTGATAATAGCTGCCTTAGTTGCACTATAAGGCTGTCCACCGGAAAGACCTGCATAACCGGCAACGCTCCCACATAATGCAATCTGTCCAATTGACTTATGTACCGAAGGTAAAGACAAAACAGCTTTGACAACGTGAAGCGCGCCAAGTAAATTAACTTCAACAATTTGCCTAGAAACTGCCAAATCAAGAGAATATAGTTTCATTGGTTGGTAGGTGGCAGCAAAAAATATAACTCGATCTATACGTCCAAAGGTAGCATAAATAGCATGTGCTGTACGTTGCGTCATTACTGAATCGGTAACGTCTAGTACAAAGACTTTATGCTTCTCTCCTAGAACAGATTTCAAATTCTCTAAGTCATTGCTACTCCGAGCTGAAAGGACAAGTATCGCATTCCGTTTTGCAAGCTCATGAGCAAGTGCATAGCCAATACCGCTACTTGCACCAATAATCCAGATAATTTCATTTTTGTAGCTATTTAATTTCACAGTTTTTGCTTTTGCATAAAGACAGTTACTTCGGCAACGGTAATCCCGAATTTCTTTAAATAAGAACGGTTAATCAAAACCTGATCTTTCATAGTCCACATCCAATCATCAAACTTGATTTTATATGTTTTACCTTTCACAGGTAAATTCATGATATAATTCCAATATATAGCACTACCTTCGGTTCTTCCAATCGCCTTATCAACGATATCGGATGCAGTTCCTTCATAGCTTCCATTAGCAAGCTTTTTGATCGTCCATATGCGTTCGTGCTTCTCACCATCATAATAATCAAAATGCTCAACAAGCTTTCCAATATTGCCTTCCCATTTTCCTACCATATCAATTTCAAAACGGCGTATGACATATCCGCTCCAACTCTGAACAATGCCCCAAGCTTTAATGTGCCCATTAAAATAGTCCTTGATATCAGCCTGTGGTGTTGTATCCTTGTAATAATCAAGAGCATTTCTTGAACATCCATTAACTATGAAAAGAGCACCCATTATTGCCATGAATTTAAATAGTCTCATTATTTACTCCTGATTGAGATCTGATGAAAAAAGCGTAAAGTAAGACAGCAGATACAAGCTTCAAGATACATGGGATAAGAGAATAGCACACAGAAAGCACTTTTAGAGCGTTTTCTGTATTTAAAGCTTGTGGCCTGAAGCCTGCCAAGTCAAGAACCGGAAGAGCGATAGCCGAGGCAAGAGCAAAACTAGCCTTAGAAATAAAAGCTAATAAGGCGTAATGCGTTGCCGAAAATTGGCTATTTTTATGTGCGTGAATATCATCTGAAAGGATAGATGGAGGTAAAATCAGGTCAGCACCCAAAGAAAATCCTGATATCAAGCAGACCATACAATACAGATCAACATGCTTGGCACCTAAGAAAAGAGCATAAAAACCTAAGATTGCAGGTATATTTGATAGAAACCAAGCTTTATATTTTCCAAAGTATTTGCTTGCTTTTTTCCAGAAAGGTATACCAAGCACACCGGAAAGAAAGTAAAAAAACAAAAAAACACCTATCAAATTTTCTGCTTCCAAAAAATCACGTACATAGAAAATGACCAATACAGCCGGAATACTTGAAGCAACCATACTTACAAAATATACAATAAAAAGCCGAATACTCTGCTTAGGCAAAGCGCACAAACCAGATAGAAATGAGCTAGATTGTTTTTTCCTGCTCATTTCTACATAAAATAGAGGAGAAAAAATTTGATAAAAGCCTAACATGCTCCCAAGCATAAGAATGGCTAAAATGACTCCGTACCATATGAATACATGGTTAGGATTTACTATATGAAATAGGAATGATGGCATGGAAACAGCTATGATAAGCCCTATCAATCCAAAAGCCTCGCGAGCTGCGGCAATCCTTGTTTGATCATCTTTATTTTCTGTCCATAATGTTGCATAAGAGCCAAGTATAATTGTAAGAACGCTATAGGCACCGACTGCAATAATCATACAAAGGATAAACCAAATCACAGGCGAAAAAAATACAACATTAAAAAGCCCGAATATCGATAGGGAGAGTAAAATACCTGCAATACCAACAAGTGAAAAAAACCTCCCTTGGAGTCTATCGGCTATCCAACCGATAACTAGATCTTCCACAGCATCAAACAAGCGAATCAATAATAAAATTGTCCCAAGCAACGTTAACGAAATACCATAACGGGTGGCATAGAAATCAGGTGCAAAAATATACAACGGAAACCCAGCAAAGGCTATGGGTAAAGCAATCATAGCGTATTGAAGAAGGGACTTGGTGTTAATGGGCGTTCTGTTCATGGAAGCCTCAATAAAGCACGACGTAATTTTGGTTCCGAGGTTTTTTTACTAAGCCATATACCAAAAAACAATTTTCCAAAATCATCGTTCTTGATAAATCCAATTATCTCATTACCATTGTAGAATGTAGTTTTCTTTCCAGGAAGATACATTCCTGACACAACAGATCCATTTCGCACATTTAAGAAAAAATTTTTCAACAGAAGCATTGGGAAGAACGATCTCAGCGACAAAAGCGTTATGTGCGTAAAAACGCAAAGGCACTTAAGTAAATAAGAAAACTACGCTTCATGCTGAAGCTCCCACTGCACGACATCAACCCGCCCATATTTGAAAGCAGCGATACAATAGCTCAGATAAAAACGCCACATATAGATAAATTTTTCATCAAAACCTATAGACTTGATATCCTTAATTCTTCTCTCAAAATTGTTGAGCCAATGCATCAATGTTAAGACATAATCTTGACCAAAAGCAAATTTATCAGTCACACGCAATCCAGCTTTTACAATTTCAGAACTCAATCTTTCTGAAGAAGGAAGCATTCCGCCTGGAAAAACAAAACTCCGAATAGGATCACCGCTGTTTTTATAGCGCTTAAAACATGTGTCATTAATGGTTATTGTCTGTATTAAAAACTTTCCTTTTTTTGCCAGAAGAGATTTGATTTTTGAAAAATAAACAGACCAGAATGCTTCTCCAACCGCCTCAAACATTTCAATAGAAACAATTTGATCATATATTCCTTCTTGAAAACGGTAATCTTCAAGAGCTATAACCACTTCACTTCCAATACGGCGAGAAGCAAATTCATACTGCTCTTTGGAAATAGTTAAACCTTTAATCCTGTAGTCACCTTTTTTAAGCGCATGCTCAGCAAAACCTCCCCATCCACAACCAATTTCAAGAAGGGTTCCTGATGGCTTTAACCGCTCTAAAATCCTGTTATATTTGCGTTTTTGGGCATTGATGAGAGAATCATTCTTATTGCTGAAAATTGCTGATGAATACGTCATCGTTGGATCAAGCCATAACGCATAGAAATCATTGCCAAGATTATAATGCGCGTGAATATTCTTTTTACTACCATTAATAGTATTTCGTTGAAAAAAATATACTACTTTTGAAACAAATTTACCAAACATTCCACCATAAATATACTTCTCAAAAGTAGCCTGATTTTGTAAACCAAATAAAAATAATTCTACTAGATCGCTCGAATTCCACAAACCATCACGATACGCTTCAGCAAGCGCTGTATCACCGTATCGCAACATCGATCTAATAAAACTCCAGTCATGGATATCAATGAATGCATTCGCTCCTTGATACAAACCTTGAAAAGAGTAGGTTTTTCTATCAGGATCAGTAAGTGTCAGCACACCATATTCAATATGGTTTAGAGCGTTAAGAAACTTATTGGTAACTTGACGATCGAACATGTTTAAACCTCTTCACTTGTTTAAATAGAAGCTCTTTTTCTTGTCTTAAAATTTTCCTTTTCTTTACATTTTGTCAAGGTTACGTGTAGTAGTTATTTTTGTCACAATCTGGGAAGGTTTGGAGCCATAACGAACCCCTTTTAGAAAGAGCCGCAACGCCTGCCAATGTATGAACGTAATTGCCTTAAGAGTAACTAAAGGATGGCGCCAAAAAACATAGCGTAGGTTTTTTTCATTTAAAGGCGAAAATGTTCCAGTCAAAGATGTGACAAGCTGCTTTTTTTTCTGAGCATCATAATAATCAATCCAAACCCCAAGTTTGTCGTTCTGTAAATCAAAACGAAACTTATAATTCCCTGTCCTTTCTAAAAAGGGAGAGACATGAAAAACTTTCTTCGCTTCTAGCCATATTTCTGAACTAATAGGGACATGATCAGGATTGGCGCACAAGTAGCTGTGTTGTTCTCCAAAGGTATTATGAACTTCACATAAAACAGATCTTAAGATTTTATCGTGATCAAGACAAAAATAAAAACTGATAGGATTAAATACATAACCCAAAACACGTGGCATAGTGACAAGTATTATATCTTTAATATATCTATCCAGACCATAATCAGCTAATATAGCTCTAACCCAAATCGCAGGGTCACTGCCATCTCGCTGCCCTAGATCCTTAGCATGAAAACTAACTAGCCTCCCTGGAATTGACCCGGCGGGAAGTGGCAACACAAGATAATACAGATTGTAATAAAAAACATTTTTTTTAGGGAAAAGTCTCTTATGCATGACTTTAGCAGTATAAATCTGCGGTTCGATCACCATGGGGACTCAATTCCCATATGCTTTGCCATTTTAACTGCACTGCAAAGACCGTCTTCATGGAATCCATAGCCTTGATAAGCGCCACAAAACCAAAATCGATCTCGTCCCTGTATATTTTCAATTTTTGATTGATTTTTTATTGCTATAGCATCAAAAACCGGATGCTCAAATATATAATCATTGTAAACATTTTTGGGCTCATGCCCAGGATTTAAGGTTACAATTAAAAGCTGATCAGTATCAAGATGCTGGAGATTATTCATCCAATAACTAACCGAGACCTTTGGATTACTATGATTTTTATTCTCTGAAAGATAAACCCAACTAGCCCAACACTTCTTTCGTTTAGGCATAAAACTAAGATCGTCGTGCAAAACTACGCGATTAGACTGATATCGAAACGCTGAAAGAATTTCTTTTTCTTCACCGCTCGGGTTCTCAATCATGGCAAGAGCATGATCAGCATGACAAGCAAAAACAACCTCATGATAATTTTCCTGATTTCCATGAATATCTTTGATTACGACATAATCCTTGTCACGCCATACTTGTTTCACTCCATGATTAATACGGATACGTTCTTTAAATTTATCTATTATAAGTTTTATATATTCATTACTTCCATTTTTAATAGTGTACCATTGCAGGTGATCATTAACGCTTAAAAGGCCATGATTATCAAAAAAACGTATAAAAGTACAAGCCGGAAAGTTAAGCATTTCAGAAAGTGGTACGCTCCAAATCGCACCACCCATAGCCAAAAGAAAATAATATCGAAACCACAGACCCACTTTTAAGTTATCAAGGCAATTCTCTAAAGTAAAGGACGGATCTTTTCCAAGATACTGCTTAGCATACGCATTGAACTTGAGAATATCAAAAAGCATTTTCCAAAAAGACGGACTGAAAAAATTCATTTTTTGTGTAAAAATATTATATAGATTTTGCGTGCCATATTCGAGCCAACCATTATCAATACTTACACTAAAAGACATATTGCTTTTTAAAACCGGAACCGACAGATACTCAAAAAGGCGAGTAAGAAGAGGATAATTGATCTTGTTGAATACAATAAAACCTGTATCTACGGAAATAGGTCCATTTTTTGTCATGACTTCTACAGTACGACTATGTCCACCGATATAAGAATTTTTTTCGTATATAGTAATATCATGATAAGGATGCAAAAGCATGGCTGCTCCAAGTCCAGAGATGCCAGTTCCAATAATAGCAATTTTTTTTCGAGTTAAATATACCAACAACTCCCTCCTCTTTAATTGCTTTAGAATCTAAATATTCACATACAACTTACTTAAATCTTAATTATTAATAAGCTTAAAAAGCAATCCTTATTCTTAATCCCGGATATAAATCTTCAAGTTTAATTGTAGTAGCTTGATGTTGTTTAACCACAGCCATGACTAGGCTTAGACCATCACCAAGAACGCTATGGCTGGCATTAACGTAATAAAAACGCTTAAAAACTTTTTCTTTGTCCTCCTCAAGAATTCCAATCCCTGATCTTCTATCACCACTATAAGCAGATAAGATTCTTGAAAAGATTGTAACGTTTGATAAGTTTATGCGAGGCTGCTTTGATGACTGCAATTAAGATTGGTCAACGGGAAGAAAATACTGGAAAGCAGATTGTAGTTATTTCGTTTTCTGAACGGTATCTTTTAACAGCTTTATTCGAAGGCATAGACAATTGATCTTGGCAGTAATTACTAGTGAAAATAGAGTCGGGTTATCAATTTAAAAAATTGTTCATCAGAGATTAATTTAGTGTGCGATAGACAATCTTGATATTTTTTTTAAAAGAGAAACATATTATACTTTCAAATACTTCGAAGGTAGAGGTTGATAACTCTGGTACGTGATGCTCAAGTGCCCATGATACCTAAGGTGTTTTATTGTTTAAACGTATTTTATTAAATGAGAAATATTACATGAAAAAATCGTATTTATTATTATATCCTATCTGTTTTTTGTTTTCAATTGCAGCTTCTTCTGTACCTCCAGAAGTTATTGTATATGCTAAACAAAAAGAAACAGGAAGTATTTTTAGTCCACACAAGTTTACTTATACAAAAGATTTCGATGTCACTGTAGTTAACTTTTCTCAAGGAGAGATTGATCTCTCTAAGTATTGTTTTAAAGCCATGCTAGGAATGAAAGAATTCAATGTAGATACTATTGATGAAAAATTAGCCTCTAAAAAACTAAAAAATGGCGAACGCCTTAGAGGAGTTGTCGTGTTTTCATCCAATAATAGCGACGTTACACAAGCAAACATAGTTCAATTAACAGACAAATGTAAAAAAAATTAATACAGAACGCAGCCATACGGCTGCGTTTAAAACATAATAACATTCAAGATTTTTCACTAATGAAAACTCTCAACTATCCTCTTCAAGTTAGAAGTTATTGTGCTTTCAATATCATAGCCATATCAGAAAAAGCATCAGAAGAAAGATCTTGATTAGGCAATTGTTTTAAAAATTCATAGATAACAGGTACCTGTTGAACTGCTATATCAAGATCCAAATCAACTCCAGAGCGATATCCCCCTACAAGGCGAAAATCCCGTGTCTCCTCAAATCGAGAAATAAGTAACTTTAGACGAGAAACAAGTTGTGATTCCTCTAAATTCCACACCTTATGTGCTAATCGGGAAATAGAAGCGAGTGGATCTACAGGAGGATAACGCCCCTCTTCTGCTAGAGAACGCTTTAAAACAATATGACCATCAAGAATACCACGTACACTATCAGAAATTGGGTCATTGTGATTATCTCCATCAACTAAAATGGAAACGATTGCTGTAATATTCCCTTTACCCTCTATTCCAGGTCCAGTTCTCTCTAAAAGACGGGATAATTCAGTAAATACTGAAGGGGGGTATCCTCGAGCTACAGGTAATTCACCAGAACTCATTGCAAGCTCACGGATAGCATGAGAAAATCTTGTAATACTGTCTATAATTAATAATACATTATCTCCTTGAGAACAAAAATATTCAGCAATCGTGACTGAAGTAAGTGGAGCCATTCTACGAAGAATAGGACTCTCATCACCAGTTGCAACGACTATTACAAAGTTTTCCAGATCATTCCCAAGAACATCTTCTATAAATTCACGAACCTCACGACCACGTTCACCTACAAGAGCAATAACAATCTTATCAAAAGTATTGACATGCACGAGCATTGATAACAAAGTCGACTTTCCAACTCCCGAGCCAGAAAAAACACCAAGGCGTTGTCCATGACAAAAAGGAGTAAAAATATCGATAACACGTATTCCTGTTTTAAATCCTCTCTCTACTCGCTGTCGATTCATTGAAAGTGGAGCATTGGAAGAAATTGACATAATTGACCTTCCTTTTTCCAAAGCAGGTCTACCATCAATAGCTTCACCTAATGCATTGATAACACGACCACACCAGGAACTGGTTGGAGCAATCTTAAAAGGTCCCTGAAATAATACTAAATCACCCAGACTTATTGGTTTACTAACCTCCAGAGGACATACGCAAATAAAATCCAACTCAACACGCATTACCTGACCTAAATTGTTAAATTCACGTCCTTTATGAACTACAAAATCGCCTAGACATACATGTTTTGATAAACCTGATACTGTATAATACCCAGATAAAATACTCCGAACATATCCCCCATGAATAAGAACTTTTTGAGCATATTCTTCAGTTAAGCGTGCTAATTGATTCAATTTCCCTTTCGGCACTACAACACCTCACCTATCTTCCTTAACAATTTTTCTTTTTATCTATCAGCTGGAAAAAATCTTGATGGCTTCTAATAATGAGCTTTCACTATTGTTAATTACTGAACTTATGTTTTCAAATTCATTTTGTATGCGAATAAGTTTACTTATCTCATGAATAGAATTAGTGTTTGACTGTTCTATGTATCCTTGCTTCACTGAAATATATGAGCGTTCTAAAACCTGCAATGGTTCTTCTTTAGGAACAAAACCACTGTTGTTATGACGGATAAACCCTCCTGATAAATCAGCAGAATAAAATCCAAGTACTCCAACGTTTTTTCCACTTTGATAAAGTGTTCCATCAGAATAAACTTCAAAGTTTTTATCTTTTTGATGAAGATGAATAGGCATATTCGTGATATCAAGAACTGGATACCCTGCCAATGAAACGAGCTCTCCATTTTTTTCAATCTTGAAACGCCCGTCACGCGTTAAAATCATACCCTGTGGACTTTGGAGCGCAAACCAGACATTACCTTTCAAGGCAAAATCTAATGGATTCCCAGTTTTTATAATATCCCCTGTATGGGTAGAAAGATACTCACTCCCTTGAGACACAAAAGAAATCTTGGTGCCCACATTATTTTTCATGTCTTGAAGAACTTCCATGAATTTTACCTGAGTAGTATGAAAGCCTGCTGTACTCATATTCGCTACGTTATCTGCAATTGTAGTCAATCGACGCTCTAACGCTATCTGCGCAGAAAGCGAAACATTAAGAGCTGCTTGCATTATTTTCTCCCAACGCTATATAAAAATTATAATGTAATATATTAAAACTTGCGCAAAACTTTTAATCCCTAAAATTCAAGATTTTTTTTGATAGGTTCACACAAGCCTTAAATTGTAAGCTTTTCAATGTCGAAGAAATGTTTCGAGTTTTATGGATTGTAAATGAATATCATCATAGGATTATTTGTAACGATTGGGTGTATCCTTGGTGGATTTATGGCGATGGGGGGGAATATAGCCGTACTCATACAACCATTTGAATTTTTGATTATTGGAGGCGCAGGAATTGGTGGTTTCATCATGGCAAATCCAATGAAAGTTATAAAAGATTCCGGAAAAGCCTTACTAGAAATTTTTACGCATAGTGTTCCTAAAGAAAGACACTATCTTGATCTGTTAAGAGTCCTTTACTCTTTAATGAATGATTTGCGATCAAAGCCTCTCCATGAAGTTGAATTTAATATAGATCATCCAAATGAATCGCCTGTTTTTAAATCCACACCTACAGTAATTAATAACAAAGAATTGATGACTTTCATATGTGATTATGTACGGATAATCATGATCGGGAATGCCCGTAGTTATGAAATTGAGGCCTTAATGGACGAAGAAATCAATACTATCATCCATGAAAAGTTGAAGCCATACTATGCTATCTTGGCCATGGGAGAATCATTTCCCGCTATAGGTATCGTTGGTGCCGTTCTTGGAATTGTGAAAGCTATGGCAAACATCAACCAATCCCCACAAATTTTAGGAGGATTAATTGGAGCATCTTTAACGGGAACAATGCTTGGTATTGTTCTATCTTATTCGATATGTAACCCTCTCGTATCCCAAATAAAAATTGTACGCTCTAAACAGTATCGACTTTATTTCATTATTAAACAGACATTAATTGCTTATATGAATGGTTCAATGCCACAGCTAGCAATTGAATATGGGCGCAAGACAATTGCATTAGATGAACGTCCTTCTATTGATGCCGTTGAAATGGAAATGCTGAATTTTAATGAAAACAAGAAAGTATCGTAGCAGCCATGCATAGAAAAAATTCTTGCAATGATGTTATATCTGTTTCTCCGATCTTGTTGGCTCGTCTTACTGGAAAGATTGGGGACAAGAAAATTATTGAAAAAAAATCTTTAGAATTTGGACAACTGTATAAGCATTATTTACCTAAAGTTTTAAAAAAAGAAACCGATATACATATCGAATTAGCCTACATTGGCTATAAGTCTGGAAAGTTTCACGAACTTATTTCTTTTCTCGAAGGAAATTTTTCTCTATGCACTGTATCCCAACCTAATTGCTTTTCTTATTTAATGATTGCCTGTGGTAATCATTTCATCATAGCGTTACTCGAAAAGCTCTTAAGTGCAGAACAAAGCACTATTGAAACTCTACCAAATCGCCCTCTTTCAATTATTGAAACAGATTTAGCAAAACTAATATTAAATAAAATGTCTAGTGTTCTAAGTTTATGCACCAGTCAATTAACAGATCTCAAGTATCACTTCGAAGGCTCTGCTACTTTTAAGGATCTTATCCAGAAAGAAAATCAGGAACATAACGAATTTTCAGCAGCAATTAATATGGAGATAATATTAGATGGAATACGGACACCCTTCATATTAATTATTCCACAAGAAAAATTGCTAAAAATTTCCTTAACATCATTTAATTCAAATCAACAAAAAATAAATCATAAAACAAAATTGAGCAATCAATTTATAAAACAAGTCAATCAACTTGATGTGTATATAGAAGCACGAATAGAACTACAGACAATTACACCTAGAAATATTTTACACTTATCCGTAGGTGACGTCATTCCTTTTATGGATAAAGATGATGTCAGTGTAATTATAAATGCAAATGGAAAAGAAATATACAGTTGTGAACTTGGACGCACAGGAGACAATTATACAGTTCGCATAAAAAATAAAATTAGCCTTGATGAAAAAACATAAAGACAGCTTTTGCTATAAAATCTCTCTAATAGTTCTCTGAAAAGTTTTAAATAGAAAGTTAAACTTATGGTTATTAACAAAACTCCCCATAATTCTTTAGATGAAAATCCAACAAATTCCGAAAAAGATTTGAATGATATGCGTACTCCTTTAGAACAACAAGAAAAAATAGATACAAATATGCCTTCTCTTGAATTAAGCGCAGAACATAAACTTAAAGAATTTAATGCTCAAAACAACAAAGATTTTAATAAAGATAGCTCTCCTGTGCCAGAAACACCTCTACCTCTCAATAGCTTATCTAACTCCAATCTTGAAATGATAATGGATATTCCTATAAACATGCAAATTATACTTGGTTCATGTCGCATGCAAATTTCTAGCCTCATGAATTTGTCTGAAGGAGCTATTATAACTCTTGATAAACGTATTGATGAACCAGTTGATATTGCTGTCAATGATCGAAAAATTGCAAAAGGAGAAATTACAATTTTAGAAAATAATGACGCACATTTTGGAATAAAATTAATAGAAATTTTAAACAGTAATTAAAAAAACCTATACCTCTCTTTACTAAGACATTTAATATTTATAGGTAGAGCGCTTTATAAGAATTTTTTCTTTTATAGCGCTATAATCAAGAAAAGGAAGCCACGATGGCCTTTAGTGATTTCTACAAAGAAAACTCACAAAGACCTTTAAATCAAATAGATAAAGCAACAGCCATTCTTTTAACAATGTCCAAGGAAACGTCTGTGCAGCTATTAAAACATTTTAGCAAGGATGAATTACAGGCAATCATTAATTCAGCTCAATCTCTGCCTGAAATTCCACCCGACGAACTCATGCACATTGTGAATGAATTTGAAAACCTGTTTATAGAAGGAATTGGTCTGACAGAAAATGCTAAAACTATAGAAAGTATACTAAAAGAGGGTTTAAGCAAAAATGAGGTAGATAATCTACTGAGACAACAAGAATCTGTTGAAACTTCTGAAGTCTCAGTATGGTATCGTCTTAAAACAGTTAATCCTGTTTTAATAGGAAAATTCCTACTTAATGAGCATCCTCAAACTGCTGCCTATATACTTTCTATGCTTCCGAGTGATCTCGGAGCTAAGGTTTTCCTACAATTTCCAGATACAAAACATGCTGATATCATGAAACGTACTGTTAATCTTAGAGAAGTCAGTCCTTATGCAGTAAAAATTATTGAAAATCGTATTTCAAAAATACTTTTAGAAGTTGAGGCTAATTCTGGCACTAGTGGATCTGAAAAAATTGCTAATATTATTAATGAACTTGAAAAATCACAGGTTGACACTTTACTGAAATCATTAGAAACTCTTAGTAAAGAAGCATTTGATAAAGTTCGCCCTAAAGTTTTTCTTTTTGAAGATCTCATTACGATACCTTCACCTAGTTTATCAACTTTACTCAATAACATTCCAATTGAAACTCTAATAACAGCTCTTTACAGCACTTCAACGGAGCTCCGAGAATATATACTTAACTCTACAAGTATACGTCAACGCCGTATTATTGAATCTGAGATCTCCATCAATACGCAATATGTTAATCCACAAGCAATATCTATTGCACAACGTATCATTTTACAGGAAGCAATACGCCTTGAAAAAGAAGGAAAATTTGAAATGAAAAAACAATAAAATAAAAACTTAATTCTAGAAAATTATCTTTACAGATTTTTAAAAGGAAATCCTAGTGTCTGAGGACAATAATAAAGATAATAAAACAGAAGCTCCTTCTACAACAAAAGTTCAGGATGCTATTGATAAAGGAAATGTGCCTATCTCACGTGAGTTAGCACTCTTTACTTCAGTATTAGGTTTCCTGATATATTTATCATTTTTTATTCCTTCAAGCATCATTAATCTTGCAGTAGATTTACGTAGTTTTTTTGAAAAATCAGAGCAATGGGAATTAAACAATAACGCAGATGTATTAGCTATTCTCATGAAACTTACTCTGAATTCTTCAAAACTAGTTATTCCTTGTTTTCTGTTACTAATGATATTCAATATTAGTGCTTACTTAATTCAAAAGTGTCCTTCTGTAAATTTTGACAAGTTAAAACCTAGTCTTAATAAACTATCAATCTATAAAGGTTGGAAACGGATCTACAGTATTAATAATCTCATTGATTTTACAAAAATATTCTTAAAAATAATTGTTATTAGTATCTTTATTACACTATCATTAAAAGACAACTTTTCTCAGATACCGGGTTTTATGTCCTCGGATCCTTTTTGGATTTTGAAAGAAGTGTATATAATAATACAAGAGATTTTAATTGTAATATTACTATTTATGGCTTGTCTAACTGCTCTTGATTTATATTGGACATACTATAATTGGTATTCTCAATTAAAAATGAGTAAAGAAGAAATCAAAGAAGAAACAAAACTACATCAAGGGAACCCTTTAGTTAAAAGTCGCCAACGATCTATTGCGTTTAATAGAGCAAAAAACAGAATGATAAAAGCGGTATCAAGCGCAACACTTGTTATTACTAACCCAACTCACTACTCTTTAGCACTGCGTTATAAACGCGAAGAAAACGATGCACCCGTGATGCTTGCTAAAGGTAAAAATCTAATAGCTCTGAAAATTAGAGAAGTTGCCGAACAAAATAACATACCTATATTTGAAGACCCTATTTTAGCACGATCTTTATTTAAACAAGTGCCCATTAACAAAGCAATTCCACCAGTCTTTTATAAGGCTGTCGCACAATTGATTCATAAGATTTACTCTAAAAAATTAAATTAAACTATCTGATAATAAAAATTATTATCAGATGAATACACGGCATCTTTACTTGATAAAACCTGTACACCTCCTAGTATATATAACCAAGCTTCATAGCTTTAGCAATTGCTTGCACACGATTAACAGCATCAAGTTTAACTGTCGCTGAACCAAGATACACATTAACGGTATGTATAGATAAATCTAATTTATCGGCAATTTCTTCACTTATATATCCATCACCTGCTAACTGTAAGCAAGCAATCTCACGATCTGTTAAATTTCTATTTGACATAGTACGTCGTTTAGAAAATTCCAGAAAATCTATCATCATCTGGAAACATTCTCCATGTGCCTCAATAATGACTTCGTTACTCAGTTTAATGTGATCTGCAGTGAATACAATATATCCATTTCCAGACAAAAAACCTAAACGCACAGGAAAAGCAATGCCAGAAACAGGCAGAATTCCCCCCTCTAAGTTCATAGAAAAATGCTCAGGTAATTTAGAAAATTTTGTTTCCTTTATCTTACTCCAAGTTATAGGCAAAAGCTCACGGTCAAAATGAAGAAGAAGTTGATCTCCATAAGCTTCAACTAAAATATCTGGAATGTTCTCTTTTGATGAATCATAATTTCCAAGCTCACGAATAAGACGTTGACGCCTTGGGACATTATGAACATATTGAATCGTATAAAGAATAAAGTTAGATGCACGTATCTTCTTTTGTAAAAGAGTTAACCTTGAAAAAACATCTAGTTGACTTGATAATCTTTTTCCTGTACTTGTGTCACTAGTAGGTACTTTTGATTCAGTAGATTGTTGTTGTGTCATATACTCCTCTTCAAACAATATTATTACGAACCGCATAGGCTATAGCATTAGATCGAGTCTTTGTAGCTGTTTTTCTCATAACGCTTGCAATGTAATTGTTAACAGTATTACGAGAAATCCCAAGTATTAGTGCTATCTCTTCACTAGTTTTACCCTCAGCAATCCAAATCAAACAATCTATCTCACGTCCAGTGAGTTCAAAATCTTTATCCAAACGTATATCACAATTCTTGAATATATTAGCTTGATACGCTGCCAATAAACCTACTTCCCACAATCGTTCTTGTAAAATAATATGTCCTTTAGGAAATAATAATATAAGGCCAATACGTACCCGCTCTACATCAAATGTCAGAGCACAATAACGTCTATCTATACATGAAGGTGGATTTGCATTCTCTGGAAGAGTATAAAAAAATGGACGGAATAATGCACCTGATCTCTGTAAAGAACCAATATCTCCTTGACCCATTCCGCCAAACGCCATACACTTTACCAAATCAAATGGACAATCAGAACTAACAACAGAATCAAGTTTCTGCTCTTGAAATGGCTGCCATTTAACTAATAAAAAATAACTTGCCCCAACGTACTCAGTAAGAGCATACATCCATGTTTGCCAACAATCTGTGTGATCAAGAGAAATCATCCGAGCAACTAAATCTCTACGTGTTGGAAGAGTTGCTGGTACAGTTGACTGATGAACTGCATTTATATTCAAATCAATATTTACGTGCCGCCCTGCGAAACCCATTAGAAGTCATCCTCGACGGTATAAAAAATATTTAGTACAAATTTTGGAACAATGCATATATGTATAAACTACTAAATTTTTATATATGTTATTAAAAAATACACTAATTTCTATTTTAAAAACCTATAGTATACCATCTATCTTATAATTTAACAACAAATTTATTTAAATACTAAATAAAGACCATAATAAAAAATAATATGCTCTAAAAAAAACAGAACTTTTTAAAATTCATTCTATACACTTCATACTTACGATTGATTCAAGGAATCATATTTCAAACTATCTGTTTCAGATCGAACCCATTTACGCAAAATTTTTGCAAAACGTTCTTCATTAAGATCAACCATATATGAAAGACGATACCCAGGACCTTCTTTAATATTACCCTTTATATCATCATTAGGATTATTGTTGCCTTTGACAGAAAAATCATCCCTTGAAGAACGAACTTTCTCTATAGCATCAGCACCTTCTAAAATATCTGAAGAAACCTTTGTTGGTACACTAAGAATAGTATCACTTGAAAACCCTGGGTGATTATTTTTATTAAGAGCTTGCACCAACGGACGTATAGCAAACCAAATAATTAAAAAAACAATGATCAAAAAAACTGTATAGTGAATAATAGTTGTGAAATGCTGAGACAAAATATCTATAATTTTTATTTCTGTGGACGTTTCGTTTAACAGCTGATCTTCTATAAAATCCATTGGTGTTATTGTTACAACATCACCTCGATTAACATTAAGACCAGAAGCAGAAGAAACAACTTGGCGAATATTATCAATATAAGAATCAATCTGAGTACGATCTATTTCTTTCCCCAAGATTTCTATAAGTCTCTTATTATTGATTACAACGGCAATAGATAATCTCTCTAATTTATAACCGCTATGTACTGTAGAAATATTCTTTGTATTAATTTCATAATTACTTTGCTCTTCTTTTTTGTCAGAATGCTCTGTAGAATGAGTACCCGCTGCATGATCTTCAGATGTATGAGGTATATTTTGCTCAACAGTAACTGCACTATCTTGTGGATGCGTTTCCACTTTCTGAATGTTTTTAGAAACATGCACAGAACGCTCTACACGAGAATCAGGATCATATATTGTTTCTTGAATTTTCTGAGTATCTGTATTTAATTCAGCTATTACTGTAGAACGGAAATTACCAATCCCAAGGAAAGGAGCCAAAGCTTTATCAATATTAATACCAATTTCATGTTGAACAGATTGAATAATATTGAATGAATGCGTAAATTTATTTTTATCTGTATCATCACCAGATAATAAAAGCTGTCCTGTAGAATCGAGAACAGTAACCCCACTAACATCAAGACCAGGAACAGCAGAAGCAACAAGATACCGAATTGCTGAAGCTGATTTATGGATAACAGAACTGGAAGCTCTAATCATTACGGAAGCTGTTGGCTTTGCATGTGTATATCGGAAATTTCCTGTATTAGACATAACAATGTGTACACGAGCCGCTGTAATTCCAGAAATAGACTGAATTGTACGGGCAATTTCCCCCTCTAGAGCACGTACTCGTGTTATCTCTTGCATAAAAGAAGTAAGTCCGAAAGAATTTACCTTATCAAAAAGCTCATAACCAGAACTAGAATTACTTGGCAATCCATGAGAAGCTAAAAGAAGACGCGCTTTATTAATCATATCCGACGGCACCATAATACTTGACCCATCATTACCAGGACGAAAACCTATATTAGCCTCAGATAGAGCTCTAGATATTTGATTAAAATCAGAACTCTCAAGCTTAATATAAAGACTTTCATATAGCGGCTCGTTAAAAAATACCTTACCAAGCAAGAGAAAACTTGCAGAGGCTACAATGAGCCCAGCTAATATTGCTATACGAATCCAACTTAACGATATGAAGTTTCTTAAAACTTTTATTTGACTTAAAATGTCCACTTTTTTTTGCAGCCAAAAAATAAAATATAATACTTTTTTCAAAGTATTAGCTTAAGCTTGTGCGAATATTGTATGAATATTTTTATTTATTAACAAAATACCCTAATGGTTTATCAAAAAATCAAGTCAATTGTATATTGATCTCAATACTAAAAATGAGCAGTATTCAATGTAAAAGATATATAAAAATTATCATATAACTAAATTTAATCATATGATTTTGATTATAAATCAATCATTTACCATTTAAAACTCTATACTTTTCAGCATTCTACAGGTACGTCATATTGATTATGGTTCAAAAAACATGATCAATTATTCAAAAAGAATGCCATTCTTTTTTGTCTCTATCCTGCATCTCTCGTTACCAAACTCATCTATCACTGCAGAACTCGTCAAAAAAACGAATAGAGATATCATAACAAAAAAGATATAACTGTTTCAGAATATAACACTATAATCAATTTGCTTAAAAGGACTTAGACAATCAGTCCCTTCAATCTACGAGATATTGAAAAAATAAACACCTCTCAGATCAATACCAAGAAGCAACATAAGTAGAAGCTCATATCCACAGGGCAATTTTTTCTAACCATGACACGTAAATCTCCTGCGAATATCTTTTATCAAACTTCTTTTAGGAGAGTCCAAGACGTCAGGAAAAAACTTTTTAGAGTTAAAGCTGTATTAACGGATATATGAAAAAAAGTGCTAATAGCATTTAGTAATCTTACAGATGTGCAATATTTATTACTGTATCGCATCCGACATAATTATATTATTAATCAGATTTATCTACTAGATTATTTAAGTCTATTATCATATTTTTAGGCAAAAAAGTTTTAAGGAACTGATATGCGAAAGATTAAAACTATAGCAATTCAGATGAATCATGTTTCATCTATTAATATAGATACTGATGCAACATTTGCTATAGGATTAGAAGCGCAAACGCGCGGTTATCAATTGTTTCACTATACACCTGATCAACTTTTTATGCGCAATAACAAGATTTATGCTCACGCTGAACCAATGATCCTACGAGATATCAAAGATAATCATTATGAACTGGGTGAAGCGGAAATCATTGATTTATCAAAAATAGATGTCGTTCTAATACGTCAAGATCCTCCTTTTAACATGGCATATATTACCTGCACCTATTTATTGGAACGACTTCATCCTCAGACTCTTGTCCTTAATAATCCTTTCTGGATACGTAATTCTCCTGAAAAACTTTTTGTTTTTGAATTTTCTGACTTAATGCCTCCAACATTGATCTCACGTAATATCGATGAGATTATGAAGTTTCGCGTAGAAATAGGTGATATTATTCTAAAGCCCCTATATGGCAATGGTGGGCATGGTGTATTATACCTCTCCAAGGAAGATCGCAACTTTGCCTCTTTGACAGAACTTATGCTAACAATATCCCAAGAACCTTTTATTGTACAAGCATACCTGCCTCAAATACATGAAGGAGACACGCGTATTCTACTTTTAGACGGGGAACCTGTCGGTGCTATTAATCGAGTACATGCTGAACACGATAATCGCTCTAATATTCATGCTGGGGGACGGGCAGAACCAAAAGAAATAACCTCTCAAGAACAAGAAATATGCCGACGTATTGGTGCAAGTTTACGTGAACGTGGCTTATTTTTTACAGGTATCGATGTAATAGGTGGATATCTCACTGAAATCAATGTTACTTCACCAACTTGTATTCGTGAGGTTCAAAAATTCGGAGGGAACGATATTGCTTCTTTATTCTGGAACTCTGTTGAAAATAAACTATAAAATATATAAGCCCAAAATAAAAATATTAAAATATATTATCACAGGTCTTTATTACTTAAAAAATTCTCTTATTCTAGATAATTACGACATCTTTAAAAATGGGAATATAAATTTACTGTTAACTCTATCCCTTATCAATACAGCTTAAGATATAAAAACACAATATTTTCATTAAGTATCACGCCAAGTGAAATATAATTTTAAATGACAGACTTTACTGCAGATTCAGTATCATAATCAACCGATAAGCGAAGGTCCCGCAATGATTTAACTCTAGCAATAGACTCCTGATATACAGGATGTGCTTTAAATTCTTTTAAAGCTTGTTGATCATAAAATTCTCCATAAACTATAAAGTCTATTTCTTTACTCCATTGATCAACTCGAAGATTAATCCCTATCTCTAAAAGATGTGCGTGTGGAATAGTAGTAAGGATTGACAGTCCAGAAAGTACAGATTGATGATGTTCAATTGGCGCAGTAAAAAAAACAATATGACGAATCAGCTTATGTTCCTTTTTTAATAAAATCTATTTATAGTGCTTAAGTAATTTTATATTATATATTTAAAGGCATTTCTTAATAACTAATTTCAGTTGATATACGTTAATTTATTAATTAAAACAATCACATACCATTGAAAAAATAATTTAGCTATAAATATTTATATATCAATCAATATCATATTTTATTACTTAAAAAATACATCACTTCCTTTCGTTGTCTAGTACTATTGGCTGAGATAGAAGATAATTAATCATTCCAGCATAAACCATTTTTAAAAATAAAAACTATGGAATCTATTTCTGTTTCTGTAAAAAGAGATTATTACAATAAAATATACTTATAGTATAAAGTTGTTATTAGCATTAACTCAATATTAATACTTACTCTATTTCAAATATGTATTTGATTTAATCAATAGCTTATTGAAAACCCAATGTAGGCTACAAAGATAAAAATTTATTGAAAGACCCAAAGGTAAAATATTTAGGGTTAAATTTGGGTTGCTCATTGAGATCATTAAGAAGCTGTCATTAAATTACTGAAAAATAAATTGTATATTTATTTTTTATGCAACATCAATTAATGGTACGGTTGAGTGGAATTGAACCACTGACCTCAGGTGCCACAAACCTGCGCTCTAACCAACTGAGCTACAACCGCATGATACAACATAGATCTTTTAGATTAAGACAGTTAAATTAATTCTGCAAGCTAATTCAGTTTACAAAATATAAAAACCCTTTATTTCTTCCTGAAGAAAATGACGTTAACCTTATTGCTTAATTAAATAAACCTTAGCAATAACAATGCTGGATTCAAAACAATATAACTATTATCTATTTAATATATTTAAAGAACAGTTAAATTAATCTTACTTTTCGTTTCACTTTAACCAAAAGAGTACAAAAATTCCTATGATGAAACACCCTTTCATAGATATCACTGTACATCCATTGATACGCAAGTCTTTTGTAGAAGGGAAAGCCGTTGCTTTATTGTCTAAAGACATGAGAAATCTTCTTTGGACAAATGGAATAGCTGCTAATTTATTTGGGTATTCGTCAATTTATAATTTTTTAAATAAAGGCCTAAATCATACCAGTGTTTATTTCAGACAACTACAAACAGCCGTTAATCAACTTAAAAAACCAGGAGATTTACGCAATTTTATAATGTTAATTGCTTTTAACTTTCAAAACTTTCTTATACAAGTTACTGTTGAAATGATATCTCTAAAAGAACATGAAGTGGTCATTCTCTTAGTAGCATCTCTAGAAAATTCAATTTTTCCTAAAATTACACAAGAACAACATATGATTTTAGGTCTTGATAATTCCAATATCAATGTTATTGCTCTTGGAAATGAAGGTCAGATTATAGCTGCATCTCCTCATTTCATAAAACTCAAAGTGAATTCAGAAGCAACACAGTTAATGGCTATGTGCTCAGAAAAACGTTCCAGACGATTAATAAAACAACCAATTCTCATACAAAATAACATAATGGAATTACCACTTTCTTCTGAAACTGAAACTAATCCTCTTCATTCTTTAAAAGAACTCACAAAAGAAATTTCTATATCTAGTCTCGAAAACTTCGATACTGGAAATAAAGATAATTTACAAACACAAATAACAGGAATGAATGACCAAGAACAAACCCCAGAGACTCTCTCAGAAGAGATAAAAATGCAATCACAACAATCTACTGAATTTGAATCAATGAAAATAAATACAATTGATCACCTAAACCAAGAAATAGATAATAAAACGCCTTTTACCTTCAATGCACAACCAAGAGTAGTTAGATTCGTATGGAAAGTTAATGCACAAACATGCTTCTGTGAAATTTCAAAAGAACTCCCTGAAACAATTGGCCCATATGCCGCAAGTATTATTGGCATTAATTTCAATGACTTAAATGTTATTCTAAATTTAGATCCTGAAGGACACATTCCTGAATTATTAAAACAGCAAAATACATGGTCAATAGAAAACACATATTGGCCTATAGAAAATACTGACCTAAAAGTTCCGATAGATTTTGCTGCTCTTCCAACATACACGCGCGACCGTAAATTTGATGGCTTTAGAGGCTTTGGCATTATCCGAATTTCTGAAGCCATCACTGATTCACTCAAAACTGGTCTTATGATAAACAATATTTTTAATTCTCTTGCAGAGAAAATAAAAGTAAAATATTCTTACGAAACAAACGCAAATCTTCCTCAAGATACGAGCTTTTCTCTGATACCTAAAGAGATAAAAGATAAAAAAGAACTCTCATTACTAGAACAACAAAATCCTTTCCTTTCAAATTCTGATGATATATCAGAAAAAATAATTTTGTTTTCTAAATATCAGATGCTGAACTTTGATACATTAAGTCATTCTGGAAAAGATGCTCTTGAAGATAGTAGCAACCATCTACGAAAAAATGATAACTCTGATGTACTCAATTCAACACCGAATACAAATACGCATAACAAACAAATCAACACACAAGAAACCACAGCCCTTCATCAACCTATAGAAAAAAATCAATCCTCTCAAAAAGAGACCTTTAAATATAAATCAAATTGCAGTGTCAAATTACCAAAATGGGTCCACGAAGGTTACGGTCTCTCTGTAGATAATATTGACAGTATTTCCATACCTTTACTTATATATTCCGGTCACCGTATATACTACACAAATTTAGCTTTCCTTATACTTACTGGCTATAAATCGCATGAAGAGATTGAAACTGCAGGAGGATTATCGAAATTATTAGAACCTCAACATTCACAAAAAAATAGCGAACACTCTAGTACAATCTCAATTCTATGTTCTGATGGTACATTTATTCCCGTATCAGTTCGTTTACATTCAATATTGTGGGAAGGACAAAAGTTATTGAGCCTAACAGTTGTTCCTCTCATTGAAGAATATGAATATCATGAACCTAATAATATCGCTCCAAAATACGAAAAAAGAATAAAAGCTTATATACATGCGCTCGAAACTGAAATAACTCAGCTGAACTCCATCTTGGAAACTGCATCAAATGGTATAGTTATTATAAGCCCTGACAGAAAAATCCAGTCCATAAATCACCCTGCCACCTTGCTTTTTAACTATACATCAGAAGAAATAAATGGAAAATCTTTTACAATACTCTTTTCTTCTGAGAGTCAAAAAATTATAACTGATTATCTTGATGATATTTCTACCGATAATGCCTTTCACCTTTTAAATCAGTGGAAAGAAGTCTTTGGGCGTAAAGCAAATGGCGATTCAATTCCAATTTTTTTAACTATAAAAAAACTTTTATCTTCTTCTGGTTACTATGCTACATTACAAGATGTCGTTCAATTAAAACACAATGAAGAAGCTGTATAAAACTCAACAGGTAGAAGAAGAATCTATTGATCAAAAAAGATCTTTATTAGCTTACGTTAGTAATGAGATTCGTCTCCCTCTTAATACTATAATAGGCTTCTCTGAAATACTGATTAATCAATGCTTTGGGTTTATTAGACATTCTCGCTATATTGAATACGCACATTATTTTGTAGTATCAAAATTTACTCCCACTCAATTGTTGCAGGTGGCTTTGAACTTATATCGTACACTACTCTGTTAACACCTTTTACCTCATTAACAATACGATTAGAAACATGGCTTAAAAAGCTCATATCATGATGATAAAAATCAGAAGTCATACCATCTATGGATGTTACAGCACGAAGTGCACAAACATATTCATACGTTCGTTCATCACCCATAACTCCAACAGTTTTCACTGGAAGCAATACAACAAATGCCTGCCATATTTTATCATAAAGACCAGCTTTAACAATTTCATTAAGATAAATTGCATCCGCTTTACGTAAAATTTCAATTTTATGCTGTGTAACCATGCCAACACAACGAATAGCAAGACCTGGCCCTGGAAATGGATGTCGTCTCACAAAATCCTTGGGCAACCCCATTTCTTTTCCAAGTAAACGTACTTCATCTTTAAAAAGTTCACGAATTGGTTCTACCAATTGTAAATTCATATGTTCAGGAAGACCTCCAACATTATGATGTGATTTTATAACAGACGAAACACTCCCATTAAAAGAAACACTCTCAATAACATCTGGATATATTGTACCTTGTCCAAGGAATTTTACATCATCAAGCTTTTTTGCCTCTTCTTCAAAAACTTCAATAAATAAACCCCCTATTATTTTTCTCTTAAGCTCAGGATCTCTAATGCCTGCTAATTTATGAATAAAACGCTGGGAAGCATCCACAGAAATTAATGGAAAGCCATAATATTTTTCAAACATAGAAACAACATCAGCGGCTTCGCTTTCACGCATAAATCCATGATCCACAAAAATACATGTAAGATTTTTACCTATTGCCTCATGTATAAGTAATGCAGCCACTGAAGAATCAACTCCTCCTGACAATGCACAAATTACTTTATTGTTTCCTACTTTTTCTTTAATTGCATTAACAATTTTACTACGATAGTCTGACATGGTCCAATAATTTTGAATACCAACCACATTGTGTAAAAAGTTTGATATCAATTTTGCACCATCGGGTGTATGAACTACTTCAGGATGAAACTGAACAGCATAATATTTTCTATTCTCATCAGCAATGAAAGCAAAAGGAGCAGTATCTGAAGTTGCAATTACCTCAAATCCTTTAGGAATAGCTGTAATTCGATCTCCATGGCTCATCCAAACTTGATAATGCTCATCTTTATTCCAAAGATCTTTAGTTAAAGAACACTCTTTTTTCATTTTAATGAATACACGACCGAATTCGCGTTTAGAAGAACTTTCTATTTTTCCTCCTAATTGCATACACATCACTTGTTGTCCATAACAAATTCCTAAAAGAGGAATTTTTGAATCAAATATTTCTTGTGGAATATGTGGACTTCCTTGATTGTATACGGAAGCAGGACTCCCTGAAAGAATAACTGCTTTTGGCTTCAAACTTTTAAACGAAACAGACGCATTCTGGAATGGAACAATTTCACAATAAACCTTCGCTTCACGGACACGACGAGCAATAAGTTGAGTTACCTGACTCCCAAAATCAATAATGATAACTGTATCTGGATGATCTATCTTAATCATAATTTAATCTTTAAAAAACTCTTCTAAAACTTTAATTGAACACAATCAATTCTGAAAACATTAGCATAAAAACTAGCTTTAAGTAATTTTATCATAAGAATATAACACTTCAATTATACCAACATTAACTTTATATACATAATGACATCACAACCTACTAACTTTTACACGATCAATATTACGTCCATTAAGTTTTACAATCTCAAATTTAAGATATTTTTCTGTAAAAAACTCTCCTTCTTGAGGCAAATGTCCAAGTTTCCAGAGAATAAACCCAGCTAAAGTAGAGTAGCGATCATCTTCGTCTACAAGATTAATACCAAAAAGTTTTGAAGCATGACGCACATCAATCCAACCATCAACTGTTAATGAACCATCCTCTGCTGCTGCAATATCAAGTTTTTCATCGTCTTCTCCAGGAAATTCACCAGCAATAGCTTCTAGAATATTAGCAGGCGTAACCATTCCTTCTAAAGCTCCATATTCATCTAACACCATGGCTACTGTTTGAGATGATTTACGAAGCTGCTCCATCAACTTTAAAGCACTAGTACTCTCATGAACCATTAAAGGCTGCCTGATGGATTGCTCTGGGTTGATTTTTCCATGTTCAAGAAGATCCCGAAGTAAATCCCGTGCTGAGACTACGCCAATAAAAGTATCAAGACTGCCTCTAGCAACAGGAAAACGAGAATGACCTAACTCAAGAATTTGTCGTTGTAAATCTTTAGAAGAATGATCTATATCAAGCCATACGATATCTGTCCGAGGAGTCATGATTGACTTTGCAGGACGATCAGCAAGAGTCAAAACTCCTTGAATCATATCTTTTTCTTCTTCAGAAAAAACTTGCATATTATTTTCCTGCTCTTCAAGAGTTTCAGCCTTAATATTAAGACTTGATTGCTGTACTCGCTTACCACCTAACAAACGAAGTACTGTATCAGCCGTTTTGGCACGCAAATTTGAAGTAATAATAATCCGCTCACGATTACGCCTGGCTATCTGGTTAAAACCCTCAATGATAATTGAAAAACCAATACCAACGTATAAATATCCCTTAGGAATATGAAATCCGAATCCTTCAACAATAAGAGAAAAACCTATCATCATAAGGAATCCAAGACAAAGAATGACCACAGTTGGGTGACGAGAGACAAAACCTATTATTGGTTTTGAAACCGCCATCATCATGAGAACGGATACAACAATAGCGATAACCATCACTTCTAAATTCTGCACCATTCCAACTGCAGTAATAACACTATCAAGAGAAAAGATTGCATCCAGAACAACTATTTGCACAATTACTTGCCAAAAAACAGGATGGATAAATTTTCTTTTTTCATCAAAATCATCTGGACCTTCTAAGCGCACATGTAATTCCATAGTCCCCTTAAAAAGGAGAAATAAACCACCAATTACTAAAATAATATCACGCCCAGAAAAGTTAAAATTATAAACAAAGAAAATTGGTTGTTTTAAAGTAACAACCCAAGATATAAATACCAACGAAGCAATACGCATAAGCATTGCAGACAAGAGTCCAAAAATCAATGCCTTGTATCTTTGAAATTGAGGTAACTTATCAGCAAGAATTGTAATAAAAATCAGATTATCTATACCGAGGACAATCTCAAGAATAATTAAGGTAGCAAGACCAACCCATGAAGAAAAATCATATATCCAGTTAAACAACATCTAATTATATTAGCTTCAGTGCCTTAACCAAGCAAGATACTCCTTGTGTTATAAAAAATTTTGCAGAATTTACAATATTTTTCAAATACTGTAGACCAACATGATTGGCTACATATTTAAATTACAGCGCAAGAACTTTAAAACATCATAAACCCAAAAACCCTAAAGCTCATTAATACGAGCCATCTACTGTTAAAAACTACACTTTAAATCTTAAATTCCTATCGATTGATTAAAAAAAGAAAGCTTGTCAAAAAATACTCTTTATTGATTAGAAACCTTTAAAAATGCAACTAAAATTTCACTTCTGAAAATAAAATAGCACCTGCCACTCCAACAAACTCCAAAAGAGAGTAGTTGTATAAAAATACTTCTAATTATTAAAGATAATAAGCTCATAATCAACACTAAATCTTTAAAAAAGAACTTTATACTTAGGGATGAAATTTTAAATAAAAATTAAAAAAATGCAAGCTTTATCAACTTACATTCATAAATGAAAACTGTTATCTTTTGATAATCTCTTCATTTAAAAATTATAAAAACATACTATACATAGTATAAACATTACTGAAAATCAGTTTTTTAACTTACAAAAATAAAAAATGGTTTTTTTCGGTTATCTTTACATTAATTCACATGACAAAATATTTTTTAAGCATTAAAAATTAATGATAAGGTTTAAAAAAATATAGCAAGCATAAAGACAGTTTTTATATAAATACAACGAAAAAGAACATAATCTATAATAGATAGCATAATCATATTTATACCACGAAAAACGGAGCTGCCAATGACATATGTAGTCACTGAAAATTGCATCTGCTGCAAGTATACAGACTGTGTAGAAGTATGTCCTGTGGATTGTTTTTATGAAGGCGAAAATTTCCTCGTTATAAATCCTGATGAATGTATAGATTGCGGCGTATGTGAACCTGAATGCCCTATAAACGCAATTAAGCCTGATACCGAACCTGGACTTGATATGTGGCTAAAAATAAATGCAGAATTTTCTAATAAATGGCCAAACATAACAACTAAACATGAACCATTACCCGATGCAAAAAAAATGGATGGGGTTGAGAACAAATACGAAAATTATTTTTCTCCCAACCCGGGAGCAAATGACCAATAGTAATTAACCATTACTTGATTAATTTAATGGGCTTAAAAGTTAACTATTGATTTACATTTTTTTCTGATATACGTTACCTCTGTGGTATAGGCTGTTTCGTTATAAAACAGAGTGTTATTATTTTATTTATAAAGCTTTTTATGCGGCTTTTTAGGTGATTAGAATGATTCTCTGAATGTTTCATGTAATTAGCTAGCATTTTCTTTTGTCATGGGTGTTAATTCTGATATCAAAAATGATGTTTAGTGCGTAAGGAGGGTGTTTGGAATGATTTATAAACAAAAGAAGGCTGCAGTCAGCCAAGGATTCAAAACTGGAGAGTCCATTGTTTACCCAGCTCATGGTGTTGGAACTATTACAGCGATAGAAGAACAAGAAATTGCAGGAATGAGACTAGAGTATTTTGTCATTGCATTTGATAAAGACAAAATGTGCCTTAAGGTCCCGGTGAGTAAAGCAATAAATATTGGAATGCGAAAGCTCTCAGAAACTCAATTTATAGAGCGAGCTTTAAGATTAGTGCAAGGAAAAGCACGTGTAAAGAGGACAATGTGGTCTCGTCGGGCTCAAGAATATGATGCAAAGATAAACTCTGGAGACTTAATAGCTATTGCAGAAGTTGTACGTGACCTGCATCGAACAAGCAATCAACCTGAAAAATCATATTCCGAACGTCAACTCTATGAGTCTGCCCTAGACAGGATGGTTAGAGAAATAGCCGCAGTAAACCACATATCTGAAACAGAAGCAGTTCGTTTAATTGAAATAAATCTGTCCAAAGGATCTAATCAAAAGAAATCTGTAGACGGAAGCCAAGAAGTTGCAGCATAAGTAAAAAATTATTTTTATTTAGGATTTTTATAAGTAATTATTTTCGAATGTTTTAAAAGTTAATAAACAGTTTAATAATAATTTTAAAGATTTTTTCGACGTTTCATACGTAAAGTTTAAGTAAGTTTAGTGAACACGTATTATAAAATAGTTATCTTAAAAATTCTTTTATACTATTGAACGTATACTGGATTTTATTTTTTTATGTATTGTCAATTTTAAAGATTGATGTATTAATCATATTAAGAAATATATATTATACACACTTAGATCTTTTCTTCAAATAACACAGGTTTAAACATGATGGATCTTTCTTTGTAATCTCCATTCCTAATTTTGTAAGGTTGACTATTTAAAAGCAAATGAAAGGAAATAATATGATGGAGAAAAAATATTACGAGCTTGATGCAAAGCATCGAGGAAAAGTTGGTAAGGGCTCTTCCCGAGAACTTCGTAGAAAAAATCTTATTCCTGCTGTAATTTACGGAGACAAGAAACCCCCTACATCTATATCATTGTCTACTCGAGAAATCGTAAAGAGATTAAATAATGGCGGATTCATGACCACCATCTTAACCGTCAATATTGAAGGAAATAAGGTTCTTGTTCTTCCAAAGAGCTATCAGCTAAATCCTGTAACCGACTCCATAATTCATGTTGATTTTTTACGCATTTCTGAAAACTCAAAGGTATCAGTGCAAGTTCCTATACACTTTATAAATGAAGACAAATCCCCTGGAATCAAACAAAGCGGCATTCTCAATATTGTTTGCCATGAAATCGAGTTAAGATGTCCAACCAATAATATCCCTAATTTCATTACAGTCGATCTCAGCTCTCTAAAAATTAGCGATAATATACATATTTCAGACATAGAGTTACCAAATGATGTTTCTCCTGTGTCACAGGATAATTTTACTATAGCCACAATTGTAGCACCAACTTCAGAAGAGTTAGAAGAGCCTACTGTGGGAGTATAAAATAAACAAAAAGTATTATTATAAATCTTTATAAGAACATTTCTTTATTAAAAGAGCTTATGATCATACAAAATGATTAAAATTGATGATTGCAGTTATACGTATTTTAGTAAATTTTATCTGCTCTTAAATTTTATTAATATATCAAAAGCAAGGAATATATGCTTTTTTAACTTAAGCTTCCCTCATAATAATCTAAACGAATAAAAATTCCATAAAATGATTAAATTTTATGTTTTAAAGTCTTGTATAATACGCAAGCCTAAATCTTTAAGCTGGCTTGGCATAACTGATGTAGGCGCACCTGTAAGAACATCACGACCATTTTGATTCATTGGGAACAATGATATTTCTCGAAGATTTTTAGCACCAACTAAAAGCATCACTATCCTGTCAATACCTGCTGCCATGCCACCGTGCGGCGGCATGCCATATTGAAAAGCACGATATAATGCTCCAAAGCGTTCCTCGACAACTTCTTGACTTAAACCAACATTATTAAATGCTTTAATCATCAAATCAGGCTTATGATTGCGTAAGCCGCCTGAAGCAATTTCAAATCCATTGCAGACCAAATCATACTGAAATGCCTTTATAGATAGGAGATCACCCTGCTCTAAAGCTTTCATACCTCCTTGTGGCATAGAAAAAGGATTGTGAGCGAAATCTAACTTCTTTTCTTCCTCATTCCATTCATAAAATGGAAAATCTAAAACCCAACAAAATTCGAAGAAATCATTATTAATAAGGTTTAATTCCTGAGCAATATAATTACGGGTTTCACCAATAAACTTATAAAATTTTGAAGGGTTTCCTGCGACAAAAAAACACGCCTCACCATTATCTAAATTTAAATAAGTACGCAATGCATTTGTACAATTTGATCCCAGATTTTTGGCTACAGGCCCTGCCCCTTCCAGAAGATCATTTTCATAGCGCCAAAAAATATAACCAAGACCAGGATATCCTTGTTCTTGAGCCCATAAATTCATGCGATCACAAAAAGCACGACTACACTTAGCTTTAACAGGAATTGCCCAAACCTCAACTTTTGGATCAGATGAAATCATATTAGAAAATATTTTAAAGCCTGAATTTTTAAAATATTCTGTAACATTCTCTAAAATAATTGGATTACGTAAATCTGGTTTATCTGATCCATATTTTCGAATTGCATCATCATAAGAAATTCTTGGAAATTTTGACTTTACTTTCCTGTTTACCGCGAATTGTTCAAATATACTACGTATTACAGGCTCAATAGTTACTAATATATCTTCCTGCTCAACAAAACTCATTTCCAGATCAAGTTGATAAAACTCACCAGGCAACCTATCAGATCTAGGATCCTCATCTCTAAAACAAGGTGCAATTTGAAAATATCGGTCGAATCCAGAAGCCATTAACAACTGCTTATATTGCTGAGGAGCTTGAGGAAGAGCGAAGAAAGAACCACGATGAATCCTGCTTGGAACCAAAAAATCCCGCGCTCCTTCTGGAGAAGATGCCGTTAGAATTGGTGTGGAATATTCAAGAAAATTTGCTTTTTCCATACATGTACGCATTGCAGAGATAATTTGTGTACGCTTAACAATATTGCTATGTAGCGTTTCACGCCGCAAATCAAGAAAGCGATATTTAAACCGTATATCTTCAGGGTAATCTGGCTCACCAAATACTGGTAATGGTAATTCTATAGCTACAGAAATAATCTCTATATCTTGAGCATAAAGTTCAATTTCACCAGTAACCATATTAAAATTAATTGCCTCATGAGCTCGCGCCTTAACAACACCATCAACGCGAATAACCCACTCACTACGCACAGTCTCAGAAATCTTAAAACATACCGAATCAGGTTGTACTACTATTTGTGTTATGCCATAATGATCTCGCAAATCAATAAAAAGCACACCACCATGATCACGAACTCGATGAACCCAACCAGAAATTCGAACAGTCGAATCCACATCAGATTTCCTAAGAGCACCACATGTATGACTACGATAACGATGCATAACAATCAATCCAGAAACTTCACTTGAAATAACATCCTTAAATATAAAAACGTAAAATATAAAAACTTACATAAAAGAAGGCATACCTAACAAACATTCTTAAGTCAAATTATACTAAAAACTATTTTAGTAGATATTTAAAAATAGATGACAATTATAATCGGTTATAGTAATTCTATTAAAGAATACAATTAATAAGGTAATTTATGTATATAAATCGACGTAAATTTATAATAGGCAGCACAGCCGCTGCAATATATGGATACCTAGGAAAGAAAAAAGTACAATCCTCTCCTCTTGATTATGAGCCTCTAAAGTTAGAAACACGTATTATTAGCGCTTTACTGACAGAAAAAAATCACACTCAAGGTATTATGGTGTATGGTAATAATAACATACCACCAGTCATAAAAATGCAGCGCGGAAAAAAATTCCATGCACGTTTATATAATGGTATTGGAGAACCAACAACCATTCATTGGCATGGATTACGTATTCCTAACAACATGGATGGTGTACCGTTCTTAACGCAGTCTTATGTGTATCCTAACGATGTATTTGATTACACTTTTATCCCTCCTGATGGAGGAACATTCTGGTGCCATCCACATGGTAATGCACTAACACAAATGGATCGGGGATTAACAGCTGTTGTAGTTGTAGAAGATCCTAAAGATCCTAAATTTGATGAAGAAATCATCCTCAATATTCGTGACTGGCATCTTGATAAAAATGCGCAATTCATAGAATTTAATGCCAACAAATCTAATGAATATAGCTCTTTAGAAGCCATACAATTAACAAATTGGAAAAAAGAACCGCAATATGATATACCAACCAATGGCTTTACAAGGGTTAGAATTGTTTCTACTGATACAAAACGTATAATAAGATTAAAGCTAAAAGGGGCTCAAGCAAAAGTAATCGCATTAGACGGTTATCCTATAAAAGAGGATTTTGTGCTCGAACATCTAATGATTGCTCCTGGGCAAAGGATAGATCTCGCAATGCTTATACCTAATGAAGGGGATATAGCTCAACTATGGGATATAGGAGGGAAAAAACCCTCAAAAATTTCGTCCTTTCGTGCTATAGGCTCATCTCTAAAAAGACACTTAAATGACCTCGGCCCTCTAACTCCTAACCAACTTCCTGAGCCTGATCTATCTTCTTTAAAAGAAATATCTTTTACACTTGCTTCTATAGAAGAAAAAAATCTACAAAATAATAACATAGGTAATTCATCAAGGAACTCTTTCTGGGGAAGAAACGAGAACCCTTGGGGGAACGATTTAAGTCCTCTTGCTGAAATGAAAATAGGAAAGACCTACGTACTGAATATTGACAACCCTACACCCCAAGCCCATCCTTTGCATTTACATGGTTTATTGCTCAAACCAATCTATTCTTCTATTCAACAAGTAAAACCATATTTTTCTGATACATATCTAATACTTCCGGATGAAAAGGTTCGTCTCGCAGTTGTAGCTGATAAGTTAGGAGATTGGGTATTTCATTGCGATATTATTGAACAGCAGAAATCTGGAATGAGTAGCTATATCCGCGTAGCTTAACAACAAAACAATATTTTAATATATAAAATTATTAATGATGATAATTACCTCAACTCTTGAGCTAGAATTAGCCTGTGCTGAACTCACAAAATCGAATTTTGTAACGGTAGACACAGAATTTTTACGAGATGTTACTTTTTGGCCACAGTTGTGCTTAATACAAATAGCCACGCCAAAGATGGGAATTATTATAGACCCACTAGATTCTGAAATCAATTTAAGCGCTTTTTTTAATTTGATGCTTAACCCTTCCATCGTAAAAGTTTTCCACGCTGCACGACAAGATATTGAAATTATCTTTCATATGAGTCGTCAGATTCCTACACCCATTTTTGATACTCAAGTTGCTGCTATGGTTTGCGGCTTTAGAGAATCAATATCGTACGATACTCTTGTGAGAAAGCTTCTCGGCCAACAGATTGACAAATCATCCCGATTTACTAACTGGCACCAAAGACCATTATCTTCTAAACAGCTCGATTATGCATTAGCAGATGTAACTTATCTCTGTGAGATTTATACCATCCTCAAAGCTGAATTAGAACAAACCAAACGAAGTGAATGGTTAAAAGAAGAAATGTCTATCTTAGAAAATCCTCAAACTTACAATCTCCCTCCTGAAGAAATATGGAAACGCATTAAAAATCGTCTAAAAAAACCACAAGAATTAGCTGTTTTAAAATATATCACAACTTGGCGCGAACATGAAGCACGATCACAAAACGTACCTCGAAATAGAATTATCAAAGATGAAACCCTTATTGAAATTGCACAACAACAACCAAGAACGTCTAAAGATATAGAAAAATTGCGATCTATTCATGGTAGTTGGAAACACTCTGATCAAAGCAAAAAAATTATAGAAGCAGTCAACACTGCACTTGCACTTCCTATAAATGAAATGCCTCAACCATCATATAAAACACCTTATTCTGAAGAATCAACAGCAGCTACTGAACTTTTAAAAGTACTCTTAAAACTTACCTGTGAAAAAAACAAAGTTGCACCAAAATTAATTGCCAATGGGAATGATCTTGAAAAGATTGCTACAGAAGGAGATAAAGCTAATGTTATAGCTTTATCTGGTTGGCGACGTGAAATCTTTGGTGAGAAAGCATTAAAAATGATATCAGGCCACTTGGCCTTAGGGTTTTTAAACAACAGAATTGAAGAAATAAAAATATAAACTTACCATAGAAATTTTGGATTTCTCTTAAATGTAAGACCTGATATAACAACATAATACACATAATGAATAATTACATATTTTCAACCGTTAAGGAAGAAGCCGGATTGATGAATAAAACCAGAAGAAAATATGCTTCTTTCCCGGTATAAAATACATCACTTAGTATCATGATTTTTGCTTTTTTTCTAAAATATTTTCCATAAAAAGACTAAAAAGATAATAGCTATCTTGAGGACCAGGAGAAGCTTCTGGGTGATATTGCACCGAAAAAACCGGCTTATCAACAAGACGCAAACCGCAATTGCTTCCATCAAAAAGTGAAATATGAGTTTCTTCAACCCCTTTAGGAAAAGTGCTTGAATCTATTGTGAAGCCATGATTCATAGATACAATCTCTACTTTTCCTGTTATACAATTTTTAACAGGATGATTAGCACCATGATGTCCTTGATGCATCTTCTTAGCCACAGCTCCAAGCGCTAATCCTAAGAGTTGATGCCCTAAACAAATACCAAAAATTGGCAAACCTGTATCAATAAGCTTACGAATAACAGGAAGAGCATAATCAATCATAGCAGAAGGATCACCAGGACCATTTGATAATACAACCCCATCAGGAGTAAGTGCCATAATTTCTTCAAAGGACGATTTTGCAGTAACAACTGAAACTTTGCAACCTAAATTAGCCAATACTCGCAATATATTACGCTTAACACCATAATCAATGCAAACAACATGACATTTAACATCATTTTCACATAACAATGAATATTTTTTATTCCATTGCCAAGAACGTTCCAGCCATTTTATATTCTGTTCTGAAGTTACAACCTTTGCTAAATCACAACCTTTCAAACCACACCAAATTTTTGCTCGCTCTCTAAGAGCGCCAATATCGAAATCTCCTGATGGATGATGAGCAATAACAGCATTCGGTACTCCTTTTTTACGTATCCAAATAGTAAGTGCCCTTGTATCTACACCTGATAAGCCAATAATACCATGTTCTTTTAACCAAATATCGAGATGGGAAACCGAACGATAATTAGAAGGTTCTGTAATATCTGCCTTAATAATAAGACCGACAGGACCTTTAAAACTACCAGAAAATAGGGTTTCGCAGTCTTCATTATTAACTCCGACATTACCGATATGTGGACAAGTAAAGGTTACTATCTGATCTACATAAGAAGGATCCGTCAAAATCTCCTCGTATCCCGTCAAAGCTGTATTAAAACAAACCTCAGCCTGCACGGACCCTATGGCTCCAAATCCTTTACCTTCAATTACACTTCCATCCTCAAGGACTAAAATCGCAGTAGGTTTTTTAACTGTCCAAGGAGCTGTTATAGTCATACACTTCTTTTCCTCTAATAAAAACTTAGACGATTATTATCTTTATTAATCTTTTAAAACAAGCAACAGGAATTAATAAACTGTGTTCATAATTCGACTTTTTAAAAATAAAAATGGAGTGTATTAAGAATTTCTAATTTTTACCAAAAATCTCTCATCCTCTCAAAATCTTTGATTATAGTTCAAAAATCTAAAATTAACTCCTGATGAAAAAAGCTTCCTGAAAATTCAGGCAATTCAATACCCAATTGACTGCTATAATACATATATTATATACTGTTAAATTATATACTTAGACAGAAAAATTAATAAACATTAGGTTAATTATCTAAATATAAAAGTTTTAAACATTATTGTATAGCTCACTGTTCCTTAGATAATTTCCTCTTATTTCTAAAATAAAAAATACTGCATTGATGTATTGAATAGAACGCTGGAGAAGGAAATGGTAATTAAGGAGGGAACTAATATTAGAGAACTTCAAAATCAAATGTCTATTGGAAGGATACGATTTTTATCGCATAAATATGTTCTTATAATTGTTAGTTTATTAATGTTATTTCTTCTTATGATAGCAAGTTGGTTTGGGTATACATATTGGGAACAAAATAAGAATGATAAAATAGGAGATGCTCTTATAGAAGCAATAAAACTTTCTAATGAAAATAAGTTAGAAAAAGCCCTTGCTGCTTTTAAAGATATATCTTCCAAGAATAACAAATCTTATGACATGATGTCACGTATGTACACTGCATCCACATTAGCTCGTATGGGAAGAATACAAGATAGTATAGAAAAGTTTTCTGAAGTTTTTAATGATATCTCTTTTCCTAATGTTATTCGTGATATCGCAAGGCTACATTCTTCTTGGCTTTTCATCAGTATTGAAAAATATCCACAGGCAATAGCAGTTTTAAAGAATCTAGATACTCCTAATAACCCATTACGTTATTCTGCAAGGGAAGCACTAGGTCTTGCAGCTCTCAAAACCGGAGATATTAAAACTGCAAAAGAAACCCTCCAAAAAATTATAAAAGATAAGAATCCTCCTTCCGGAGTCGTGAGTCATGCTCAAATGATGCTCAGTAATATTCAAGCTTCTGGTAAATAAAATAGATCAACGATGACTTTTATGATCGCAATTGTTGGGTCTCCTAATGTAGGAAAGTCCACGCTTTTTAACCGTCTTGTTGGAAAAAAACTAGCACTTGTAGGTGATGTACCGAATCTAACACGTGATCGACGTTATGGTGTAACAAAAATAGGCGACGTTAATTTTAATATTATTGATACAGCAGGTCTCGAAGAAAGTAAGCCTAAAACACTTATAAGAAGGATGTGCAAACAAACAGAAATAGCGCTCCATGAAGCGGATTTAGCTCTTTTTGTGGTAGATTGTAAAGTTGGAGTAACTCCTTACGACAGAACAGTTGCTCAGATGCTACACAAAAAAAAATAAACCAATAATTCTTGTTTATAACAAAGCAGAAGCGTTTTTTTCAGAAAATAATTCTTATGAAGCCTTTTCTCTTGGATTTGGAAAGGCTGTAGTAATTTCAGCTGAACATGGAAAGGGTATATTTGACTTACATGACGCCATTTTAGAAGAAATTAATAACAATAAACATCTTACTAATAAAATATTCGCCATTCCCAGGCATAATACTGACGACAAAACACTCCACGCTGAAGAAAAATTACTTCGTATTGCAGTAGTTGGACGACCAAATGTTGGGAAATCTACTCTTATAAACCATTTCCTTGGAGAAGATCGTCTTTTAACAGGAGATGAGGCAGGAATTACTCGCGATTCAATCAACATTGAATGGAATTGGAAAAACTACTCTGTACAAATTTTTGATACCGCAGGTATACGTCGTCAAAGTAGAATTACCGAAAAAATAGAAAAACTGTCTATAGAAGATAGCTTAAAAGCGATACGCTCTTCTGAAGTAGTTGTTGTTGTTTTGGATGCAACAAATGAAATTGAAAGACAAGATTTTCGTATTATCACTTCTGCTCTATCCGAAGGAAAAGCTACTGTTTTAGCATTTAACAAATGGGACGTTATTCAGAATCGTGAAGAAAGATTTATGGCTTTACACCAAAAAGTCATGAATACATTATTTCAAGCACAGGGAATTCATATAATAACTATTTCAAGCAAAACAGGAGAAGGATTAGATCAGTTAATGCAATCTATTATAAACAGCAAGGATTTATGGAACAAACATATTTCAACGAGCCAACTTAACAATTGGCTAAATATGACTCAAGAAAAAAATCCACCTCCATCTGTATCAGGTCGCCGAAGACATCTAAAGTACATTACACAAGTGAAATCAAGGCCACCTTCCTTTATAATATTTTGTACTTGCAATGTAGATATTCCAAAGTCATATGTACGATATTTAATCAATAGGATGCGTATTGACTTTAATTTACCTGGAATTCCTATCAGGATTCACTTTCGTTTATCTAAAAATCCATATGTCTAGACAATAAAGGCTATGTACTAATAATTTAAAACTTCTTATTGACCATGCTTATAAAAGCATAGAAGTATCTATTATCAATAAAAAATCTTTTCACCTTTACAAAAAATGATCCTATTTTTTGACTTAACAATCACATAGAAAATTGTTGATTGTAATATCGACTATAATCTATAAAGCTTGCGCTTTTTCTGATATAAAGAATATTAATGTTTTTTCTTTATCAATATAGAGTATAGAAGAACATATCTATGCAAATAAAAGAAAGAAGCAAAGACAATGTTATTACAACAAATAACCACGAATTTATCTCAAATAGAATTTGCTCATTTAGGAATCGGGAAACTAGCATATATTCGTAAAATATGCTCTCACGAAATTCTTCGTCACTTTACAAATGTAGCTGAAAATATTGATCCTGATCTGGATTTATGGGCTTTATTTGGAGCGGATGGAACCCCTATTCTGTTCACTGGTAACCGATCTTCTACATTTTTCAAAGCTGCTGAAGAAAAATTAAAAACTGTTACTCTTCACTAAAGATGGTGTAAAACACCTCTGATTAAACACGCTGAAATGCAAGATACGTTGGAGTTCTCCCTGAAAGCTTTCCTTTGGCTTCGTAATAAGTACTAGTCCAATTTGGAAATGGACGAGACCAATCTAAACTTTCTTCTGCAAGCCACTGAAAAGAAAGATGATTACAAAAAGCTAATAGAGTCCAATTTATATAACTCTCTACATCAGAAACGAAATAAAATACCCCACCTGGTTTCAAAACTCTAGAAAATCTATTAAGATTAATCTCAGATATAAAACGCCGTTTCCAATGCCTTTTTTTAGGCCAAGGATCTGGATAAAGAAGGTAAATATCATCAATACTGGTATTAGGTAACCAGTCCAAAAGCTTTACAGCATTATCATTATAAACACGAATATTATTTATATTTTTTTCTTGTAAATTTTTAATAAACTTTACCATAGACATCATAAATGGCTCTACGCCAATAAACCCAGAATGAGGCATTAAAAGAGCGCGATGAAGCAAATTCTCTCCTCTTCCAAATCCGATTTCTAACCTTACTTGATTAATGTCACTACCAAAAAATGCCTCGAAAGGTACTCGTGGAGGCACGTTAAGATCAATTTCTAAACATGGCAAATAATTTTGTATAAAAAAATCCTTAGAGATACCTAGAGATCTACTACGACGACGCCCATAAAATATTTCAGACGCATCTAATTTTTTAAAGTCCTTCATAAATCCTACAATTTAATTGCTGCATTTAAAGCATCAACCAAATCTAACTTCTCCCAAGGGAAAAAACCGTTTTCATCCGGTTTGCGACCAAAGTGGCCATATGCAGAGGTTTTTGAATAAATAGGACGATTAAGATTAAGATGCTTTCGAATACCTGAAACAGATACATCCATAACATCACGAATTGCCTTTTCAACACAATATTCACTAACCTTATCCGAGCCATGAAGATTTACATAAATTGATAATGGTTGGGAAATACCAATAGCATAAGAAAGCTGTATTGTACAACAGCGAGAAAAACCTGCTGCAACAATATTTTTTGCTAGATAACGTGCTGCATAAGCGGCAGAACGATCAACCTTTGTTGCATCCTTTCCAGAGAAAGCTCCTCCACCGTGTGGAGCAGCTCCGCCATATGTATCAACAATAATTTTTCGTCCTGTTAAACCTGCGTCTCCATCAGGACCTCCGATGATAAACTTTCCAGCAGGATTTATATACCAGACACAATCATCAGATATTTTAATATCATTCAAAGCCATGCGTATATAAGGTTCTACTATAGAACGTATTTTATATGAATCCCAAGAAGGCTCAAGATGTTGCGTCGATAAAACAATAGACGTAACTTCAGAAACTTTTCCATCTATATAACGCAAAGTAATTTGACTTTTTGAATCAGGACCAAGTTTAGCAACATCTCCATCACCTTTTTTACGAGCTTCAGAAAGTATACGAAGAATTCGATGTGCATAGTAAATAGGAGCAGGCATAAAATCTATTGTTTCACGACAGGCATACCCAAACATTATGCCTTGGTCGCCTGCACCTTCACTATTATGATTATCAGTTGCCCTATCTACTCCACGAGCTATATCAGCAGATTGAAAATGTAATAAAATATCAATACATACCGTTTGCCAATGGAATCCCTTCTGCTCATAGCCGATAGAACGTATTGCTGCACGAGCAGTTTCTTCAAATCTCTCTGTGTTTATAACATATAAACCATTGTTATCTTTTTTCATAAGAGCTTTAGGAAGACGAACTTCACCAACAATGAATACCTTATTTGTCGTTACTATAGTCTCACATGCAACTCGAACATGCTGTACTACACCTTCTTTTATAGCTTCACGGTAAATCAAATCAACGATTTCATCAGAAATACGATCACAAATTTTATCTGGATGTCCTTCCGAAACCGATTCACTTGAAAAAAGGTATTCTGAACGCATTACTAAACTCTCCTAGAAAGGCTCTTAATTATAAAAATGGCTTTTATTGGAGTAGGATACAATACTTTTAATCTTTTTTATCCTTATCTTCCGATGCTAACACTTTCACTAATTCAATTACTTTTTGACGTACTTTATGATCCTCTATACGAATGAAAGCTCGGTTAAGATGCAATCCTTCTGATGAAGAAAGAAAATCTACAATATAGTTTGCTTCAGATGAAATACTTGGACTATCTGAAGGTGCATCCTCAAAGAAAAAAGATACAGGAACATTAAGTATAGTGGAAATATTTTTAAGCCGACTTGCTCCAACACGATTAGTTCCCTTTTCATATTTCTGAACTTGTTGAAAGGTTATACCTAAACTTTCTCCAAGTTTTTCTTGACTCATGCCAAGCAAAGTTCGACGCAAGCGAATACGACTTCCAACATAAATATCAATTGGATTAGGACTGCTTTTTTTAATTTCACTCATATTTATTGACCTGACTATAAATTTTTATACATTATTATGATTAATAACTTTCTTCTCAAAAACCTTTGAAAAGAAAATACCGAAATAAACTAGTACTCAAAACAAACCCTTAATATGTCTACTCACTCAGGACCTCACTATACGAAGAAACTAAGCAAGCACTTAAAAAGCGGTAAAATACTTATAAACACAAACATGCCTTTTATTTCTACCAATTAAGTAGAACGCCTAAAAAAAAGCAAACTATATCCTATGAAAGCTCCAAAAAGTAATACTATTTCAATAAGCCAAAAATTTCTTACACGAGCTGTAGTACTAATACCTAATGTTATCTCAGGTTGGAAGCATATGTCAATGGATCCTATTCTATCAATACCAAGAGATGATATTATTTGACCTTTTTCATCAACAAAAGCCGAAATACCGTTATTTGCAGCACGAATTAAGGGCAACCCCAACTCTACTGCCTGTATTCGTGCGTATCTAAAATGTTGATAAGCTGCTGTTATATTTGAAATCCAAGAATCATCTGTTAGATTTAAAATTGCATCTGAAGAATTACTATCTACCTTAATGTTATTAGAAAATAAAATCTCATAAGAAATAAATGAATACAGCTTAGTGCCATTAGGTAATATAAGTCTTTCTGATCTTCTGGAAGAAGATGAATAATCTCTTAATTTTAAAAAAGAACTCAAACCAAAAACCTTAAAAAAATCCTTATAAGGCAAATATTCAATAAAAGGTATCAAATGTATTTTATCTGATGCAGCTAAAATTCTACCTTTATTATCTATCACATACACTGAATCATAATATATAGGCTTATTTCTTATGCCATGCTCTTCCTTGCGCACAACTCCAGAAATCAATATTTGCCCTTCCTTTAAAACTTCGGCAACACGTAATAAAACATCTGGTTTATCTGTAACAATAAAAGGAATAGCTTTTTCTGGCCAAATTATTACAACAGGTTCTGGATTTCCTGGAATAGGAGCATGCGCTGTCATATCTAAATATTGCTTGAAAACTTTCTCCCAATTATCCTTATTCATTTCCATATTTTGATTAATATTAGGCTGAATTATACGTATTGCAAAAGGTTTGTGTATATTCTGCGAGATATTTGGAAAAAAATTTAATACCCAAGCTCCATACGAAATATGCATTATTAATAAAAAAGCACCTAAAAAAACTCCTGTTTTCATACCTTGTCGTGTACCAATTAATGCTGGTACAGAAAAACAAAACACGCCCAAAGCACAAATACCAAATAAACCAATCAAATGAACAGATTGCATCATCATAGGAATTGGCATAATAGCATATCCTATGCAATTCCATGAAAAACCTGTGAAAATCCAACTTCGCAGCCATTCACAATAACCAAAAGCGCAAGCAAGAGCACATATGCGGCCTATACCATCAGACCATAAAATTGCCGCTAAAAATGTAGCAATTCCATAAAAAGATGCTAATAAAACAACAAAAGCAATTAAAAGTACTTTGGGCGAACTTAAAAAAATACTTATATTTGTAAACTCTGCCAGTGCTCCGTTAAAGCAAAAAAGTCCAACTAAAAAATACCCGAATCCAAAAAGCCATCCAATAAAGAAAGAAGACCAAAGTCGACTGACAATACCACTTCTATATCCTGCAGAAACTCCGTCAAGCAACCAAACCAATAAGGTAAAAGATATAAAAAACGCTACGAAAATGTCAAAAGGAGGTAAAGCTAACGCACCTAAAGCCCCAGCAATCAAAGCAACTAGATATTGCCTTGTCCCTGCCAGAAGCATAATTTTTCCAGCTAGCTTTTCCAATACTAGTTCCTTTCCTATCTAATAATAATTTCCAGTCCTGTAATACTATTTACTCATCATCAGAGACATACTCTATAATATCTTTTGTTTTTCTCTTATAATCGACAATATTTCGAATTCGAACTCGATGAACACGACGTGAATCTGATTCTAAAATTAAAAACTCAAATCCAGGAATAGCATGGACGATTTCTCCTCGTACTGGTATACGCCCCAATACTGAAAAAATTAATCCACCAAGGCTATCTACATCATCCAACCATTTACGCACATCGAAATCTGAACCTATAACTTCTGCAAGTTCCTCCAATTCAACGCGAGCATCAACCACAAAAGTATTATCTGAAATAATAGAAATCATTACCTTCCTATCATCATGCTCATCTTCAATATCTCCTATCAATATCTCTACAATATCCTCATGAGAAGCAAGACCATCTGTCCCGCCGTATTCATCTATTACAAGAGCCATTTGTGTGCGATGTACTTGCATATGACGCAACAAATTGGAAGCTAGCATTGATGGAGGAACAAAAAGAACATTTCTTATCAGCCCTGATTCAGCGAGCTTTAAACTAAGGTTGACTTTATCAAGATTAATAACACTATCTTCTTTAAAATCCTGTGCAGCTCTCGAGATATAGGCCATTAAGTCTCGTATATGAATCATACCTGTTGGGTTATCTAACGTCCCACTATATATTGGCATACGCGACCTTCCGAATTTCTCTAACATTATCATCGCTTCCCCAATTGTGACAGTATCTTCCATAGCATCAATACCTGCACGCGGAATCATAACATCCCTGACACGAACTTCTCGAAACCGTAAAATATTAATAAGCAATTCTTTTTCTTCAGAAGAAAAAGCCGTATCTGATACATTATTTGTAAGCAATGCATTTGCAAGCTCTTGTCTTAAATGCATTCTCTGAACAGGCCATAACATACGCGCAGCACGACGCCAAAATGAAGAAGTTTCTCTTTTTTCTTCTCCTCCTGCAGAAGAAGCTTCTTCACCATTCAGTTCAACATTGGAATTAGTTTTTAGACTACTCATTTTAAAAATTAACTTAGAATAAAATATAGCCTTCATACGGATCAGAAAATCCAAGATTAGCTAAAATACAAGTCTCTAATTCTTCCATTATACAAGCATCCCTATCATTTACATGATTATACCCTAAAAGATGTAAAAAGCCATGTATAATTAAATGAGTTAAATGGTTTTCAAAAGTCTTTTGAAATTCAATTGCTTCCTGTTCTATCACTTCATAGGCAAGGACAATATCTCCTATTACACTTAAACACTTGCTATCCATACAAAAATTAGACGGGAAAGACAAAACATTGGTTGACTTATCTACCCCACGCCATATAGAATTAAGTTCTCTAATTGAAATTGAATCAGTAAAAAGAAACGATACTTCAATAGCTCTTTCAACGACAAAGGGCCTATCTTTAGAAAAAAGAAACCGTAGAGCTTCGTTAATAATTTTATCACAAAATACATATAAATTGTTAATTCTTAACCATGCTGTACTCTCTACAGCTATCTGTATATATAGCTGCGGGACATTCATATCTTAATTATTCCTTTTAAAAATTACAATAACATAACCATAATAAATATGAACATAAAACAATGATGTAACGGAGAACTTCTTCTTTAAAGATCAATATCAAAATACATAAATATTATCCTTGACACTCTAAAAACAATCTACCTACTCTACTATTTATAGATAATCATCAGCCTTGATAAAGAAACTTGAAACATTGACTTTAAACTTAAAATAATATCATTAAAATATGATATTACAACTCATTAATCAAAGAATTTAATATCATTCACTACAAAAATAATTTCAATACTTAAGATTTGTTATAAATTAAATCCTGAAAGAAAAAATCCAATGGATATTGGCTCTCAAATTACTTTATGGTTCACTAATAAAGACTTTCCTTTTTATACAAAAAACTCACCATACAAAGTATTAACCCCAATACCTGTTATACAAACATTTACAATATCTCCAATATTACAATCCTTAGAATCAATAATTACGGACTGCAGCCACGGAGAACGCCCTATAAGCTGACCTGATTTCCGACCTTTCTTTTCTATAAGCAACTCTATTGATTTACCTATACAAGATTGATTAAAGGCTGTTTGTTGATTATGAAGAGTCTCTTGAAGTCGTTTTAATCTTTCGGATTTTACAGAATCACTAATTTGATAACACATATCAGCACTTGGAGTGCCAGGACGAGGGGAATACTTAAATGAGAAAGCTTGTGCATAGCCTACTGCTTCAACAAGATGCATAGTCTCTTCAAAGTCACTATCTGTTTCTCCAGGGAAACCAACAATAAAATCACTTGAAATAGCTATATCAGAACGAACAGCCCTAACCTGTTCAATAATACGAATATATTCTTGAACAGTATGGCGCCGATTCATTGAATGCAGTATCTTATTCGAACCAGATTGTACTGGTAAATGCAAATAAGGCATAAGAATATCCAAATCTCCATGTGCCTTAATCAAATGATCATCCATATCACGAGGATGACTCGTAGTATACCGCAACCGCCTCAATCCCGGTATCTCTGCAAGAGAATATAACAAATCTCCAAAACTACATTTCTTTCCATCTAGCCCTTGCCCACGCCAAGCATTAACATTCTGCCCTAATAAAGTAATTTCTCGAACTCCTGACTGCACCAAAATAGAAGCTTCTTCGAAAACCTGTGCAACTGACCGAGATACCTCATTTCCACGTGTATACGGTACAACACAGAAAGTACAAAACTTATCACAACCTTCTTGTATTGTAAGAAAAGCAGCTACACCTCGCGATTTAATACGTCCACCATCAACATCTGAAAGACGCTGAAATTTATCCTCAAAAGAATAATCTGTATGTACAACCTTTTCGCCAAGCTGAACTCGGTTTAAAAATTCTGGCAAACGATAATAAGTCTGTGGGCCTACTACTATATCAACCACAGGCGCACGGTTCAAAATCTCCTCTCCTTCGGCCTGAGCAACACATCCTGCAACCACAACTATTATATCTTTTCCTTGTTCTTTTTGACGAGTTTTCCATTTACGCAATTTACCAAGAGCAGAATAAACTTTATCTGCAGCTTTTTCTCGTATATGACAGGTATTCAAAACAACAAGATCCGCTTCCTCTTCAAACTCGGTGAGTTCATAACCTTTACATGATAACATATCGACCATACGCATAGAATCATAAACATTCATCTGACAACCATAAGTCTTTATAAAAACCTTACGTAATAAATTTTTCTCAATAGTCTGATCCATACTATAAAAGTTATTCCTTTATTATGAGATGTATGATCTTAAAATAATTCAAATACGCTAACTTATTAACAAGCAACTTTTTTGTCTATGTAATTTTTTTAATTAGAATAAAAATATTTATATAAAAGCTTCTCTGAAAAGAGATTATAACTTGCAAATCAAAAGTTTAAACATACGAAACTCTTCAACAGAAGTAAATACTCAGCGTTTCTTATTGGATATTGATATGCCATACAATTCAAGACGGTGACCAACCAAGGAAAAACCATTGTCTTTGGCAATTTTTTCTTGCAATGCCTCAATCTCTGGTGAGTGAAACTCTATTACTTTCCTGCTCTTAATATCTATTAAATGATCATGATGCCTAGCAGGTATAAGCTCATAACGAGAGCGACCATCTCCAAAATCATGCCGCTCTATAACTCCTGCACTTTCAAAAAGCTTCAGAGTTCGATAAACAGTAGATATTGATATATTAGAATTAAAAGCTACTGATCGGTTATAAAGCTCCTCGACATCTGGATGATCTTCAGATTCTTCTAAAATACGCGCTATTAACTTACGTTGCTCTGTCATGCGTATACAGCGACGAGAACAGTTTTCTTCTAAAGTATTCTTGAAAGAATTTTCTAACTTCTTCGTTACAGACATTTATAAATCTCTACCTAAAGAAGTAATAATCACCGTTGAAATCATAAGAAGAAGCCTCAATCACACCACATAAAAACATATTTCATAATATCTGTGAGATTCACAAGAATCATGAATTTTTTATACTGCAAAAATGTAACATTATACTTTAATTCTCCTATACTATCAACTATATAAAAAATTTTTTATAAAATCTCTTTAAAAAAGAAATTGTACCTAAATGATAATCATCAAAATGAGGCTATAATATAAATACTCTATGGCAGAAAAAAATAAATCGGCCTTGGCGATTGTGGTAATCTTAAAGCTCCTAACCGTGCAATAACATCAATGGGATAGCGATCAATTTTCATATCAAGCTCCTTGAAAGCATCAACACCATACCCCACAGTAACACCATTAAAATTTTCTATAAAAACACAAGCCTTCTCATAAGAAACAAGCATAGCTTCAGATAACGGAGATCCGTCTATAGAAAAACTTTGCAAATAAACATACCCTATACGCCCATTAATTAATGCCATAACAGAATTTTTAGAAGATCGTTCAAGATATGCATGCGCCAAAACCTCTAAATTTCCAATTCCAAGAGCTGGACAACCAAGAGCTAAAGCAAACCCTCGTGCAGCAGATACAGCAACACGAACTCCTGTAAATGAACCAGGACCTACCGTTGTAACAATACATTCAACTTGTGAAATAGAAAGGCCTGATTTAATAATAGCGGCATCCACAGATTCTATTAAATACTCAGCATGACCACGCCCTAAAACCTTGACATCAAAACCCAAAACACCGGTGCTTAAACTATCATAAACAGCAACAGAGCATTCTACAGAAGATGTGTCAAGCGCAAGGATTATCAAGTGAATATATGATTAAGTAGACTGAATTTCTTTAACTTCGGGAACAAAATGGCTTAACAGTCTCTCAACACCATGCTTAAGTGTAGCTGAAGAAGAAGGGCAACCTGAACAAGAACCCTTCATGCTCAAGAAAACAGTACCATTACGGTATCCTTTGAATGTTATATCGCCTCCATCCTTAGCTACGGCTGGACGGACACGTGAATCCAAAAGATCTTTAATAGCTTTTACAATCAAAATATCAGCCTCATCAAAAAACTCACTTTCACTATCGGAAGATTGCACTAAATCTACTTCAGTAGACATAACAGGATTCCCAGACATGAAATGTTCCATGATTACACCAAGAATAGCAGGCTTAAGATGCTTCCACTCATACTCTTTGTCTTGCTTTGTCACAGTAATAAAATCATATCCCAAATAAACAGCACAAACGCCATTAATAGAAAAAATAATAGATGCCAATGGAGAGACAGAAGCTTGCTCTAAACTATAAAAATCAGCTGTACCCCTAGGAAGAACAATTTTTCCTGGAATAAATTTCATCGTGGCAGGATTGGGAGTAGACTCAGTTTGTATAAACACTTTTATCTCCTCATATTTTTTTATGCAAACAAACAATATTAATGATAAAGGAAAAGACCGTTTCAAAAAACCTAGATAAAATTAAAACAATAATATCCTTCAAAAAACTCATTAGCATTAACATACTCGCGCGTTTTATTTTATAGAAATCTTATAAAAGATAGAGCTAAATGATTAAAACTTCAATATAAATATCTTCACATAAAAGGAATATTAAAAAACATGCAGAACATTGATTACATTTCCCTTGGATTGTTTATACTGTTGTGGGTTTCTCTATCACAAATTACCAAAAAAGTAAAAATATTTGGACGCATTAGCCTTAGTCGAGCAATGAATAAAAAGCGAAAGGAATGGGTGTTTAACTCTCTTCATCGAGACTTAAAAATGATCGATACTCAAATATTTTCTGGGCTTCAAGTTGGCACTTCATTTTTAGCATCCACCTCTATATTTGCCCTTGGAAGTAGTTTTGCTCTCCTTGGCGCTGCGGAAAAAGCTGACGCTGTGTTACATGACTTACCGTTTGTTCGCAATGGAGAACTTACAGCTTTCGAATGGAAAGTTATAGGACTCTCTTATATTTTTGGCTATGCTTTTTTTAAATTCTTATGGTCATATCGTCTATTCAATTATTGCACGATATTATTTGGAAGCATACCTATTGTTAAAGAAGTCGAAGCTAATCGACAAGTTGCAGAAAAAATCGCAACACGTGTAGCTTATATGAATATCATTGCCGCAGATAATTACAATGATGGATTGAGAACACTTTTTCTATCTGTGGGATATTTAGGATGGTTTATCAGTTCCTATATTTTCATGATAACGAGTACATTTTTAACAGGCATACTTTTTTTCAGGGAATTTTACTCTAAAGCACGGTTAGTAATACTTGATTCTATAAACTTAGAAGAATAACAATGCCCTTAATTCATCTATTTTACTTAATGAAATTACTTTTTTCCTTTAAAGAAATTCATTTTAAATTTTAATTGCCCCACTATATTACAGATGGTATATTTTTTATTAAAATTTCTTTTTAAACAACTTCCGATCATCACAATCAATAAAGGAAAAATCAACTTTACAAAAAATTTACCAAGATTCAAAAAAACTCATACAGTTACGAAGACTTAACCTGACTTTTACGACGTTCAGGAATTTGCTGATAAGCAATACGTGTATGATATTCACAATAGACAGAAGAAGCCTCAACCCTACAACCACAAAAATAAAAATCGTCTTTAAGAGGATCTCCAAAAGGCCATTTACATGTACTTTCTGTAAGCTCTGTCAATTTTAATTTACAAGAAGTAACCATACCCTTATCAAGTAAAGAAATCTCTGAACTTTCAATTTCCTTAACTTCTTCTTTAACAGTTTTTGAATCTGTTTTCTGTAACGAATCTTCTGAATGCGCAGATAAAGAATCAGCTGATTGTTCTTGAGTATCATCAAGAGACCGTATCCCATGATCTGCTGGAGCCTTATTACGGCCCAACAATGCCAGCCGATGCACTTTACCAATAACAGCATTTCTACTTACACCACCAAGCTGCATAGCAATTTGACTGGCGCTTAATCCTTCTGACCAAAATTTTTTAAGTTTATCAACTCTTTCTTCTGTCCAGCTCATTTATTCCCGCCTGTCAGTCAACAATTTTATCAACATTTTATTTCTTGAAAAAATAATAGCATATTCACAGAATACAATATTATAACAAAGAACCTAAAACGTATTAGATATTAACTATTTATTAACTAGTAATATTAGTTCGCATTTGTTACAAGTAAAAACAGATATAAATTATATCAATTTTTATTTTTTTCTAAGTTAACAGGAATGTGTTGTAGGGTTGCAATAAATTCTAGCTCTTACAAAAAAGTGCTTTCATGCAAGAATGTATGTTTATTGACATGCATTCAATAATAATATTATTATTAACATCATAAATTATGATTTTTTAAGGTTTCTAGTCTGTTTCTAGGAAGCACTGGATGATAGAGAGTAATTACCTTTTTAATGCTTATGCACGCATAAATCTTCGCTTTAAAAAAGGTAATGGTGCATGGCTTATTACTGAAGATGGCGATCGTTACCTCGATTTTGCATCAGGTATTGCTGTAAACTCTCTTGGCCATTGCCACCCAAAATTAGTCAAAGCATTGATAAAGCAAGCTGAAACTCTTTGGCATACCTCTAATCTTTATCAATCAACAGAACAAGAACAACTTGCTGCTCTATTAGCACAAAAAACTTTTGCTGATAAAATTTTTTTCACGAATTCTGGGGTCGAAGCAGTAGAATGTGCAGTTAAAACAGCTCGCCGCTATCATTATACAAGAAACGAACCCCATAAATTTCGGATTATTACCTTTGAAAAGGCTTTTCATGGACGTACCCTTGCCGCGATTTCAGCGAATGGACAATCAAAATATCTACAAGGGTTTGAACCAAAAGTGCCTGGTTTTGATCAAGTTCCTTTAAATGATCTAAAATCTCTTCAAAAAATGATCACACGTGAAACAGCAGCAATCTTGATAGAACCTATACAAGGTGATGGTGGAATCAATGAGGCTACAAAAGATTTTCTAGAAAATATCAGAAAAATTTGCGATGAAAACGGTCTTTTACTTATTTTTGATGAAGTCCAAACGGGAGTTGGACGTACCGGTAAGCTTTTTGCTTATGAATGGTCAAATGTAAAGCCTGACATTATGGCAATAGCCAAAGGCTTGGGAGGAGGTTTTCCTATAGGAGCTTGTCTTGCAACTAATACGGCTTCATCTGGGATGACTCCAGGATCTCATGGGTCTACCTACGGAGGCAATCCTCTGGCTATGGCTGTAGGGAAACAAGTTCTTACCATCATTTTAGAAAAGGGTTTTCTAGAGCGTGTTTGTAATATTGCTGATGTTTTCTATAAAGAATTAATTTTAATTAAAAATTGCTTCCCTAATGTTATAGAAGAAGTTCGTGGTAAAGGTCTCATGCTAGGCTTAAAAATATCAGGTGACGCAAAAGAATTTATAAAAACACTCCGGGAGGAACAACTTCTAGTAGCGCCAGCGGGCAATGATGTCTTGCGGCTTCTTCCACCTCTTATCATAAGCTTAGAAGAGCTTCATGAAGGGTTAGCGCGTATATCACGGGCCGCGCTTATCTTTTCTAATAACCAAAAAACTTAGAAAATAGCCTGATTGATAATAGTATAAATAAAGGTTTCCAATATTATGGCTTCTCCTAGGCATTTCATTGATCTGTCAAATGTATCGGCATCTGATCTTAAGCTTATTGTAAAAAATGCAAGAAAATTCAAAAAATATTCAAATGAAATGTTTTCCAAAAAACCATTAGCCGGAAAAATGTTAGCAATGATATTTGAAAAACCGTCTACTCGTACTCGTGTCTCTTTTGAAGTAGCAATGAAACAACTCGGAGGAGAAACAATGTTTTTATCAGGAATAGAAATGCAACTTGGTCGTGCTGAAACCATTGGTGATACTGCAAGAGTATTGTCACGCTATGTAGACATAATTATGATACGTACCACAGATCACAGTCGTCTTTTAGAACTCTCTGAATATGCTACAGTTCCTGTTATTAATGGTCTGACAGATGACACACATCCATGTCAAATTGTAGCTGATGTTATGACTTTCGAAGAACACCGTAACTCTGTTGAAAACAAGATTTTTGCTTGGACAGGTGATGGAAACAATGTGTTACATTCTCTTATAGAAGGTGCAGCACGTTTTGGTTATCATATCAACATAGCTGTCCCTATAGGGTCAGAACCTAAAAAAATGTATTTAAACTGGGCACGCAGTGAAGGAGCTGTAGTTTCTCTCTTTCATTCAGCTGAAAAAGCAGTGAAAGATGCCCATTGTGTACTAACAGATACTTGGGTATCTATGAATCAAGAGCATAGGGCCCGAGCCAAAGATGTATTTGAACCATTTCAAGTGAACTCTCGACTAATGTCCTTAGCCGATGCGGATGCTTTATTTATGCATTGTTTACCTGCTCACCGCGGTGAAGAGGTTACGAATGAAGTAATTGATGGTCCACAATCTGTTGTATTTGATGAAGCTGAAAACCGCCTGCATGTACAAAAAGCTATTTTAGCTTGGTGTCTTCATATTATTTGAAATGATTATTTTAACAATGTATAGCATGATTAATTTTTTTAAAAAAAAAGCATATCAAAGTCTTTTTTTGTTAGATCCTGAAGTAGCACATGATTTATCAATTCTTGCATTAAAGTCAGGTTTGACTTTTACTTGTTCTAGCAACAACGATACAAGACTAAATTTAACAGTTGCAGGCATTAATTTCCCTAACCCACTTGGTATAGCTGCCGGTTTTGATAAAAATGCTGAAGTACCTTTGCAATTATTAAATCTTGGCTTCGGTTTTGTAGAAGTTGGAACCCTTACTCCCAAACCACAATATGGAAATCCTCGTCCACGAGTATTTCGTTTGGTTAAAGAACGTGCAATTATTAATCGACTTGGATTTAATAATAAAGGTTATGATACAGCCTTTTTAAAGCTATCAAAAATAAAAGCCACAAGTCTTATAGGAATTAACATAGGTGCTAACAAAAACAGCACCGACCGTATTGCTGATTATACATTAGGTATTCATCGTTTTTATTCAGTTGCAACGTATTTTACTATTAATATTTCTTCGCCAAATACTACAGATTTGCGTAAGCTTCAAGAACGTGAAAACTTAAGCAAGCTTCTTTCTTCTATATTAAAAGCACGTCATGAAGAAATTGAAAAAACAGGGAAAAATATTCCTATATTTTTAAAGATTTCTCCTGATCTCACAGAAAGAGAACTTGACGATATAGCTGCTGAAGCAATTGCATATTCAATTGATGGCTTTATTATATCCAACACAACTCTTTCTTATGATGATCTAAAGAATAAAGTATCATCCGATACATCTGGTGGACTTTCTGGATCTCCCCTCTTCCAAAAATCTACAACAGTTCTTGCAAAAATGAGGAAACGTGTTGGACCTGATATGGTGATCATTGGAGTTGGTGGTATATCTTCTGCAGAAGATGCTATAGAAAAAATAAAAGCAGGAGCAGATCTTTTACAACTTTATTCAGCAATGATCTATGAAGGACCAACATTACCTCAACGTATTTTGAAAGCTTTATCACTTTTTTTAGAAAAAAACAAAATTCTACATTTACGTGAAATTCGTGATTCAACTACTGAATATTGGTCTCAAAAAAATCTCTAGGTTTCTTAGTAGATTAGACAAAATGTCATATTAACTTCATATAACTAAAATACGTTGTATCAACTCCTAACGTAGAGCGAATTTAATATGAATTTTATTTCAAATTTAATCTTAAAGCACATAATCAATCTTATTGGAACCTGCATGATTATGTTTTGGATAACAGGATGCATATTCAGCGAAAAAGTCCCTCAAGGAAATCTATCAGATGCCTGGAATCAAACAAACAAAGCTTTATTGATTGTTAATAAAATTAGACATGAAAATCATCTCCGTCCTGTGATGGCACATAAAAAAGTTATTTTTGCAGCACAAATGCAAGCAATACGTATGGCAAAAGCAGATAAAATGTCTCATTTTATTGGTTTTGGTGATAATTTCAGAATGAGAATGAAATCTCAAGGAATACTTCCACCTGCAGCAGAAAATATTGCTTATCACCAAAAAGATGTGCAACAGGCTGTTATGAGCTGGATTCACTCTCCCAAGCACTTAAAGAATATTCTAGGCCAATATTCTTTTATTGGAGTTGCAGTAGCACGTGATCCTGCATCAAATTTCCAACCATATTGGGCAATGGTACTATCAAAATAGGATTGAACAACTTAAACACATAAAAAGTTAACACTTACCTATCGCTATAATATTTTGTATTGACCATAGAAATTAGAACATTTGAGTCCACACTTCCTCTAAAAATGCAAAACGCTTATTCTAAAGGCTCATCCCATGATTTATTCTCAACAACTTCATACCACATTGCATTAAGAATTGAAAATGTAGCTGCAAATGGCATTCCTAATAACCAACAAAAGTACCACATCTCTCAAACTCCTTATCAATAACTATGATTATTATTATCCTTAATTGTTTCTTCGGTTACCTTTCCTCGAAGGACATAATATACCCATGTCGTATATGCAATAATGATAGGCATAAAGAAAACTGTGACTCCTAACATCACAAAAAGAGTAAGATGACTTGATGAAGCATCCCATATTGTAAGCCCAGAATGGAAATCATTAGAAGAAGGCAATATAAACGGATATATAGAAACTCCTACCGTCGTAATAATTCCAAATAATGATACACTACTGCTTATAAAGGCCAAAGTTGAATAATTACGTTTAATAAAGTTAAAAGATAATAACGCTCCTGACAACCCAAGTATGGGAAAAATAACAAAAAATGGATATTGGATATAATTTGCAAACCAAACACCTTGAGAAACTTCTACTTCTTTTAAAAGAGGATTAGACGGAGCATCAAAAATAATTGGACTGGTAATTTTATAGCCATCTATAAAAAACCAAACAACGAAACCACCAAGTGAAAAAAGAATAAAAGTAATTACAGAAGAGATTAAGCCAAATCTACTTGCACGCACAGCTAACATTCCTTCTGTTTTAATCATCAACCATGCCGAAGCGCGCATTAAAAACATTGACACTGATAAAAAACCACAAAGAAAAGAAAATCGATTCAACAATCCCAAGAAATAACCATCATAAAACATTCTAAGAGCTTCATTAAAATGAAAAGGTACGCCTTGAAGAACATTCCCTACAGCTACACCAAGTATTAAGGATGGTACAAAACCGCTCAAAAATAAACCACAATCCCAACAATGACGCCATGTCTTGCTTTCTTTCATAGAACGGTATTTGAAACCGACAGGGCTTAATATAAGAGAAAAAACCACTAAAGCCATTGCAATATAAAACCCTGAAAAGGATACTGCATAAACAGCAGGCCAAGCAGCAAAAATTGCCCCTCCTCCTAGAATAAACCAAACTTGATTGCCTTCCCAAACAGGACCAATAGTATTAATAATAATACGACGCTCTACATCACTCCGACCCAAAAACGGAAGAAGGATTGCTACTCCAAGATCAAAACCATCCATAATAGCAAAACCGATTAACAAGACACCAAGCAATACCCACCATATAATCCGTAAGCTACCATAATCTAATAACATATGCAGAATCATTATTCTTCTCTACTTTTACTACTTTTCAAATATTAAGCGCTTTAATTCGTACTCAATCTTGGTCCATGAGATACAACTTTTATAATCAAATGCATTTCTATAAAGAACAGGATACTATAAATTACAGAAAAACAAACAATAGTTGTAAGAACGGTCATAGCCCCAATATTAGATACAGCTGCTGCAGTAGGTAAGATACCCTCAATAACCCATGGTTGACGTCCAACTTCTGCAACAACCCAACCCATTTCTGCTGCTATCCATGGTAAAGGAATTGATATAACTGCAAGTTTCAATAGCCATGGATAATAATCAATCCTATGCCGTATAGAAAGATAGAAAAAAATTAATGTAAGAGCAAGAAAGAAAAGACCTAATGCCACCATTATGCGAAATGACCAAAAAAGTGTTGGAACATTTGGTATTGTAGTGATAGCAGCCATTTTAATTTGTTGATCTGTCGCGTGAAGAGGATTATCGACATATCGTTTCAGCAAGAGAGCATAACCCAAATTATGACCATGAGCTTCAAAAGCTTTACGCGCTATTTCTGAATTCCTTCCCTGCTTTGAAGCATTTCGTATACCTTGAAGTGCATTGTAAGCAATGAGCCCTTCTCTTATATGTTTTTCTGCATTTTTTACAAGTTGATTAATACCAGGAATTTCTTGAGTCAAAGATCGAGTACCAATAAATCCCATCATCCAAGGAATACGTACAGAATAATAAGTTTCTCGATCTTTTTGACTAGGAAAACCAAAAGCTGTAAAAGCTGCTGGAGCTGGTTCTGTTTCCCACATAGCCTCAATAGCAGCAAGCTTCATTTTTTGATGTTCATTAGCAAGATATCCACTTTCATCTCCTAACACAATTACAGATAAAGAAGATGCTAACCCGAAGGATGCAGCAACAACAATGGATCTTTTTGCTAACTCTATATACCTTTTTTTAAGAAGATACCACGAAGATATGCCAATGATAAAAATTGAAGCAGTCACGTAACCTGCTGATATTGTGTGTACAAATTTTGCTTGTGCTACAGAATTTGTAAATACCAAGAAAAAATCAGTGACTTCCATACGCATGGTTTCTGGATTAAAAACTGAACCAACAGGATGCTGCATCCAACCGTTAGCAATCAAAATCCATAATGCCGAGAAAGCAGAACCAAAAGCCACACACCATGTCGCGACTAAGTGGCCTACAGGTGATAACTTATTCCAACCGAAAAAAAACAATCCGACAAAAGTAGCTTCCAGAAAAAAAGCCATTAGTCCTTCAATTGCAAGAGGAGCACCAAAAATATCCCCTACGTAATGAGAATAATAACTCCAATTCATACCGAACTGGAACTCCATCACAATCCCTGTAGAAACTCCTAAAACAAAATTAACACCAAAAACTTTGCCCCAAAATTGTGTTATTTGTTTCCAAATAGGCTTCCCTGTCATAACATAGACAGTTTCCATGATCGCAATAAGAATTGAAAGACCAAGGGTCAAAGGCACAAACAAAAAGTGATACAAAGCTGTTATAGCAAACTGAAGCCTTGATAAAGTAACTATATCGAATTCCATTACAATTATCCTATTCTTCTTGATATTTTAAATAAATTAACAAATTAATTTAATTTTGTATGTGGAAATAAAAATCGTCCACCTTAAACCTTAATGAAATTTTAAATTTGATAAAGCAACTTCAAATTCAGGCTCACCTCTATAATAATGATCAGAGATACTTCCTTTACCAATCAATACAACATGATCTGCCATTAAAGCATCCCGACGAATATGTGTTGCAATAACAAGAGTACGATCCTTAACATAATATAAAATACGATCGATAATATCCTGTGCCGTTGAAGAATCGATACCTTCAGTAGGTTCATCAAGCAACCACATGGGAGTATCTTGTAATAAAAGACGAGCAAGGGCAACTCTCTTTAATTGTCCTCCAGAAAGACCTATTCCACCTTCTCCAAGCTTTGTATCCAGCCCATATGGCAATTCTTTAATATTTAAACCTATATCAGCTAATACCTGATATAAAGCCGCATCGCTCACAGTAGGAGCTGCCAACTGTAAATTATCTCTTAAATTTCCTAAAAAAAGCTCAGAACGCTGAGGCAATAGAGTAGAATTAATAGATAAAGCTATACCTTTTTCTAAACTTATTTCTCTTGAAATTACTGATAATAAAGTGGACTTTCCAGAACCATTACATCCCAATAAAGCAACATGCTCGCCTTTCTTAATTTCTAATGAAAGGCAAGAAAATACAGCTTTGGGATTTTCTTCATGCCTTACACAAACATCAGAAAGCTGGACAGCTAATCCAAAAATTGATGGTTCTTGGAAACAACGACCAAGAGGAGCTGATGTTAATCGTGGAGAAATACGGCGAATAGCAAGAAGAATATAACCTAGATCTAATATACCACGCTTTAAAGCCATAAAAGGATCAATAGCTACTAAAGTTATAAAAATAAAAAAAACAATTTTAGATATGTTAAAGCTGTTTTCTTGTACCAAACTTTCAAACTTCAGCAATATAATTGAAATAAACGCAGTAGAAACTGCACCAAATCCAAAAATTAAATATGTTTCAATCTTGTTTAAATGACTATTTGCATGAGCTAAACGGCTTTCAGCACTACAAATGATTTTATTATGCAGATCAAGGCGTCCAGACATTACAATATCCTTTTTACCAATGACAAAATCTATAATACGAGCACGCAATGCTTCCATGGCATATGCTCTCCGGCGACAAGGTTTAAAGGAATTGAAAGCAGAAATAAAAGATAACCCAAACCCCATAGAGATAATAAATAAAAAGATCAAAATACCGAATAATGGAGAAAAATAAAACAACCCTACACCTAAAATAAAGGAGCTAGAAATTGCCACGACCATCGGAACCAACCCTCTTAAATAAAGAGTATCTAGAATATCAATATCTGAGGTAAGACGAAAAAGAATTCGAGCAGGTCTTTTTGCTAAAACCTTTGATGAATTTGGCGCAGCCCACCCTCGAAATAAAGCCTCACGCAAATCAGATAAAACAGAAAGAGTAGCATTATGAGTTACATATCGTTCAGCATACCGAGAAATTGTACGCGCAATCGCTAGAAAGCGAATTACCGCACTCGGAGTAATAATATCAAAAGTAAACTTTGTAATACCCGAAAAACCTGCTATCGCAGTCGAGGTAATAAGCCAACCCGAAAAACCAAGAACGAGCATGGCTACTAAATTTGACAATAACGATAAAAATATCCCTGCAATCAAAAGTTGGAGATATCTTCCAGAAAATAGAAGATAAAGGATTTTTAAAAAATTTTTTCTCATATCAAACTATTTTTAATATCTTCAATGGGAATAACTCGGTCCATTAAAGAAGCAAGTTTTATATCATGTGTTGACACTATTAATGTATGATTTTTGGTTACAGACAGCAAACTTTTAGTGATGAAGGAAGCTGTTTCAGAATCTAAGTGTGCTGTTGGTTCATCAATCAAGAAAATATCTACGTTTGGTTTTAACAAGGTACGCGCTAACGCCAATCTTAAGGCTTCACCTCCTGAAAGACCCATACCTCCTTCTCCAATAAGAGTGTCTGGGGCAATATCCAAAAAAACATCCTTCAGTGCATTCGAAATCTGTTGATCATTGGCTTCTAATAAAGCCAATCGCAGGTTAGATTTAATGCTACCAGAAAAAAAATACGGATTTTGATCAACCCATGCCATACGAGAACGGGCTGATAATATTGTGTATCCATTTATTGCAATATTCCCTACCCTAATATGCCCCTCTTCAGGAATTACAAATCCTGCAATCAAAGAAAGTATAGTAGATTTACCGCACCCACTAGGGCCAAACAAGGCTATATGTTCCCCAGGAAAGACTGAAAGATTAAATTTATTAAATAAAAGCCTGTCGATTTTATTATACCTAAAGCAAATATCTTGCAAATGTACTGAAGGAGGCCCTTTACAAGAAATCATCTTATGATCTACCGGGACCATTCTTAACGCTCTATTCCCTAAAGTTTCAAGTTGTTTAAGCGCGACCTCTCCAGCAGCCCTCTCATGCCAAACAGAAGACAATTCACGTAATGGCTCAAAAAAAGCTGGTGCCAATAACAAGATAAATAAACCCTCATACAATGTTATTTGTCTACCCCATGCACCAAAATTAATCTGACCTAGTAAACTAAAACCTACATAAACAGCAATCATTGCAACAGATAAGGAAGAAAAAAGCTCTAGAACAGCAGAAGATAAAAAAGCTATCTTTAATACTTCCATTGTCCTTCTACATAAATTCTCAGAATGGTCTCTCAATTTTTGAGCCGTTATCTCAACAGCATCAAGAGAACGAATAGTCAACAAACCTTTTAAGCGATCAATAAGCATAGCATTTAATTCACCAACTTCAGAAAGATGCTTTTGACTAGCTTCTTTCGCATGCCAACCAATTAATATCATAAAAAGAGGAATTAAAGGTGCTGTAATAAGAAGAATAAACGCTGCTATCCATGAATAATACAATACCAAGAAAAAAATAATTATAGGCAATATGCATGCTTTTAAAGCTATGGGTTGAAATCGTGATAAATAAGATACTACCATCTCAGATTGCTCACTAAAAACACTTGCAACTTTTCCTGAAGAAGGACAATTAATATCGAGAGGAGAAATATTTCTCCATCGCTCTAGCATTTCCTGTCTTTTTTGTGACACAAAAGAATAGGCAAACTTAAAAGCAACCCGACACCCTAAAGCATCAATTGCAAACCTCATTAATCCAGAAATGAAAAAGATCAATACCATAAAAACAACTTTATATTGTCTTTCTAGAACAACAACTCCAATAATTTTAGCTATTAAAGCAATTTGAATGAGCCCAAAAATACTCGCTATAACCTGTAAAATAGCTGCCCATCTTGGTAAGTGTGCTACTTTAGTCTGAGACATGGAAATTCCGTAGTATAATTTTATATCTTTATTCTGATAAAGAGAACCCTATGAAACAAAAGACCCGACATCCTTTTTTTATAAGATCATATTCTTACGTGAAGCTAATATCTTATATATATTTTTTTAAAAAATGCTCATAACAATAGTTATATTATAGTATAATACAAAAAACATTACCTGTATTTATAAGATACAGCTGCTCTATAAAATTTTTCAAGATCTATACAGATTTCTAATCTACAACATCAAGAAATATTTATATGATTTTAACCCAGTTTAAAATTATCCATATTTAAAACCTACAGATAGTCTCATAGTAGAAATATATATTACATAATTTTAATTCTAAAAAAGGATTTTAATAATTATGCCGACCCAAAAAAACAGACTCAAGCATGCTGTGTCTTTAATAACAACTACTCTATTCTTATGTTTTATAATTTTTCAAGCATACGCAAGCCCTTATATATTGATTGACGCAGACACAAAGAAAATCATACTTGAAAATGAATCATCAAGGTTATGGCATCCTGCTTCCCTTACCAAATTAATGACAACTTATATCGCTTTTTCCATGATACGAGATGGCCAAGTAACTTTTAAAACTCCTATTGTGATCAGTAAGCATGCGGCTAACCAGCCACCTGTAAAGATGCATTTTCAACCAGGATCACAACTAACACTTGATAACGCTTTAAAAATAATGCTTATTAGATCGGCAAACGACATTGCCATAGCAATAGCTGAAAATCTTAGCAAAACAGAACAATCTTTTGTTTTACGTATGAATCAAGAAGCAAAAAAGCTTGGACTATTGTCTACTCATTTTGTAAATCCTCACGGCCTTACACAAAAAAATCAATATAATTATACTACAGCAAGAGATCTGGCAATATTATCTTTAGCTATAAGAAATGAATTCCCTAACTACCTTAATTATTTTTCGCTACCAGGTTTCAAAATCCATGAGAAAAATTACTTTAATTCTAATTGGCTTATTGGACACTTTCCTGGAGCAAACGGCATGAAGACAGGCTATACATGTTCTTCTGGATTTAATTTAATTTCTTCTGCTACTCAAAAAGGACGTACTGTTATTGCTGTTGTTTTAGGTACTGAAGACTTAAATAAACGTAACACTATATCTCAAAAATTACTGCTTGAAGGATTTTTACATTATCCAACCAGTAACATGAAAACATTGTCATCTAAAAAAAATATCTCTAACAATCTCCCAGATATTAAAGAAAAAATTTGCAATAAAAAGAATGATCTCCTTAATAGCCAATTGTTAGCAGAAGAAAAAAACATACAAGAAAGAGAAAACCTTAACCTTTTAAACATTAATCTTTTAAAGGATACAAAAAAAATTAAAAAAAATAAGATCCCATCTCGAAAAAACAATACCAAAAAGATTTCAAGATATTAAAAAAGAATTGCTTCACCAAAAGTGTTATTTTTATAAAAAAACAATTCAGAAAACTTAATAAAAGTCTTATTATTTTCTTAATCAACGCAAGATAAATGAAATTACTTTACTCAAAAAACAACCCTCTATTCCCAAGAAACATTTAAAATTCTAATTATTATATTAATTCATATTACTATTCTTAGGAATTTTTTGATTGTGCTATATATAAATCTCCTTCCTCTCGATATTTTGTTTTCATTTCAGAAAAGTTTTTCTCTTTTGCTACTGCTCGAATATCATGAGAAATCTTCATTGAACAGAATTTAGGGCCACACATTGAACAAAAATGCACACGCTTATGCGCTTCTTTTGGTAAAGTCTCATCATGAAAAACACTTGCTGTTTCAGGATCTAAAGATAAATTAAACTGATCCTCCCAACGAAACTCGAAACGTGCACGAGATAAAGCATCATCTCGAAGACGTGCTGCAGGATGTCCCTTAGCTAAATCAGCAGCATGTGCAGCTATTTTATAAGTAATAACGCCTGTCTTGACATCATTACGATCTGGAAGCCCAAGGTGTTCTTTAGGAGTTACGTAACACAACATAGCAGTACCAAACCAACCAATCATTGCCGCACCTATACCGGATGTTATGTGATCATAACCGGGGGCAATATCAGTAACAAGCGGCCCAAGAGTGTAAAATGGAGCTTCATTACAGATTAATAACTGTTTATCCATATTTTCTTGTATTTGATGCATAGGAACATGACCAGGCCCCTCAATCATGACCTGACAATCTTTCTCCCAAGCAATTTTTGTTAACTCACCTAATGTTTCTAGTTCAGCAAATTGCGCAGCATCATTAGCATCAGCAATAGAACCTGGCCTTAAACCGTCTCCTAAAGAGAAAGAAACATCATAATCTCGACAGATATCACAAATCTCTTCAAAATGTTCATAAAGAAAATTTTCACGATGATGATACAAACACCACTTAGCCATTATAGAGCCACCGCGAGATACGATTCCTGTTACGCGATCTATTGTTAACGGAATATAATGGAGCCTTAGTCCTGCATGAATAGTAAAATAATCCACACCTTGCTCTGCCTGTTCAATCAGTGTACTACGAAATACATCCCAAGATAGTTCTTCAGCAATACCTCCAACTTTTTCTAGAGCTTGATATAATGGAACAGTTCCTATCGGAACAGGAGAATTACGAATAATCCATTCACGAATATTATGAATATTACGACCAGTAGAAAGGTCCATAACAGTATCAGCACCCCATCGAATTGCCCATACCATTTTTTCAACTTCTTCTGATAGTGATGATGTTACAGCAGAATTCCCAATATTTGCATTAATTTTCACAAGAAAATTTCTTCCGATAATCATAGGCTCACATTCGGGATGATTAATATTTGCAGGAATAATGGCGCGTCCACTTGCGATTTCTTGTCGAACAAACTCTGGAATTATATAATCAGGAATACGATTTTTAGATTTACCTATTCCCTTCTGTTCCTGCATCATATTTTTACGTCCAAGGTTCTCACGAATTGCTACAAATTCCATTTCAGGAGTAATAATACCTGCCCGAGCATAAGCCAGTTGTGTAACGCATTTATCTTTTTTTGCTCTAAAAACACGATGAGTTACAGGAAAAGCAGGAGCAACATCTTTATCTTGAGTAAAAGATTTTTTATCTGATTGGGGAATATAAGAATCAACATCTTGGCGTTCTAAAATCCACTTTTCACGAAATCGAACCAACCCCTTATCAACACTAATATCAGGTATGTCATTAGTGTAAGGACCTGAAGAATCATAAACTATTACTGGAGGTTCATTTGCAGAATCATGTAAAAAAATTTGACGCATTGGAACCTGAACTTCAGGGTAAATAGAGCCCTGAATTTTAATCTTCTTTGAAGCAGGAAATGGACCTTGAGTTACATCTTGAGGGATGGAACCTGTTTTCAGGTTCAAAATATTACTTAGCATAGCAAGATCCTTAATTTCAATATAACTAACTATTGAGTATAAAAATAAAGTAGACAATTTTTAAATTATTTTAAAACTACATACCTTATTTTTAACTTAATTCTCATTCTGTCGACTATATAAAAACACAACCTATATGCAAAAGCATGATAATTTGATAAAAACACACCCTTGTTATTTAAAATAACAATTAAACATCTTTGTTAATAAAAATTATACAAGTTATCTTGTTCATAAAGAATTACCTTTTCTCATATATCAAGAAATATAACTAAGTTTATAAATAAAAATTGCTTAACCATTTTTAATATATGAACGAACTCGTGCCAAACCTATTTTAGAAGGTGCGTAATTAGGATCTAAATTAAAAGCATGCAAGTAGGATTGAAGAGATTTTTTGTAGTCTCCCCTCATCTCATACACAAGAGCTTGGTTAGACCAAGACTCAGCCAGATTTGGATCAAGATTTATAGCAGTATTGAAATCATCAAAAGCATTTTCATCATCTTTAAGAGCTACATAAGAAACACCTCGACCATTATATGGCTCAGGAGATGACGGAGAGAGAGAGATTGCTTTAGAGAAAGCTTCTATAGCCCTTTCATGTTGACCTTTTAACTGCAATATTAAACCTTGACCATGCCATGCTCTTCCATCAGTTGTATTTAAATTTATTGCTTTATTAAAATCTGCAAATGCCTTATCAATACTTCCAAGCTTACGATATAAATTACCTCTCCCAATCAAAGCTACATCATAAGATGGATGAATCTTTAAAGCCAAATCATAATCAGCAAGGGCTTCGTTGTATTTCCTGATATTACGATACACCAATGCTCGATTTACATATGCCTCATAGTACCTATGATTAAGCTTAACGGCCATATTAAAATCTTGTAACGCATCACGAAAATTTCCAGCACGAGCATAAGCAACACCACGAGCATTATACCCTTCAGGATCTAAAGGATTAGACCTGATCACTTCACTTAAAGAAGAAATGTTTTCTTGCGAACCATGACCTCGATCCATCCCATTTTTAAGAAAAAGATTATCTTTATCCCCACAACCACTTATGACTATAAGAGCAGAAAACAACCAGAACCATTTAGATGGTAAAGAAATAATACGCCAAATAAAAGCTTTCTTTTCTTTCAAGGAATGGCAATACATGAAAAACTAACCCGAAACTATAGTTACACTTAAACACAAAAAGAACAACTTAAACATCACTTACTTAACAGCATCCTTCTGGGCATTTTTACGTGCCAGCTTCCTAACCCTACGAATAGCCTCAGATTTCAACCTAACACGTTTCTCAGAAGGCTTCTCATAATAGTCTCGCATCTTCATTTCACGAAATATACCTTCCCTTTGCATCTTTTTTTTAAGGGCGCGTAGGGCCTGATCAATATTATTATCGCGAACAAGTACTTGCACGTTTCACATCTTTCATTGTTTACATTGTTTAATTTCTTTACTTTTGCCTAGGTAGATTTAAAAAATAACTACACAAGCATATTATTTTAACATATCATCAAAAAAAGTCTAGTATTTTATAACCATTAAATTGTAACCTTATTATAATCTTGATTTATTATCAACTTTGCAATAGTTTGCAACAATAATTTAAAATTATAAATTTCATTACCTTCTTCTTAAAAATTATTGTGATATAGTACCCCCCCATGGCTCCCAAATTATCTATTAATCTCAATGCCATTGCTATGATACGTAATCGACGCAATCTTCCTTGGCCAAACATAATACATATAGGGAGAATAGCTCTTAGAGCTGGAGCTTTTGGCCTTACAGTGCATCCAAGACCTGATCAACGACATATTCGTTTCTCGGATTTGCCTGATATTCGTCAGTTACTAGATACAGAATTTCCAAATGCAGAATTGAATGTTGAAGGATATCCCTGTGAAGAATTCATGGCACTATGCAGAGATATAAAACCAGAACAAGTAACCCTTGTTCCTGACAAACCAGACCAACTTACATCTGATCACGGATGGGATTTCATCAAGCATCAAGAATTTCTTTCTACAGTTGTTTCTCAACTGAAAGCCTTAGGATCTAATGTCTCACTTTTTGCTAATGCCGATGGAGAAGAAAAACCTCTTAAAGCCGCTAAAGCAACACAAACTGATCAAATTGAGCTTTATACAGGCCCTTACGGAGGATGTTTTAACAATTCTAAAAAAGAAGCTTTCTTTTTAGAAAAACTTGCTCAAACCGCTGACATTGCTAACAGACTATCCATCAACGTTAATGCAGGACACGATCTTACAGTAAACAACATACCAACTTTGATCAAAAGGATTCCATATCTCTTTGAAATCTCTGTAGGTCACGCATTTGCAGCTGATGCATTTGAGTATGGCACAAAAGAAGCTGTTTTGCGACTTCGCCATGCTTGTGGACATACTCTTTAAGCCTCAAAACTCATATGAATTCCGATATCCGACTTATATTTTTCATAAGGGAGACCTGTCCTATACTCAAAATACAAACTATTATTTTAAAACAGAACTTTACAAAAAGATCTTTAACATTTAAAGCTTATTAAAAATTTAAATTTTTATTTAAAAGCATTAAACTCATGAAAGCTCAAAGAATTTATAGTTTATACATAAGTGTCCTTTTTGAGGATAAATAATGCGTGTTTATTATGATCATGACGCTGATTTGGAACTTATAAAATCAAAGAATATAGCAATAGTTGGTTATGGATCTCAAGGAAGGGCACAAGCTTTAAATTTAAAGGAAAGTGGGATTACTAACATCAGAATTGCCCTACAAAAATCCTCAGAAACTACGAAAAAAGTAGAAGATGATGCTCTCCAAGTAATGTCAATACAACAAGCATCTTCTTGGGCAGATTTCATCATGATTCTAACCCCTGATGAAACCCATGCTGATATATACGAAAACTTTATTAAACCTAATATAAAAGATAATGCCGTTCTAGGATTTTCTCACGGCCTCAGTATACATTTTAATCTTATTGTTCCAAAAGATAGCATTGATGTTATAATGATAGCACCTAAAGGACAAGGACATGCTGTACGTAGCGAATATATGCGCGGTGGAGGAGTCCCTTCTCTTGTTGCTGTTCATCAAAATCCTTCTGGAACAGCATTTAATTTAGCACTTTCTTATGCTTGTTCTATTGGTAGTGGCCGTTCAGGAATTATTGAAACAAACTTTAAAGAAGAATGCGAAACTGATCTTTTCGGAGAACAAGCTGTATTATGCGGAGGTTTAGTCGAGCTTATTCGCGCGGGATTTGAAACACTTGTTGAATCTGGGTATGCTCCAGAAATGGCCTATTTTGAATGTTTACATGAAGTAAAGTTAATTGCAGACCTTATCTACGAAGGGGGAATTTCTAATATGAATCATGTAATTTCCAATACCGCTGAATGGGGAGAATATGTATCTGGTCCGCTAATAATTACCAATGAAGTAAAAGCTCAAATGAAATCTATCCTTAAAAAGATACAAACAGGGCAATTTGTATCCGAATGGATGGCAGAATATCGTTCTGGATCTAAACGATTTAATGATATGAGACTCAAAAATAAAAATCATCAAATTGAAAAAATTGGTGAAAACATACGTAATATGATGCCTTGGATTCATAAGAATTGTCTTGTTACCAGAGATACGAACTAAGTAATTTTAAGTTGTATAGCGTTTTAAAATTTTATATTATTGTTACAATTTAAGATATAGATTATTATAAAATTATAAAGCAGCGCAGAAAACACTAATAAGGAAATTTTTCTATGTTGAATTGGGAAGAAAAGTTTTCTACACGCTTGAACCGTATGCATTCATCTGAAATTCGTGAGCTTTTGAAATTATTAGAACGCCCCGATATCATTTCATTTGCTGGTGGAATTCCTGATGCAAATCTGCTTCCAAAAGAATTTTTTAAAGAAGCGTATGAAAGTATTTTATCTAAAAACGGGTCTTTTGCATTACAATATTCAATTAGTGAGGGTTACTTGCCCCTACGAGAGTTTATTGCTTCTGAAATGAATGAAATAGGAATCTCCTGTAGCGCAGCAAATATTATTATTACATCTGGATCTCAGCAAGCCCTTGATTATTTAGGAAAACTTTTCCTTTCTCCTGGTGATACCGCTTTTGTAAGAGCACCAACTTATCTTGGAGCCCTTATGGCTTTTAACGCTTACGAACCAGTCTATAGTTGTTTATCATTGGATCAAACTCTTTATCTTAAATCATATAAAGATTCAGGAAAAGATGTTCGCAATAAAATGAAGTTTGCATATGTTTCTTCTGATTTTTCAAATCCTACAGGAGAAACACTTGATTTAAAAAACAGAGAAAATCTAATCAATTTCATTGATGAAATGGATATTGCTCTTATTGAAGATGGAGCTTATCAAGCACTACGCTTTGATGGGGAAAAAATTCCTCCAATTCTTGCTCTTGAGATAAAACAAAAAGGGCACATTAATAAAACACGGGTTATATATACTGGTAGTTTTTCTAAAACCCTTTCTCCAGGAATTAGAATTGGTTGGATCTGCGCAAATATAGAAGTGATAAAGAAAATTATCTTGATCAAACAAGCTTCTGATCTTCATGTTTCAACTATAAATCAAATGGCCATGCATTACGCAGCCTCATATGGATTAGAGGCACAATTAAAAAAAATTAAAAAAGTTTATAGCCATAGACGCGACTGTATGCTTACTGCTTTATCCAAGCATATGCCAAAAAGCGTAACATGGACCAAACCAGAGGGGGGTATGTTCATCTGGATGAACCTAATGGAAAAACTGAATACCGCTACATTATTAAAGCAATCTCTTGAAAGTGAAAAAGTAGCTTTTGTTCCTGGGAGTTCTTTCTTTGCCGATCGATCAGGTACAAATACGTTAAGAATCTCTTTTTCTTGTACAGAAAAAGAAATTATAGAAGAAGGAATAGAAAGACTAAGTCGTTTAATTCGTAAAGAAGAAGCACTTCTTGATACGACATAATCCATTTACTTCCATAATATTCATTATAAACATTCAATTATTTTACAATATTTCACTTTTTTCTTTTAAAGGTTGAAATTTGTAAAAAATGAATGTGTCACTTTTTGTAATTCTTCCAATCAAAGCCACTAAAAAAGAAATCGACATAATAGCGACAACAGCACCAGCAATAATATCAATCAAATAATGACTGGCATTAGCAACGGCGGAAACCATCATTAGAAAATTTAGTAAAAGAGAAACCCACTTTAAAAATTTAAGAGGCCAAGCAGCCCATATACATAAAGTAGCAACAGCTGCATGCACGGACGGGAAAGTTATAATTCCTGCAGTATCTCGGAATAATAAATGAAAGGGTGACTGATCCCGTACTGCATCGAATTGCTGAAGAAAATGATACACATAAAAGCTGTCAATATTCTTCAAGGTGTCTGGGTCTATATGATAATATACATATGTCCCAAGAGCTGGGAACCAAGTTGCCACGATACTTGATACAAAACATAAAACCCCATAAGAAGTCACCATTATATAAGCACGTTCAGGAATTTTTAAAAAGATCAATATTATAGGCCAAATTAAAAGTTGAAATGCGAAAGATGAATAACTTTCTTTCAGCCAGAAAGAAAGCCAAGGTCTGGCATCAACAAATCTTATAAAAGATATCCAATGAAAACCAAGCCTTTCATCTACAAGGCTAAGCGTATTATCTACAAGAGGTTGATGAAAATGCATAGCAATATACGTAGAAATGATAATGATAGGGGTTAAACAAAGACCCCATCCTATAACTTCAACGATAGATCTTAGAAGAAAAAAATCAAAAAAAACCTGAAGAACATTCGATATACAAATAATAGTGATAACAATTACTAAAAATTGTAATAAACTTTTATAATCTATAATTAAATTTACATAAGGACTAATAGCAAGTGTTACACTAAAACTAAAAATAAATAAACTAATCAATAAAAATCGAGATACCTGTAAAGGTCTACTGTCACTTGACATCATATTACCTAAAATTATTAAAATAAAAAATATATCTAAGAAGACTTAAAACAAAAACACAAAAAGCAGTTATAATATTCGTTTATTATAACAAAATAAAATAACCTCATTATAATAAATTTCAGTGTTTTTTATAATAAATTTTAATAATAATTTGAAATTACATAAAATTTTAGACCTTGAACAATAAGATCACAGTATACGCAAAAAGCGTAACATGGACCAAACCAGAGGGAGGTATGTTCATCTGGATGAAGCTAATGGAAAAACTGAATACCGCTACATTATTCAAGAAATCTTTGCCGATCGATCAGGTACAAATACGTTAAGAATCTCTTTTTCTTGTACAGAAAAAGAAATTATAGAAGAAGGAATAGAAAGACCAAGTCGTTTAATTCGTAAAGAAGAAGCACTTCTTGATACGACATAATCCATTTACTTCCATAATATTCATTATAAACATTCAATTATTTTACAATATTTCAATTTTTTCTTTTAAAGGTTGAAGCTTGTAAAAATTGAATGTGTCACTTTTTGTAATTCTTCCAATCAAGGCCACTAAAAAAGAAATCGACATAATAGCGACAACAGCACCAGCAATAATATCAATCAAATAATGACTGGCATTAGCAACGGCGGAAACCATCATTAGAAAATTTAGTAAAAGAGAAACCCACTTTAAAAATTTAAGAGGCCAAGCAGCCCATATACATAAAGTAGCAACAGCTGCATGCACGGACGGGAAAGTTATAATTCCTGCAGTATCTCGGAATAATAAATGAAAGGGTGACTGATCCCGTACTGCATGGAATTGCTGAAGAAAATGATACCCATACAAGCTGTCAATATTCTTCAAGGTGTCTGGGTCTATATGATAATATACATATGTCCCAAGAGCTGGGAACCAAGTTGCCACGATACTTGATACAAAGCATAAAATCCCATAAGAAGTCACCATTATATAAGCACGTTCAGGAATTTTTAAAAAGATCAATATTATAGGCCAAATTACAAGTTGAAATGCGAAAGATGAATAACTTTCTTTCAGCCAGAAAGAAAGCCAAGGTCTGGCATCAACAAATCTTATAAAAGATTCCCAATGAAAACCAAGCCTTTCATCTACAAGGCTAAGCGTATTATCTGCAAGAGGTTGATTAAAATGCATAGCAATATATGTAGAAATGATAATGATAGGGGTTAAACAAAAACCCCATCCTATAACTTCAACGATAGATCTTAGAAGAAAAAAATCAAAAAAAACCCGAAGAACATTCGATATACAAATAATAGTGATAACAATTACTAAAAATTGTAATAAACTTTTATAATCTATAATTAAATTTACATAAGGACTAATAGCAAGTGTTACACTAAAACTAAAAATAAATAAACTAATCAATAAAAATCGAGATACCTGTAAAGGTCTACTATCACTTGACATCATGTTATCTAAGATTTCTAAAATAAAAAATATATCTAAGGCGACTTAAAACAAAAACACAAAAAGCAGTTATAGTATTCGTTTATTATAACAAAATAAAATAACCTCATTATAATAAATTTCAGTGTTTTTTATAATAAATTTTAATAATAATTTGAAATTACATAAAATTTTAGACCTTGAACAATAAGATCACAGAAAGTCATAACATGCCAAAACGCAAAGATATAAACTCTATCCTTATAATCGGCGCAGGCCCGATTATAATTGGACAGGCATGCGAATTCGATTATTCAGGAACCCAAGCTTGCAAAGCCTTGAAAGAAGAAGGATATCGGGTTATTCTTGTCAACTCTAATCCAGCTACTATTATGACAGATCCTGATCTGGCAGACGCAACTTATATTGAACCTATCATCCCAGAAGTTATAGCAAAAATCATAGCCAAAGAACGTCCTGATGCACTACTACCAACTATGGGTGGTCAAACAGCTCTTAATACAGCCCTATCATTGAAACGCATGGGAGTACTCGATCGTTACAAAGTTGAAATGATTGGTGCCAAACCAGAAGCTATTGATAAAGCTGAAGACAGGGCCCTCTTTCGTGAAGCAATGGCTAGAATTAATCTAGAAACTCCGAAATCAATTCTTGCCAATGCGACAGATATTAAAAACCAGGATCGTAAAACTCACGAAATTGAACGTGAAAAACTTAAGATTTTTCTTAAAGGAGAGAAACTCGACCAAGCATTGGATGAACTCGAGATTCAATGGAACGCAGGTAAATCTGACAGAAAGCAACGCTATATGGGGAATGCTATGGCTATTGCTGTACAAGCTCTTGATGAAATCGGCTTACCTCTCATTATCCGTCCATCTTTTACACTCGGAGGAACAGGTGGGGGTATAGCCTATAATCGTTCGGAATTCTTTGAAATAGTTGAACGTGGGCTATATGCCTCACCGACCACTGAAGTGTTGATTGAAGAATCAATACTTGGTTGGAAAGAGTATGAAATTGAAATGATCCGAGATAAAGCAGATAACTGTATTGTTGTTTGCTCAATCGAAAACGTGGATCCTATGGGAATTCATACTGGTGATTCAATTACTGTCGCTCCAGCATTAACGCTTACTGATAAAGAATATCAGATAATGCGCAATGCTGCAATTTCTGTACTTCGAGAAATTGGAGTGGAAACTGGTGGAGCAAATGTACAGTTTGCTGTTAATCCACAAGACGGACGATTAGTGGTTATCGAAATGAATCCTCGTGTATCACGTTCTTCAGCACTTGCTTCGAAGGCAACAGGATTCCCTATCGCTAAAATTGCTGCAAAACTAGCTATTGGTTATACATTAGATGAACTTGGAAATGACATCACTGGAGGAAAAATTCCGGCATCTTTTGAGCCATCTATAGATTACATTGTAACAAAAATTCCACGATTTGCCTTTGAGAAATTTCCTGGAGCAGAACCAATTTTAACAACATCAATGAAATCAGTTGGTGAAGTCATGGCTATCGGACGTACATTTTCTGAATCTCTTCAGAAAGCTTTACGTGGTTTGGAAACTGGATTAACTGGACTTGACGAAATTGAAATCCCTAACCTGGGTCAATGGGATGATAAAAATGCTATTCGTGCTGCTATCGGTACACCAACACCTGACAGATTACGTATGGTAGCACAAGCACTGCGTCTAGGTATGACAATAGAAGATGCACATCAAGGATGTGATATCGATCCATGGTTTATACAACAGATAAAAATGATCGTAGATATGGAAGCTCGTATTTGCGAGCATGGGTTGCCTGAGGATTCTCAAAACATGCTCATGATTAAAGCAATGGGTTTTTCTGATGCTCGTCTATCAATACTCTCTGGAAAAACTATTCAAGAAGTTAGAGAACTCCGCAACCAATTAAATGTTCATCCAGTTTTTAAACGCATTGATACTTGTGCAGCTGAATTTTCTTCTCCTACAGCATATATGTATTCGACATATGAAACGAAGTTCATTGATCAACCACATTCTGAATCCCAAGTTTCCGATCGTAATAAAGTGGTTATTCTTGGTGGAGGCCCTAATCGAATTGGACAAGGTATTGAATTTGATTATTGTTGCTGCCACGCTGTTTTTGCTTTGAAAGATACCAATATAGAAACCATTATGATTAATTGTAATCCTGAAACTGTATCTACAGATTATGATACTGCAGACAGGTTATATTTTGAACCTCTCACCGATGAGGATGTCATTGAGATTATTAGAGTAGAACAACAAAGAGGAAATCTTCTAGGAGTAATTGTACAGTTTGGGGGACAAACTCCCTTAAAACTTGCAAAAATTCTTGAAAAAAATGGCATTCCTATTCTTGGAACAGATCCAGATGCTATAGACTTAGCTGAAGATCGTGATCGGTTCCAGAAATTGCTCATGAAATTATCGCTTAATCAACCTAATAATGGTATTGCTCATTCAGTAGAGCAAGCAAGACTAGTAGCATCCGAAATTGGCTTTCCTCTTTTAGTTCGTCCATCTTATGTATTAGGCGGTCGGGCTATGCAAATTATACACTCTGAGAATATGCTACAAAATTACTTGCTGGATATTGTACCAGAGCTTGTTCCAGAGAATATCAAACAACAATACCCTAACGATAAAACAGGCCAAATCAATACTCTGTTAGGAAAAAATCCTTTACTTTTTGATAGTTACCTAGATAATGCTATGGAAATAGATGTAGACGCCCTATGCCAAAATAATCAGGTTATAGTTGCAGGTATTATAGAACACATCGAAGAAGCTGGAATTCATTCTGGAGATTCTGCCTGCTCTTTACCATCACGTTCATTATCTTCAGAACTTACAGATGAATTAATTCGTCAAACTACAGAATTGGCTAAGGCATTAAATGTAGGTGGGCTCATAAATGTACAATATGCCATAAAAGACAACAAGATTTATGTGATTGAAGTAAATCCACGTGCATCTCGAACTGTACCTTTTGTTGCAAAAACTATTGGGTTACCGATTGCTAAAGTCGCTGCCCGCATTATGGCACACGACAACCTAGATAATGCAATACGTGCTTATGGACAGAAGAAGGATTTTAAAAAAATAAAACATATTGCGGTTAAGGAAGCAGTATTCCCTTTCTCAAGATTCCCTGGAGTTGATGTTCTCTTAGGACCTGAAATGCGTTCTACGGGTGAAGTCATGGGACTTGATATTGACTTTCCTTTAGCATTTGCAAAATCACAATTAGGTGCAGGTGTTGATCTACCTCGAGGGGGAGCTGTTTTTGTATCAGTACGAGATGAAGATAAGAAAAGGATATTACCTACGATACACCTTCTGAAAAATCTAGGATTTAAAATCCTGGCAACAGGAGGAACTTCTCGTTTCTTATCTGCTCATGGTTTAGAAGCAACAAAAATTAACAAGGTTCTAGAAGGTAGACCACATATAGAAGATGCTATTAGCAATCGACAAATTCATCTCGTTATCAATACCACAGAGGGGAGCAAAGCCATTTCTGATTCAAAATCTCTCCGACGAGCAACTCTTATTCAAAAAATTCCTTACTATACAACTATTGCAGGAGCAGAAGCCGCTGTTCAAGCCATTCAAGCTCTTAAAGAAGGTAGTTTTGAAGTCCGCTCCCTTCAGAGTTATTTTGATAATCAATGGACATGAGTAGTCATAAAAAATAGATACTTCTTATCTCCTATAAGATAGGTATAGAAAAGAAAATTATCTGAAAAAGCAACAAATATAATCTCTATAAAAGGGTAGAAAAAAATGATAGCATAAATTTTAATAGGATTTTATATTCTTATCAAAAATGCCATTATTGTTACAAGGATATTAGAAATGGTAGAAAAAATTCCAATGACTCAAAACGGCTTTGTCAAACTTCAAGACGAAATACGTTGGAGACAACAGGAAGAACGCCCTAGAATTATTGAAGCTATAGCAGAAGCACGAGCTCATGGTGATCTCTCAGAAAATGCTGAATATCAAGCCGCAAAAGAAGCACAGAGTCTAAATGAAGGCCGTTTAAGTGAACTAGAAGCTATGATCGCCCGTGCTGAAGTTATTGATCTCTCAAAAATGTCTGGATCTAAAATTGCATTTGGTGCCACAGTCAAGCTTATAAACGAAGATACTGAAGAAGAAAAAATATATCGAATCGTTGGAGACCAAGAAGCTGATGTACGTTCTGGCCTTATCTCCATATCATCTCCAATTGCAAGAGCTTTAATTGGTAAAGAAATAGGTGATACCATTGAAGTAAATGCTCCTGGAGGTTATAAATCGTATGAAATTATTGACGTTCTGTGGGTCTAGTGTTTTACAAATCTGACGAACAAGTTGACATTAAAAAAATTGATGTAATTGCTCCAAATTTCAAGTTGCGTCACTCAGGTGTAACTTCAACTATTTTTAGCCTAATACCTGTACAACGCAGGTTAGGGCAAAAAATAGCTGCTGTTGGGTTACTTTTGCCTAAAAAAATCACTCATATTGGGCTATTTTCATTAGCATCTTTATGGCAAAAACCCATTGGGAGACAATTTCGTATTTGGCACGCACGTCGTAATACTGAAATGTTATTTGGTCTCTTCATGCGTGACCTATTATACATACCTTTAAAAATTGTATTTACCTCAGCCTCTCAACGCAATCATACAAAATGGACAAAATATCTCATATCTCGTATGAATGCAGTAATAACTACAAGTAAAAAATCTGCTGCCTTTATCAAACGACCAACCACTGTCATAATGCATGGTGTAGATACAAAACGTTTTTATCCTACAAAAAATAAAACATATGATCGACATGTCATAGGAATGCCTGATGATATTAAACTTATCGGTTGTTTTGGTCGTATTCGTAAAAATAAAGGCACAGATTTATTTGTTGATACAATGATACGCATTTTACCCTCTCATCCAAAATGGAAAGCTGTTATCATTGGAAGAACAACGCTTCCTCATTTAGCATTCAAAAAAAATCTCGAAAAGCGGATATATAAAGCTAATTTGCAAGATCAAATAGTCTTTATAAATGAAACATTGTCGATAGAAATCTGGTATCGAGCATTAGATCTTTTTATAGCACCTCAACGTTGGGAAGGTTTTGGTCTGACTCCTTTAGAAGCTATGGCAAGTGGTATCCCAGTAATAGCAACCAATGTTGGTGTATTTTCAGAATTGCTGACTATAAATGAAGAAGAAACCGGTATACTTTGCCCACCTGGGAATATCGATGCGCTTGAACAAGCAACATTAGCCTTCATAAACAACCAAGAAAGAGCATCATTGGCTGGATTAAGAGGACATAAACGTGCTTTAAAACATTTTTCCATTGAACGCGAAGCGCTTGAAATAGGAGAAGTATATGAGCGACTCTTTTTAGAAAGCTGTGAAAAATAATATTCACAATACTTAAACGATTTTCAATATCTCGGTAGATAAAAAAATGAATTATAAAAACGTATTACTTGAAATAACCTATTCAAAAAACTTAGTGATTAATGCTTACAACTTACAAACAAGTTTCTAGAACTAAGCAGCTTCATTATCTATTATAGTAAAGTTAGCTTTACGTACGTTTATATCAGACATAATACCTCCGGACCTTAACAAAGCTGCAAACCGTCCATTGCTGTGTGAAAGGTCTTCGAAACTACCCATTTCAACGATCTGTCCTTTATCAACAACCATGACCAAATCTGCCTCACGCACCGTTGAAAGCCGATGAGCAATTATAAAAGTAGTCCGATTATTACGTAATACATCAATAGCATTCTTAACACGATTCTCTGTTTCTACATCTAGCGCACTCGTAGCTTCATCGAGAATAAGAATAGGAGCATCCTTCAAAACAGCTCGAGCTATTGCAATCCTTTGACGTTCACCTCCAGAGAGATAATTTCCTTTCTCTCCTACGCGTGTATCATAACCATCAGAACAATTTTTAATAAAATCATGAGCAACAGCAACAGAAGCAGCATTGACGATATCAGCTTGTTTGGCTTCCTCTCTACCTAAACTAATATTTTCACTAATTGACCTATCAAGCAATCCAGATTCTTGAAAAACAGTTGCAATATTACGCCGCAATGATCTATGCGTCACCCTTGTTATATCGATTCCATCAATTAAGATTTGACCTTCATTTGGATCATAAACACGTTGAAGAAGATTCATGAGGGTTGTTTTTCCTGCTCCTGTTGGTCCAACAATAGCAATAGTTTGACCTGCCTTAGCTACAAAAGAAACTTTTTTTACTCCATGCACAGCATTTTGAAAATTGAAAGAAACATCTCTAAATTCTACCAAGCCTCTTACTTTACCAAGCTCAATGTTTCCAAAAAGATCACCGCATGTCTTAGGAGCATTAATCTTATTAGAATTAACATTGATATTCCCTTCTAATTCAAAAAAGTCTATTAATCTGGAATGAGCTTCAAAAATTTGAACAGAGAACTGACGAACCTGATCTAATCGACTAATAAGAAGATTAGCAAATCCGATAAAAGCTATCACCTCACCTATCTGCATCTCACCACGCTTTACAAGAAAACTCCCTACTATAATAACAACCACCATTGAAATAGTAGATGCCATACGATTCAAGGCATTTGCCAAAGCCCACCAATCAAGAACGGGAAGCTGAGCAAAAAGAAGTTTTTCACAATAAGACTTAACAGCTTTAACCTCTGCATCAATTCTATCATAACTATGAAGAACAGAAACATTTCTAATAGAATCACTGATATGAGAAAAAGTTTCCCTATAATGCGATTCCACAGAATCTTGTCCTTTACGAGTACGATTAATAACTACCTTACCTATTAACCAATAAATCAGACCAAGAACCATTAAAACTGTGGCAAGACGAAAATCCATTGAAAACGCCACTGGAATAAGAAGGATGATAGCTATAGCTGTTGCGAGGTGATTACGCATAAATTCAAGCCATAAAGTAAAAAGTGTCTCAGAAGCACGTAACAAAGTATGTGAAAGATTAAACGTACTTTTGCTATAATGCCAAGATAATGGCCTAGATATAATCCGTGCAAAAGATTCTGTTAAAAGAACAGAACGACGACTATGAGCGATCCGATCAGCCTCACGGGAAACTAATACAAAAGCAAGTGCATTAAATATCATAAACATCATCCACATTAACAAAGAATGTGAAATGAAGTTTTTAGACGACAAATTATCAATTACGGAACCGAATAAAATAGGCTCAGCAACTGAAACAACTGCAAGTATCACATTACATAATACAATCAAGAAAACTCGCAATCGCAACTGAGAGAGATATGTCAATGCACAAATATAGACCTTGAATAAGGACACTTTAAACTACCTCTTGTTTTTAACTGTAATAACAAGAGCCACTTTAGTTTTTTCTACCTGAACAGTAGATTAACAAAATTATTTTCAAAATCTAATAGTGCTTATTTTAGCATAAAATGAATAAATTTTATAATGTATAGCTTCAAGCATTAAACACCACTAAGCCCATCCGTACCTATATAAGCAATACGCAACATATTTGTTGCTCCAGGAGTACCAAGAGGAAAGCCAGCAGAAATTATGATACGATCTCCAGGCTTTCCAAATCCTGTACTTACAACAACTCGGCAAGCCCGGTTAACCATATCATCAAGGTCAGTAGCATCCTCAGTGACTACACAATAAAGTCCCCAGGAAAGCGAAAGCCTCCGTGCTGTCTGCATAATAGGAGACAAAGCCAAAATAGGTATTTGAGGACGCTCTCGTGCAGCCCGCAAACCAGTCGCTCCAGATGAAGTGTAACAGACAATAGCTGATAAATGAAGAGTTTCAGCAATCTGGCGCGCTGCTAATGAAATAGCATCAGCACCTGTAGCATCTGGTTCAACCTTCTGGTTATATTGGAACCATGGATCAATCTCTACAGAAGAAGCAATACACGCCATAGTTCTAATTGCTTCAATAGGATAATTTCCTGATGCAGATTCAGATGAAAGCATAATGGCATCTGCACCTTCAAATACAGCAGTTGCCACATCAGAAACTTCTGCACGTGTCGGAACAGGAGCAGAAACCATTGATTCAAGCATCTGAGTGGCTACTACTACGGGCTTCCCACACATACGAGAAATATGAATAATTTTTTTCTGTATCCCAGGAACAGATTCAATTGGCATTTCTACTCCAAGGTCCCCTCGCGCTATCATGATGGCATCAGATAACTTAATTATTTCTTCTATACACTTAACTGCCTGAGGTTTTTCTATCTTTGCTAAAAGACCTACACGCCCTTGAGTAATTTTACGAACTTTTATAAGAGACTCTGGATCCTGAATGAAAGATAAGGCTATCCAATCAACTTCACCAGTTTGTAATGCTACATCAAGATCTATCATGTCCTTTTCTGTTAAAACACTTACTGATAAAAGTGTGTCTGGAAGAGAAACACCTTTTCGATCAGAAATTGATGTTCCAGAAATTACTTCACATGTAATAGAATAGTCATTACATGATCTGACACGTAAAACTAACTTTCCATCATCAATTAATAGACGATGCCCTATTTCAATTGATTTAAAAACTTCTGGATGTGGAAAATGAACACGATTTATATCTCCAGGAGAAGAATCTTTATCTAATGTAAAAATTTGTCCTGATGTAAGCATAATCTTAGACTGATCAAACTTTCCAACACGGAATTTAGGTCCTTGAAGATCTACTATGATACCAATCGGGTATCCGTGCCGTGATTCTACTGATCGAATTTTTTTTATAAAATCATACATCATGTCATGGCTTGCATGACTCATATTAATACGGAATAAATCGGCACCCTCTTGATGAAGCTTGTCAACCACTTCTTCAGAGAAAGAGGCTGGCCCCAATGTAGCTACTATTTTAACTTTACGTAGGCTTCTCATTAATGAGAACCTTTTTGAGTAAAAGAAATATCCGAAAGCTGCACCGTCCAGCTAACATGTCGGCCAGTATCATATTCTTTAAAACGGGCTTTTTGGTATCCACGGGTATAACAATCCTTAACACCTACAATTTTAAATTCATTTTGTGCGATACACATGTTAATATCACCTACCCACTTCTCACCGCGATTCGCATCTTCAGCATATAAATAATAATACCTAGATGATAAATCCCCCTGTAATAGGGTTGCACATGTACTTGCAGCCACTTGCCACCACCCTTCTGTTACCCAACCATCGGCCGATGCATATCCTATCGCAACACCTATAAGACTTTTTGTAACATTGCAAACACGAAAGTCAGCATAACTATTGTTAGGGAACAGAAAGCATACTTGAAATACAAAACAAGATATAATCTGATAAATTAAACGCATCTGCAAAAAAATATGACCTTCAGCAAGTTTTTACAACTACCTATCAAATATTCCTCAACTTTTTTAACATATTGCAGAGCAAAAATATCAGTAATTCAATTTTCATAAATAAATATAGCATCATTATGTAGTTAATTTTATATTTAATTGATTAAGAATTATACGAAAAATCAGTTTCTAACTTAATAAAAAATTGTATTTGCAAAATTTCAGCTTACTATATAAACTAATAATTTATACAATATTTTTAACTTAAATAACTGAAAAATAATAAAAGTTTTTAATAATAATATCAAGTATATGTGAAACAAGTTCTGCTTCAATATGATAAAACTTAATTAAATCAACAGCTATGTAATAGCAAAGAGTTGACTGAAAAAAGTTTATACATTTTATAAACTTTACTATTTATCAAACTGCGGCTAATGTGCTACACGTAAGAAAGAAATATTTTATTAAAAGCCTAGTTTAAGATAATATCACAGGAAAGAGAATTAACGATGGCCTTGATTCTGCCTCCTCCCTTAAAAAAGAAATATGAGAATCAATATTCTAAGGTGAGCATGAGCACATTTTCACATGAAAAGATATGGAAAGCAATAGATCAAATAGCAAAACGCCATAACTTGACTCCTTCTGGTCTTGCACGAAAAGCAGGTTTGGATCCTACCTCCTTTAATAAATCCAAAAGGTTGGGCCCAGAAGGACGAAATCGTTGGCCATCTACTGAATCTATTGCTAAAGTTTTAGAAGCAACAGGTGAAAGCATTTATCAATTTCTTGAGTGGGATCTATCAGAAGAACAACTTCTCAAAGAATCTAAGGACAATGATTTTCAAAAATTAAAAACTATACCGTTACTCAATTTTCCGCAAAAAAGTTCTGGAGGTTTTTTTGATAACGGTGGGTTTCCTACAGGAGATCAATGGAGTTCGGTAGAATTTCCTGATATTTCTTGTCCTCACAATGGAATATATGCGATTCAAATCCAAGACGATAGCATGCTGCCGCTTTATCGCAATGGAGATACACTAATCTTAAATGCTGCTGCACAAGTAAATTCTGGTGATCGAATCTTAATAAAACCAAAAGAAGGAGATGTATCAGCTAAAATTTTAATAAACCGCAATGAACGTTCTGTAGACTTAATACCATTGAACTCTTTCAATCCTATTCATACTATTAATATGAAAGACATAGAGTGGATAGCAAGAATTGTATGGGCTAGTCAATAAACAGATTCATCTTAATTAGCTATCTATAATAACTGCAAGAGTATTTTATGTTTTCGTATACGGCGAAAGAAATTTTCTAAATTAATGGTTTAGAGAATGGTTATTCTATAATACGATGCATGAGATTCAAGTAATTACAATTTTTGATTAAATAAATACGATGTCAGTATCTCAAAAAATTAATTATTCTAGAACTTTATATCTTCCTAAGACAGAATTTCCTATGCGTGCAAACTTGCCAACGAGAGAATTGGAATTGATCTCACGGTGGGAAGAAATGAAACTCTCCGAGCAGATTCGCAAAAGCTCTACTGACCGCAAAAAATTCATATTACATGACGGCCCCCCCTATGCGAACGGACATATTCATATTGGACATGCGTTGAACAAGATTTTAAAGGATGTCATAGTCCGCTCGTTTCAAATGAGAGGCTTTGATGCTAATTATCTCCCAGGGTGGGATTGTCATGGGCTTCCAATTGAATGGAAGGTAGAGGAAGAATATCGCAAACAGGGAAAGAATAAAGATGAAATCCCAGTCAACGAATTTCGCCAAGAATGTCGAAAATTTGCAGCTGAATGGGTTAAAATACAATCAACGGAATTTAAAAGACTGGGGATAGAAGGAAATTTCGAAGCTCCTTATACTACAATGACAAAATATGCTGAATCTCAGATTGCAGCTGAACTTTTAAAACTTATCACAACTAATCAGATCTATCGCAGTTCCAAACCAATTATGTGGTCAGTTGTTGAATGTACTGCTCTATCCGAAGCAGAGATTGAATATTACGAAATGGAAAGCGATACAGTTTGGATAGAGTTTCCCATAAAGCAAGGCCCAAGCCATCTCCTCGGAGCAAATATTGTTATTTGGACAACAACACCTTGGACAATTCCTGGAAATCGAGCGATTGCTTTCTCCTCAAACTATGAATACGGTCTTTACAAAATAATAAGTTCGGAAAATACTTTTGGAAACAAACAAGACAGAAAGATAATACTTTCTAAACAATTAGCAGAGCAAACTGCTCTCAAAGCAAAAATAGTTCTTGAATTTATTGATAATATAAAAAGTGAAGAGCTCTCTACAACAACATGTTCACATCCTCTCAAAGACCTTGGTTATGTTTTTTCAGTACCTTTACTTGATACAAACTATGTCAATAATGAAATCGGAACAGGTTTTGTGCATATGGCACCCAGTCATGGAGTCGAAGACTTCGATGCTTGGATCTTAGCAAAGAATGAACTTCAATCTCGTGATATTAATACTCATATTCCATATCCTGTCGATGAAAAAGGTTTTTATACTAAAGATGCTCCAGGCTTTTCTGATTCATGTGTTATCACTGAAACTGGAGAAAAAGGCGATGCAAACGAACGTATAATTTCTGCTTTGATTGTTGCTAATAATCTTCTTATACGTAGTTCTGTGAAACACTCTTATCCGCATTCCTGGCGTTCAAAAAAACCCCTGATTTTCCGTAATACCTCACAGTGGTTTATATCTATGGACAAGGATTTAGGGGATAGTACAACTCTTCGCACTCGAGCTCTTAATGCCTTAGATTCTATAAGATTTTTTCCTTTTTCTGGACAAAATCGTCTGAGAACCATGATCGAAAATCGCCCTGATTGGGTTTTATCACGTCAACGTGTTTGGGGAGTACCTATTTGCTTGTTTTTTAACGAATCTGGAGAAATTCTTCTAGATAATGAAGTAAATTCTCGAATCATTGAAGCTTTTAAAACAGAAGGATCTGATTCATGGTTTGATAAGAATGCTCGCAAACGTTTTCTGGGAAAGAGAGTAGACGAACCATGGATACAATCACAAGATATTCTCGACGTATGGTTTGATTCTGGATCTACACACTCTTTTGTTTTACAAGAATGTCATAATCTTCAATGGCCTGCTGACGTATTCCTAGAAGGATCAGATCAACATAGAGGCTGGTTTCAACATTCTCTATTAGAAAGTTGTGCTACGCGCAATTTATCACCTTTCAAAACACTCATAACTCATGGTTTTACAGTGGATAAAAAAGGTGAAAAAATGTCAAAATCAAAAGGTAACGTAATATCTCCAGATGAAATAATAAACCAATCAGGAGCTGATATATTGCGCCTTTGGGTAATGACCTCCGATTATACAGAAGATCAACGTATTGGAGAAATGATTGTAAGGACTAACATTGACGCATACCGTAAACTGCGTAATACACTGCGCTGGATGGTTGGAATGCTGACACACTATACAGGAAATAACATAGCTCCTTCCGATATGCCTGAGCTTGAACAACTCATACTACACCGATTAACTGAGCTTGATACACTAGTCCGTGAAGGCTATGATAACTTCAATTTTAAGCGTGTTATACGCACTTTGATTGATTTTTCTAACATAGAATTATCTGCTTTTTACTTCGATATTCGGAAAGATGCACTCTATTGTGATTCTCCTTCGAGTATTCGACGTCAATCTAGTCTTATAGTTATAAAACATTTATGCACCTGTCTTGTAACTTGGTTGGCTCCAATGTTACCTTTTACTATGGAAGAAGTCTGGCTATATTTAAACTCAGATACATCTTCTGTACATCTTGAACAGTTCCCTAAAATACCAAAAGAGTGGAATAACGTGCAGCTTGCTGAAAAATGGCAAAAGATACGTGAAGTTCGTAAAGTTGTAACAGGTGCGCTGGAAGTTGAACGTAAAGAAAAACGTATTGGTTCATCGCTAGAAGCTGCACCTATTGTGTATATAACAGATCCAGAATTTTTATCTGCTTTAAAGGGACAGGATTTAGCTGAAATTTGTATAACTTCAAGCATTAGTATTATAAACGATAAAGCTCCTGAAAATTGCTTTCAACTAAGCGAAATTCCTCAAATCGGTGTACAGTCACGTTTAGCTTTAGGAAAAAAATGCGCCCGTTCTTGGAGAATCACACAAGACGTTGGATCTGATCTTACTTACCCTGATGTATCAGCTCGCGATGCAGCTGCTTTGCATGAATTAAACTATCTAGAACCTCAATCTTTTATTCCATAAAAAAATTATAATATCACTTGAATATAAAACATTTTCACAATAAATAACTTATCATTTAAAAACTAAATTAATAATTTTTTGAGTATGTTATAATTTCTATCAGAGAATTTCATCTATTTCCTAGGAAAGTTTGCTATACTTGCTAACTTTTTAGGTCATTCTATATAGTTTTCTATTGGAGAAAAACATTGATTGATGATACTAGATCGAATAACTATACCCCCTCAGAAAATGAAGAATTCATGAACCCTCATCAGCTTGAATATTTTCGTTCAAAGTTAATAGCTTGGAAAAATGATATTATTAGTGAATTAAATGAAACCTTGCAATCTCTTTCTAAAGAAAATATTCATCATCCCGATGATACTGACCGTGCATCTTCTGAAACAGACCGCTCTGTTCAATTACGCGCTCGTGATAGACAACGCAAGCTCATTTCTAAAATAGACGCTGCATTACAGCGCATAAATGACTCAACTTATGGATATTGTGAAGAAACTGGAGAGCCTATTAGTATTAAGCGCCTTAATGCCAGACCGATAGCAACACTTTCAATTGAAGCTCAAGAACGTCATGAACGTTTAGAAAAACTCTACTGCAATGATGTCTTTCCTTGATATGCTAATATATGTAGGCTTATTAAGATAACACCTTTATTCTTTTTAGATTAAAAATAAAAAAGTGTAGGTATACATTCTAATATAAAAGTATCAATACTCTGTATCAGTTTAAAACATAAAATTCGCACGCGTATATATTGATTGCGACTGAACGAAAGTCACCAATTCCTAAGAAGAGATGTTTATATCTGATAATAGAGCATCATTAACTGCCGTGGCTAATTGTTTAAGTGAAAAAGGTTTAGATAAAAAACTGAACTTCGCATCTGTAGTTAAATTGCGAGCAAATGCATCCTCAGCATATCCTGAAACAAAAATAAATTTTAGATTAGGATATTTTTTACGCAATTCCCTTAGCAAAGTTGGACCATCCATTTCAGGCATAACAACATCAGAAACCACTACATCAACATGACCTTGTAATTTATCCATAACTTCTAATGCTTCTATGCCAGAACAAGCCTCATGGACAGTGTAGCCGCGTGCTTCTAACATGCGTTTTCCTCCACGTCGTACAGCACTTTCATCTTCTACAAGCAATACTATAGCAGACTTCCCAGTGAGATCAGTGGGTTCATCTTGTAGATTTACATTGGATGAAAGTTCATTCGAAATAGTTTTTTGATTTTGATTGGAAACCAATGACATCAGTGATTCTTGTTCATAATAACGTGGCAAAAATATACGGAATATAGTTCCTTGGCCTACTTCAGATATTGGGAATATATATCCACCAGATTGATGCACAACACCATAAACCATAGAAAGACCCAATCCAGTTCCTTTCCCCACTTCTTTAGTAGTAAAAAATGGCTCAAATATCTTATCTAGAATATCCGAAGGAATCCCTGTGCCTGTATCTTCTACTTCTATAAGCACCATATCTTCTTTAGGAAGGTCTGAACAATTAAATGAACCTATCTTTTTTGCATCCACATTACGAGTTCTTAAAGTTAGAATGCCTCCTTTAGGCATAGCATGATAGGCATTAACGCATAGATTAACCAATACCTGTTCAAATTGGAATAAATCAGTTTTAACATCCCAAAGATCACGTTCATAGTCTATATATAATTTCACATGTGGTGGCCCAGAAATGAGTTTTTCAATCATTATTCGTAGATTTGTAATTACCTCTGTAAGATTGAGTACTGTTGGACGCATCGTTTGTTTTCTAGAGAAAGCAAGCAATTTACGCACTAGCACTGCAGCACGATTAGCATTATGCTTAATTTCCATAAGATCAGAAAAACTGGCATCTGAAGAACGTGCTTGTAACAGTAAATGATCAGCAGAAAGTAGAATAGCGGTTAATACATTATTAAAATCATGCGCCATTCCTCCAGCCAATGTTCCTACAGCATTTAGCTTTTGAGTTTGAGCCATACGTGTTTCTAAAGCCTTTTGTTCTGTTATCTCAACAGCATAAATTATAGCTTCTTCTTCACGAGCTTCAGTGTTTTGATCAAGAACTGCATTTACATAAAATCGAAAATGACGATTTTCATCCTTTGGATGCAGAGAATCAACAGGAGCTATGTCGCTTTTCTTCTCTTTAGCTTTTTTCAATGCAGTGATCATTTTTTGTTTTTCATTATCATGAATTATAGAAAATATACTCTGGATATTAGTATTATCAGCTATGATGATTCCTGAAAATAATTTAAGAAATGAACCATTAGTACGCAAAATATGACCATTACTATCTATAGATGCTATGGCCATAGGAGTATTATTAAAGAAACGGTTAAAGCGCATAGTTGCTATAGCCCCGTCAGAATCCGCTTCATCACAATTTTGTCGAGCAATGACTATCGTACGGCTTTCTCCAGGGGCATCATCAAATTTTGAAGCAACTCTATGTACAATTCTTACAGGAAAAACATGTCCATCTATACGACGAAAATCTAGATCTAAAGTTACAGTTTTCTGTGATCCTGGCTCGGCTTGAACAGATTGGATAAGAGAAAGTCCTTCTCCAGCGGCAATGTCACCAATAGTTAGAGATCCAGGCTTGAATTGAGCAAGGTCAATACCAAGCCATTCTGCAAGAGTGGCATTAATATAAACAATTTCATCCTTATGGCTTGCTGATATAAATCCAACGGGAGCATGATCAAGATAATTTATCGCGTTTTGTAATTCTTTAAAAAAAAGTTCTTGGTCTTCACGCTCAGTAGTAATATCAGTAAGTTGCCAAACATATAAAAGTTTGTTCTTGTAAAAAGAAAACGGGAGAATACGAGCCTTTAAGCGATACCAATGAGATCCAGAACTTTGTATATTGCCTCCTAGAGGCTTCATCAAACGAAGTTCCTCTCCTCCTTCTTTCCCTTCGCGTAAATTATTAATAAGACGATACAATACCTCACTCGCCTCAGGATTAGAAAACAGAAGGGTTTGCAATGATTTAATTTTTTTATTCCAAAGGCTATCAGTGAGTCGTTTATACGCAGTATTAGCATAAATGACTTGCCCACGTTCATCTGTAATCAATATTCCTTCAGGTTGGCTATTGATGAAAGCCGTTGCTAAAGAATCAATATGCGATTGAGGTATAATTTCAATTAAACCGATTACAGACAAGATAAGGAAAAAAACGCCAATCATCGCAAAAATTCCAAGCACTCCGAGAACAATTCCGTTACCAAGAGAATCTTTAAAAATCACAAACGCAGTAGTAAAAAAAATAAGGATAAGACCCAATACAATAATACGTAGACTTGTTCCTGGATGATGTTCGTATTTAATGAAAGGACGAATAATATCAAGCTGACGTGTTTTTTTGCTCATTTTATCTAATCCAGCACATTATTATTTTAGTATCCATAAAGAATACATATCTTTGATATCTTTCAGAGAAATTTTTTAGAAAACTTGTTCTTGTAAAGATTTTTCTATCTATTAATTTAATTTCTATTACACAATAAAAAAATCTGAACCTAATATAAGGAAGAGAATGTAAAAGATGTTTTTAACTGTATGGGTTAAAAAATTTTAAGATCCTTCAACATAAAGATTATAGATACCTAATTATCAAGCTAAAAGAAAATAAAATTGCCTGACCATTAAGCAACCATTGTCAAATCATCCCTTTACTTGTTTGATTCTAATATCTCATAAAATATGCTGTTCATTTAATAATATTAAAGATATGTAGCCAAGTAGGACATCTTTTCGTATTTGTTCTATCCTGCTGTATGGATGCTGATACCTCTGAGAACTGCCTTTTTCTAACACACCTTGTAGTAAAATTCTAAGACACATTGATAAACATATATCCAGTATCCAGGAAATGCTGCATAATTCAAGATAAGAGTACTGTTCTACAGTGCTTCTGATTTTAGTAATTATGATTTAATAAACGCACAACTCTATAATGATCGTATTGCTCGAAAATTCTTTTACCTCAATAAGGGAAAGCCATATCATACTCATAATAAGAGCAAGAACCCGCCTTATCAATTTATAAGCTTAAACAACTGCCCAAACCAACTTCTATATGTTAACAAGCATAAGCGAGCTATTAAATCTCTTTCTTTTTTACATTCCTGCTTGAATTAACTGACAATAATCTTCATCTTTCTCGCATTTAATACTCGTTTTTTGCTCTAATATAAATGGATTATTCGTTTTTCCATGACCAAAGTATGGATAATAATAAATAGGTATTGTTGATCTGCTAGCAAAATCTTTAATTACAGTTTTAAACATCAGTCTTTTTTCATCACTGGCTGACAAAGTATAAAACTGTCCAAAAACAATTGCTTTAGGCTTAAAATCTTTTTTATAAGTTATTTGATGCAATGTACGATCAAGTTGACGATACGTAGAACCTGTATCCTCCATTAACAATATCTCATTAGGAAAATACTTCTCATAACTTGTAGAGAATAAAGATTGAATCAATGTTAGATTCCCTCCTCCCAATGAACCTGAAACTCCAGATTTAGCATAAGAATTTAAAGGAATAAGCCCATTATATGAAACACCTTTTTTAATAATATCAAAGACCTGATCAAATCCATTATTCATGCTTAACTGTTCTTTTCCATCCTCCTCTTTCTTCTTATAAATATCTGCATTAAAAGCAGCAAGTATACCGTGTATACTTTTCCACCCCACGTTTTTGTTTAAAAAGTAATGAATAGCTGTTACATCACTGAAACCAATGATTATTTTTTTCTTACTTTTTTTTATTTTTTCTAAATTATCAGAAAGATAGGGAAAAAGATTGAGCGCTCCAGAGCCTCCTTGCACAAACCATAGATATTTAACTTGATCGTCTGTTAATGCTTTCACCAAATTCTTACCTCTCTCCCTGTCGAGATTGACGTAACCAAAATCAGACACTTGTTGATTAAGGTATTTTGTGTTTGCGCTATACCCTTTCTCTTTTAAAACATCAATAATATCCTTGATAGAGCCTTCATCATATGCGGAGGAACTTGCAATCAAGTGTATTACTTTAATATCCTCCGCCAGAGCAGAAAAAGACATCGTAAAAAATATAACAGCTATATACTTCATATATAAGAATATGGTTTTTCAACTCCAATCCAATGATTCAAGCCCATCCGATTATATTTCGCAATCCAATACAGCTCTTGCAAAAATATTTTTACTATAAGTCAAATTTTTACTTCATGAAAAAACGACTCATTACTATAAAAAATATATTAAAATCAGACAAAAAAGATATGAACAACTTCATTGAGATAAAGTTAATATCTAGAAAAAATTGTAATCTTTGGGAAAGATATACCACCCTACAAGGGATAGAAAGCTTCTACTAACTTTACATTTTAAAACACAATCTCGCTTATGCAGAATTTTTTAAAAAATCTCTTTCCAATGACAATGCTCAAATAGGGGATCAAATAACCCCTTAAATACTTTGATAAGCATCATAAAAACTTAGTTGTCTCGAGAAGAAATATCTCTTAATACTGCTTGTAGAATACCTCCGGATTTCACATAGGTAAGCTCATCTATCGTATCAATTCTACAAAGAATTGTAATATTTTTTATTGCGCCATCAGAATAATAAATTTTTGCAATTTTCTTATCACGAGGATGAACATCTTGTAAATCTTCGATAGTAATAAGCTCATCACCTTTTATATTCAAAGTTTCCCATGAAGTTCCATCTTCAAAGGTAAATGGTATAATTCCCATACCCACTAAATTCGAACGATGAATCCGCTCAAAAGACTTTGCAATTACAGCGCGAACTCCTAAAAGACAAGGCCCTTTTGCTGCCCAATCACGAGATGAACCATTACCATATTCAGCACCTGCAAATACTATCAAAGGAACTTTTTCTTCTTTATACCGCATTGCGGCATCATAAATAGACATTTCCTTTCCAGATGGATAATGAATTGTATAACCACCTTGCTTCCCTCCTTGACCAAGCATATAATTTCGAATACGGGTATTAGCGAAAGTACCTCGCATCATAACCTCGTGATTACCACGCCGTGTACCATATTGATTAAAGTCAGCAATCTTGACTTCGTTCTTTAAAAGATAGGAACCTGCTGGTGAATCTACCTTTATTGAACCTGCAGGCGAGATATGATCAGTAGTAATTTTATCTCCTAATAAACAAAGAATTCGTGCTTCCCGAATATTTGAGATTTCAAAATTGGATTTTCCCATCTCTAAAAAATAAGGAGGATTTTGCACATAAGTAGAAGTTTTATCCCAAGAATATGTTTGACTCTCTGGAATACTAATATTACGCCAATTAATATCACCATTAAATACATCTGCATACTTCATTTTGTATAAATCACGTGTGACATACTTCATGATGAAATCATGGATTTCATGTGATGTAGGCCAAATGTCTCTGAGATAAACGGGCATGCCAGTATTATCTTCACCGATAGGTTCTTTAATGAGATCTTTTCTTATACTCCCAGAAAGAGCATAAGCTATAACCAAAGGAGGCGATGCTAAATAGTTTGCATCAACATCAGGAGAAATACGTCCTTCAAAATTCCGATTTCCTGATAAAACGCCGACCGTAATCAAACATTTTTCATTTATCTTTTTAGAAATTTCTGGCTCCAATGGACCAGAATTTCCTATACATGTTGTACATCCAAAACCAACAAGGTTAAAACCGAGTATATCAAGGTATTTACTAAGACCCGACTGAATAAGATATTCAGCAACAACCTGTGAACCTGGCGCAAGTGAAGTTTTAACCCAAGGCTTAGACTTTAAGCCTTTAGAAACAGCATTACGTGCTAAAAGTCCTGCTGCTATCATTACAGATGGATTGGACGTATTCGTACAAGACGTTATAGCTGCAATGACTACATCACCATGACCAAGACTAAAATCATGATTTTCTACAGGATATCGACAATCTAACTGATCAGCCTTATTATAGGTTTTATCTATTGCAGAAATAAAGTTAGAGGAAATCTCTTGCAGAGAAACACGCGTTTCTGGACGTTTCGGTCCTGCCATAGATGGAACAACTTCCCCAAGATCAAGTTCCATTTTATCTGTGAATACAATATCCTCATAAGCTATATCTTCACACCACATACCTTGAGCTTTATTATAGGCTTCTACAAGATCAATACGATCTTCATTACGACCTGACATTTTGAGGTAATTTATAGTCTCCCTATCAACAGGAAAAAATCCACATGTAGCACCATATTCTGGAGCCATGTTTCCAATAGTAGCTCGATCAGCGAGAGTCATATTTTCAAGACCTGGACCAAAAAATTCAACAAACTTTGATACAACTCCTTTTTGACGCAACATCTGAACAACTGTCAATACAAGATCTGTTGCTGTAACACCTTCATTAAGCTTGCCTTTTATCTTAAAACCAATAACTTCAGGAAGAAGCATTGATATCGGCTGCCCAAGCATTGAAGCTTCTGCCTCAATACCACCTACTCCCCAACCAAGAACCCCTAAACCGTTAATCATCGTAGTATGACTATCCGTTCCGACACAAGTATCAGGATAAGCTAAGGTTTTTCCATTTTCATCTTTCGTCCATACAGTTTGACCAATATACTCAAGATTTACTTGATGGCAAATACCTGTTCCAGGTGGAACAACACGAAAGTTTTTAAAAGCGTTCTGCCCCCATTTCAGAAAGAGATATCGTTCTTTGTTCCGTTGATATTCTAATTCACGATTACGCGAAAATGCATCTAAATTTCCAAAATAATCAACGATAACAGAATGATCTATCACAAGATCAACTGGTACCAATGGATTTATTTTCTGAGGATCTTCTCCAAGATTAACCATCGCATCACGCATAGCTGCCAAGTCAACCACAGCAGGCACACCGGTAAAATCCTGCATAAGTACACGTGCTGGATGATAGGAAATTTCACTTTCTATAGAACCTTTGTTAACCAACCATTGTGCAACTTCATAAATTTGTTTTTTAGTCACAGACCGTCCATCTTCCCATCTTAAAAGATTTTCAAGTAAAATTTTCATTGAACATGGAAGTCTAGAAATACCGTTCAAACCATTAGCCTCAGCCTTCATTAGACTGTAATAGGTATAGTCAACACCTTTTACTGTCAGTGTAGAACAACAATTAAAACTGTCCAATGATTTAGACATTTATAGACCCTTCATTTTAGATAGGTGATATATATTATATACTAGGTTTATAAACGCTTCTTCTTGCAAATAAAAACCTAAATCATTTTATAGAAATGATTTTACAAACTTCAAGATATTATCTTATAATTAATTTATTGAAAATTTCATAGCGTTTCCTGAAATTCATCTTTTCAGATAAGCGTTTATGAAACTTAATATTCAAAATTCATCTATCAAAAAAGAAAAAATTTTATTTTTACTCATTGATCTTTGAATTGATATATTCATATTTTTATAATCTAATCTCGACAGTTCGCATAGGGAACCAAGGCTTATACTTAAAGAAAATATTTATAATAGATTCCTACTTTTTAGACAAAAAGAACACTTAGAAAATAATTACATAAATCTTTATTCACGAACCTCATATTGAAAAACATATTAATAAAAATAATAGAAGAGAATCTACTATAGAAAATTTTCTATCTTGTAAGAAGTACTTTTGTACTCTATTCAGAAATAACTTTTATCAAGCCTTTAGATCTAAATACTGCATTATCTTTAATCTCATTTATTATTTTGAAAAACTCTATACTACGATCTGTGCCTTGAATTTTTTTTGCTAATTTTTCAATACTATCATTAGGTTGCACTTGTAGAATACGAACATAGAGAGGCTTAAGTTTATTAATTTCATTTGAAGACATACGGTGGAAGCTATTCCTCAATACTTCTGTTGTTGCTTCCAATGCATTACTATCTTTTGGCACCGCAGTAATCAATCGTAATATATATCTTTGATAACTTATGATAGTAACATCAAAACTCCAACGATCAACAAAAGCTTTCGATGTTATAGCATCAAGATCATTAATCTTTACTGACTTAATAGTTTCTAAATTTATTCCCTTAACCCAGCCACTTTTTATATAATTAATGAGAGACATATTGTTGAAATTGTCTATTGTATCGAAGCGAATTGTAACGCCATCATGAGAAACAGCAAGCAATACTTCAGATTTAGTACCCCCTTGAAACCCAAAAGGTATATCAAAACTAATTCCTAAAGTTTTATTAAAAAAAGTCTGGCCAAGTAAAAAACCATTTTCAGGTACATCACTGTACAATAACCCATCTATCCCTAACAAATAATAATCACGACCTCGCTCGCCAACGTTTTCATCCACACTAAAATTAGCAGCAGCAAGACGAATTAACTGAATACGCTGAGGAGTACTCGGATGATTCGCAAGAAAATTAAAATTTTGCTTCGAATCAGCATAAATTAAAGCAAACTTATTATATTCAGACATCAAGCTAAGAAACCGAACTGCAGCATACGGATCATAACCAGCCTTACTAAGCATACGTACACTAGTTGCATCAGCTTGTAATTCTTGATTGCGGGAAAAAGCCGCTAATTGGAGTTTTTTTTGAGCAAACATTTGTTTTTCAGTTATATCAGAAGGAACCATATCTGACATAGCCAATTGATTAAAGCTTTTTTGTTGTTCTTGTTGACGCTCAACACCATGATTAAGAATTATATGTGCCATTTCATGGGCCAAAACCGCAGCAACTTCTGATGCATCATTACAAAGAGCAAGCAGCCCTCTAGTCACATATAAGTTACCTCCAGGAAGCGCAAAGGCATTCACAGAAGAAGAATTAAGAATAATAACACGATACAAATGCTTAGAGCTACCAGAAACTCTTGTCAGTGCACCAACAATTCGTGCCAAAAGAAGTTCAACTTTCTTATTGTGATATTCACCTCCATAGCCTGAAACAATCCTAAAGTGTTGTTCTATATCTAATCTTATTCTAGAATTTTTATCTCTCAATTTTTCTACAATTTGAGGATGTGAAGAAGGGCCTACGACAGACTCAGAGCTTTTATCTTGATAAAAAAACTCATTAAATTGACAGCTAGATAAAACAAATACAAACAAAGACGCGAAAAAATACCTGACGCTCTTCTCCCTAACGAACACTTGTTTAATCCTCTTAAAATTAGGAAACAAACACACCCTTTATACTTTACTCAATCGTCCTTTATGATCTTCAAAACTTCTTTAAATAAAACTTCTTCATTATTTATTAATATCACTTCAGTTTTATTAAAAATTTTAGTTTAATATACAAAGATTTTTTCTCATAAACCTTAAATTTTTTAAAATTTATGTTTATTCTTCTTATAAGAAGAAGGATATTCAATCTTTTAAAATAAGATATATACAAAAAAATATTATACATCATTAATAAATAAAAGAGGTAATCTAACAAATAGATTACCTCTTTATAATTTAAAAAGTTTATAAGATATTATTTTAATTTATTTAACTTTTTATTAATCCCTTCTATTCCCTAAAAACTGAAGAAGAAAAATAAATAAATTTATAAAATCAAGATAAAGAGTCAGAGCACCGATTACAGCCTTTCGATCTATAACATCATCTCTATCATTCCCGAAATACATCTCTTTTACTTTTTGTGTATCATATGCAGTTAAACCAGCAAAAATAATTAAACCAATAGCTGATATTGCAAATTGTAAAGCAGGAGCTCTCAAGAAAATGTTTACCAAAGAAGCTATAAAAATACCGAACAAACCCATAATCATAAAAGATCCAACGGCTGTAAGGTCCTTCTTTGTTGTATAACCAAACAAAGAAAGTGAAGCAAATGCTGCAGAAGTTACAAAAAATGTCTGAACAATACTCTGTCCTGTGTAAACAAGAAATATTGAAGACATCGACAAACCCATTAGCCCTGCATAAATAGCGAAAATAACCTTAGCCGCGTATGCGCTAAGATAATTAATCCTTATATTAATAAAAAATACAAAGAAAACTGGAGCAAGCATTACCAGCCAATGCAAAGGAGATGTATACAATGCCACACCTACATCAGTTAGCATAACCCCACCTCTAAGTGTAGCAGATGCAAGTGACGGGTCTCTTGTTGTTGCAATCAAATTAGTCAAAAACGAAACAACACCAGTTACAGCAAGCCCAAATGCCATAAGGTTATAAACCTTCAACATATACGCGCGCAAACCCTCATCAATTACAACGCCAACCTTAGCGCCTGAGTTTGTCATTTGATTTTGGTAATTACGAAAATTATCCATTCTCATCCTCTTCAAGTCAAATAAGCCTACAGAGCTTTACTTAAACATTCATAAACAAAAAAAACAGCTGTTAAACAGCACCTTAATACTTACTATATAAATAACTTTTCTTTATCCAACATACAAGAGGAAAAAGCATTTTATTTCTATAATTAATGTATAACCCCATATACTTAACTTTTAATATATATTATGCATAAATTATATAAATATTTTTTAACTGTAATAGCAGTTATTTTAAAGACCAATAAAATTACTATACTGATCTTATTAAAGGCTATTTAAAATTTTAATGACAAAAAAAGTTTTGTTTAGTATACGCTTTATGCACAAAGAAACAGGAGAGTTTAATGGAAGAAAATTTAGCTATAAATGATGTTCCACGCGGTATGAGCAAAGAAGAAAAGCGCATTATTGCTATTTCATCATTAGGAACAGTTTTTGAATGGTATGATTTTTACCTTTATGCTTCTCTTTCTAGCTATATCGGTGTAACTTTTTTTTCTAATTATCCCAAAACAACACAAGACATTTTTGCTTTATTAACATTTGCTGCTGGTTTTATCGTACGTCCTCTTGGTGCAATTTTTTTTGGAAGATTTGGTGATGTTTTGGGAAGAAAAAAAATCTTCATATACACCATTTTCATAATGGGCATATCAACTTTTCTTGTAGGTATTTTGCCAGGATCTAATACTATTGGTTTTTATGCTCCTGTAATTTTAATTATCCTTCGCCTATTTCAAGGCCTTGCAATAGGCGGTGAATATGGCGGTGCCACAACATATGTAGCAGAACATGCTCCTAAAGGTAAACGTGGTTACTTTACTTCATGGATTCAAATGACTGGAGCTTGTGGTTTATTACTATCTTTACTTGTAATTTTCATAGTTGAATCAGTACTTGATACTGAATCTTTTGCCTCTTGGGGATGGCGGATTCCTTTTTTAGGATCTTTTATATTTCTTGGTATATCCCTATATATCAGAATTTATATGAATGAATCGCCTGCTTTCCAGAGAATTAAGTCACAAGGGAAACTTTCTAAGGCTCCTATATCAGAAGCATTTGGACAATGGAAAAATCTAAAACTTGTTCTCATTGCATTGTTTGGACTTACAGCAGGACAAGGAGTTGTAAGCGTATCTGGTCGAGTATACATGCTTTTTTTCATTCAAAGCGTCTTACACCTTGAAACAAAAACAGCAAATTTTATAATGGCCATCTCTCTTGTTTTAACCGCTTTTTTTATGATATTTTTTGGTTGGCTTTCCGATAAAGTAGGCAGAAAATATATTATTTGTTCAGGTTATGTCCTGGTAATTTTTACTTTTTTTCCACTTTTTCATATTTTAGTCAAATCTATTAATCCAGCTCTTGCTAAAGCTACTGAGTCTATTAATGTAGTGATTTATTCAGATCCTGCGGAGTGTAATTTTCAATTTAATCCAATTGGTACATCAAAATTTACTACACCTTGTGATGTAGCAGCCGCCTATCTAACAAACCAATCGGTACCATTTAAAATTATAAAAGGAATCAAAGGAGAGCCGACAACTGTAACAGTTAACTCCACAACGATTTCAAGTTATTCTCAAAATAAAGATACAGATAATTCAAAAATTAGCTCAGAGATTTTCAAAAAACAAATAAGCATGGCATTAGTTGGCGCAGGTTATCCTTTAAAAAGAGCAGGTATATTTGTAGCAAATCATGAACTTAATGCTTTTCTTGCTAGAAATCCTGAGCTTAACACTACCCCTGAAGAAGTTCGAGCTCACTCTAAAACGCAAAAGAGAACATCAACTGCATATAAAGAGAAAAACAGTTCATCTCCTTCAACAGAAACATATTATTTTATATCAAATGGCGGAGAATTTCAAGTTTACTCTGACCCAAATCATATAAGTTATTTTATGGCGATTCTTGTTATTACAACTATAGCAATATATGGCGCAATGATTTATTCTCCCTCAGCAGCTCTCTTGGTTGAACTATTTCCTACAAAAATTCGTTATAGCAGCATATCACTACCTTATCATATTGGAAATGGGTGGTTTGGAGGTATGTTACCTGCAACCACTCTTGCTATAAGTACAGCTACTGGAAATATATACTCAGGACTATGGTATCCTATATTAATAGTTATTATCTCTTTAATAATATGTATTATCTATCTTCCTAAAAAAGATCCAGATGAATTATTATAAACGTGATTATAACACGATCACGTTTTTTACTCATGATATTGCCATCTAATGTTATTTAAAAAAGCATTAGATGGCCTGAGATGCAAAAGATTTAATTTCTTCAAGAAACATTTTAGTCTCTAGTAAAGGATCTGCACTTCTTACAATAGGACGAGCTATTACTATATGACTAGCCCCAGCCTCTAAAGCAGCTTTTGGACTCATTGATCGCTTTTGATCATCAGTATTAGTTCCTGCAATACGTATTCCAGGAGTAACGATAGACATTTCTTTACCAATTTTAGAACGAACTACTGCTGCTTCCCTAGCTGAACATACTACCCCTCCCATTCCGAACTCATAAGCCTGAACTGCACGCTTAATAACAAGAGAATGAAGATTATCCCGATAGCCTGTTTCTATGAGATCATTATCATCCATTGATGTCAAAACAGTAACAGCAAGCAAACATATTTCACTTCCGCGTGCAGCTGCAACTGCACTTTTCATAACTCTAGGATAGGCATGTAAGGTTAGCATTGTGATACCCATTTTTGCTATATTCTCAACACTACCGGCCACGGTATTGTCAATATCAAGTAATTTCAAATCTAAAAATATATTTTTTCCTTGATAAATTAAATCACGCGCTAGCTCTAACCCTCCTGAGAAAACAAGATGATACCCTATCTTGTAGAAATTTACAGTATCACCAAGTAATGCTACAATCTTTTCTGCTTCTAAAACAGTTGGCAAATCTAAACCAACAATAAGACAGGAAGTTTCATCCAAATTAGTTTTCTTCATCTTTATCACAAGTCTTTCTTTTCAAATAAGACAAGAAACTCTTACAAAAAAATTGAATACATTAACTCGTTAAAATCTTTTTGAAAATCCATATACGGGCTGGAGGTATATTACGTATAATAAAATCGTAATGTTCAAGTATATATTCTTCTGGATCCTCTTTAACAGGAGGATTTATACCATAGCAAATCTGAACTATTGGACGCCCAGGGGGTATAAGATTTAATAGATTCTTAATAAGGTTAATCCGACTCTCTAAAGGAAAATTTAATAAAGGTAAACCAGAAATTACTGAATCAAACTTTATACCAGGGAATTTACTGAGGGTTTTTTCTAAATCAAAGACATCACCATGAACAAAGCTTATTCCAGGGAAAGTAACCTTAAGGTAATTATAAAATTCTTTTACGTATTCAATTGAAACAATTTTATGAGGAGCAAGGCCTCTTTTTAAGAGGGCTCTCGTTACAACTCCAGTTCCTGCACCTAGCTCTAAGACTGGCAGGTCTGAATTAATGTTCACTAAGCTTACCATCCTACGAGCTGTAATAGAAGATGTTGGTATAACAGCTCCTATTTTTTGGGGCCTTCGAAAGGCTTCCCTTAAAAAAAGAAGATTTTCATAAAAATTTTTATTGATTTGCTTATTTTGATGCCAATTCATTTTATGATGACCCTATAAGAATTTTTTGTAATAAAGTGTTAAACACAATCTAATCTAAACTCTCATTGGCATTAATACATAAAATACATCATTATTATCATTGTTCTTAACAATCGCAGAAGAACTAGACTGATCTAATAGAAAAATAACTTCTTTACTTGTAAGTTTTTCTGCTATTTCCAATAAATACTTAGAATTAAAGCTTATTTCCAATGATTGATGATCATAAAAAACCTCCAAATCTTCCATAGCACCACCAATATCACTATTCTCAACTGTCAAAAGCAATTTATTTTCAGATAAAGCTAATTTTATAGCCCGGCTTTTTTCAAACGTTATAGTTGATACACGATCAACGGATTTTTTGAAATTTTGACAATCTATGATCATTTTCTTGTTATTAGTAACGGGTATAACAGACTCATAATCAGGAAAAGTAGCATCAATTAGTTTAGATTTTAAAATAAGAGAATCTATTGTAAAACGAATTTGATCATCAGATATCTCAACAGAAACCATATTATCAAAAAAAGATAGGATCTTTTGAAGCTCGTTAACTGCCTTACGAGGGACTATAATACTTTTCATACCAAGAGCTTCTAAAGGAGCATCAATACCAGATACAGCTAAACGATGACCATCCGTTGTTACTGCTCGCAGCTTTTGTACTTCTTCATTTTTAACTGTATGAAAAAAAAATTCCATTAAGGTAAGCTCTTGTTTCACTTATTGGAATAACGAAATACGTTCGATCAATCAGAATCTTCAAAGAAGATGATTCCAATTTGAAAGAATGATTAAAATTTGTTTCTGGTAGACTTGGAAACTCTTCGTCTGGCAGGTATTTTAAAGAAAATTTGGAACTTCCTGATATAATTGCAATACTAGCATCAGAAACTAATTTAGAGAGCATAATCTCTGAATCTTCAGGTAATTTCCTTACAATATCAAAAAGAAGTTGAACAGGAAGCGTAGCAGAACCTGACTCATAAACATCAGCAACTATAATATCTGTCATTTCAATCTCAAGATCAGTTGTCTTCATTTTAAGATGATTACCACTTGCCTGAAGCAATACATTCGATAATATTGTTAGATTATTCTTTCTTTCAACAATTCTACTAATATGATTTAGTGATTTTAATAAATTTGAGCGCTTAACTGTAATCTGCATAGATTATATACTTTCTAACTATTGGTTATACTTACAATAAAAAGTACTTTTTATCTAAAGTATTGATGGTATAAAAATACCAGGACAATATCCCATTTTCATCAATTGCAAAATTACTTTTTTTTCGGAAAAATAGAAAATACCTAATAAATCCTGTCTGCCTAATAGCTTATTGATATTAAATATAACCTATACTATTAATTAACTTTATAAAAGTTATAGTTAATACCTTTAATTACAAGGCTAATATTAGATATATAACTTTATCTAAGCAGGTATAATAAAATATTGTATAATTTACCCATAATATATATATTCGGATATTATCCATGTATTCTATATTTCTCGAACTTTATTTTAAAAAATTTTCTATAAAAGTTGTTATAGCAAGCTAAAAATTCATGTACATTACAAAAACTGATATCGCGAATAGAGTTTATAATCATACTTGGAAGATTGATCCTATAGTAAGAAGTCTTCTGGATACAGATTTTTATAAATTACTGATGCTACAATTAATATGGAAATACTATCCCGATATTGAGGTTACATTTTCGTTTATAAACCGCAATAAAGAAATTTCTTTAGTAGATAAAATAGATGAATCTGAATTGCGCTCTCAACTTGATTATGTTCGTTCTTTAAAATTTTCTAAAAAAGAACTAATCTGGTTAACCGGCAATACTTTTTATGGACGTAAGAAAATTTTTGAACCAGAATTCGTTTCCTGGTTATCAAATTTTAAGCTTCCTGAATACGAGCTTTCACATAAAGATGGTCAATATATTCTTAATTTTCGTGGTTATTGGAAAGAAACGAGCTTATGGGAAATTCCTGCATTAACTATCATTAACGAGCTCTACTCACGTACAATTACTAGATCAATGGGATTATTTACTCTTGATGTATTATATGCTCGAGCAAAAGCCAAAATTTGGTCTAAAGTAAAAAGACTACAAAAACTTCCAGAATTAAAAATCTCTGACTTTGGTACACGCCGCCGTCATTCATTCTTGTGGCAAAGATGGTGTGTTGAAGCATTGAAAGAAGGCATAGGAATTTCTTTCAATGGTACTTCTAATATACTGCTTGCAATGGATTCTGACTTAGAAGCTATTGGGACTAATGGACATGAATTACCAATGGTAGCAGCAGCTTTAGCAAAAACAGATGAAGAAGTCCTCAACTCTCCTTATAAAATAATGCAAGACTGGAATCGTCTTTATGGTGGCAACCTTTTGATTGTGTTACCCGACTCTTTTGGAACAACTTATTTTCTTAAAAATGCTCCATCTTGGATTGCTGATTGGACAGGCTTTCGTCATGATAGCGGTTCTCCAATAGATGCCGGGGAAAAAATTATTGAATGGTGGGAAAAAATGGGATGTGACCCTCGTGATAAGTTACTAATTTTTTCCGATAATCTTGATGTCGATTCCATAATTAATGCTTATAAACATTTTAAAGACCGTGTACGAATGAGCTTTGGTTGGGGAACAAATCTTACGAATGATTTCATTGACTGTGTACCGCAAAATAATGCAGACTTAAATCCACTATCTATTGTCTGTAAAGTGAGTGAAGTTAATGGGAAAAAAGCTGTAAAGTTATCTGATGACTTATCAAAAACCACAGGAACTCCTGAAGAAGTTAAACGTTACATGAAATTATTCTGCAGAAAAGATGAACTGGATTAGTCAAACCTTATTTAAGATCACTAAAAAATAAAAAACACCTTGGCGGACAGAGAGGGATTTGAACCCTCGATACGCTTACACGTATACACGCGTTCCAGGCGTGCGCCTTCAACCACTCGGCCACCTGTCCATAATAATAGCATAATAGCAATAGAAAAAACTCTATCAATAAAAATTGTGAATTAAATATATTTAACAAGCCTTATTTTAAAAAAGTACAACAATTTTAACTAAATCTAATAAATTGCTACACAAATACTTCTTACTATAAAAGAGCCATTAATTATATGAATTGTGATTCTTAAGAGCTGCTCCAAGAATATCCCCTAATGAAGCACCTGAATCTGATGAACCAAACTGAGCAACAGCCTCCTTCTCTTCAGCAATTTCCAATGCTTTAATAGAAACAGTCAATTTACGATCTTTCTTAGATACGTTAACAATACGAACATCCACCAATTGGCCGACAGAAAAACGTTCAGAACGTTGATCATTTCTATCACGAGATAGCTCAGAACGACGAATGAAGGAAGTTATATCATCATGCCCAACAAGCTTTACCTCTATACCATTTTCATTAACTGCAATGACTTCACAAGAAACAATAGAATTCTTACGTAACTCATTAGAATTACCATAATCACTAGATTGCGCATTACGTAATTGCTTTATTCCTAATGATATACGCTCTTTTTCAACATCCACATCAAGGACAACCGCTTTAACGACATCTCCTTTATTATATTCCTCTATAACCTGCTCTCCAGGACGGCTCCAATCAAGATCAGAATGATGAATCATTCCATCTAAATTATAATCAAGACCAATGAATAAACCAAACTCTGTCTTATTCTTGACTTCTCCTTCAACCTCAGAGCCTGGTGGATAATTGCGAGCAAAATTTTCCCACGGATTACCAAGAACTTGCTTAAGACCCAATGATATACGTCTTTTAACAGGATCAACTTCTAATATAACAACCTCAACCTTTTGACTTGTGGAAAGAATCTTACCAGGATGAATATTTTTCTTTGTCCAAGACATTTCAGAAACATGAGTTAAGCCCTCAATACCAGGCTCAATTTCAATAAAAGCACCATAATCTGTTATATTTGTAACTGTACCACAAACCTTGCTTCCTGCAGGATATCTTTCCTTTATACCTTGCCATGGATCATTCTCTAATTGCTTCATACCAAGAGATATACGATGTGTTTCATGACTTACACGTATTATCTGGACTTTTATTTGCTGACCTACTGTTAAAAGTTCTGAAGGATGGCTTATACGATACCAAGCTATATCAGTGACATGCAACAAACCATCAATACCAGCTAAATCAACAAAGGCACCATAATCTGTAATGTTCTTAACAACACCTTCAACAATTTGACCTTCTTCAAGTTTTTGAACAATTTCAGAACGTTGCTCAGCACGCGACTCTTCGAGAACTGTACGACGAGATACAACTATATTTCCGCGCCGTTTATCCATTTTCAGAATTTCAAAAAACTGTGGATTATGCATAAGCGGAGTTATATCCCTAATCGGACGAACATCTATTTGTGAGCGAGGCAAGAATGCTATAGCACCGTCAAGATCAACTGTAAGACCTCCCTTTACCTGATTAAATATAACCCCTTGAACCTTTTCACCTGATAAAAATTTAGCCTCAAGCTTAATCCAACTTTCTTCACGTCTCGCTTTTTCACGAGAGAAAACAGCCTCTCCAAATGCATTTTCTATACGCTCAACATAAACCTCAACTTCATCGCCAACCTTAATATAATTATCTTGTTCCTTTATCCCGAATTCCTTAAGAGGTACACGCCCTTCTACCTTCAGCCCAACATCAACAACTACAACATCTTTCTCAATTGCTGTAACAATACCTTTTGTAACACAACCTTCAATAAGGTCTTTTTTAGAAAAATTTTCTTCAAGAAGAGCTGCGAAATCTTCACGGGATGGACTACTAAAAGACATTAACACTCCTGATAGGATTACTTCAAAAAAACTTGTTAAAACCGGGTTTAATAATTAAAAAAGCCTGCTGTCATCCTTACTTGCAGAAAGAAAAACCCGAAACATAAACAACAAAACTTATAATTGGATGATACAAACGCATACTTTAAACCACACTACTGTTACTTAAACCCTGTTGAGCTTTGTGTCAATAAGGCGTTTCGCAACTTTGAACATAGTTTCAACATTCATTTTAGTTGTATTAATAAAATAAGCACCCTTATCTTGTATAAGCGGAGACAATAACCTCGTCTTATCTCGTTTATCTCGCTGCTTTATACTTTCATATATAGTATAATAATCCACATTAATTCCAGAAGCAACCATTTCAGCATGCCTACGCTCTGCCCGAATCTTCAGAGAAGCAGTCACATAAAGCTTTACAACTGCATCAGGACAAACTACCGTCCCTATATCACGGCCATCAATAACTGTTCCCGGCTTTTTTAAAGAAAAAACTCTTTGTATTTTTATCAATTCACGACGTACAAGAGGCTTAACAGCAATTTCAGAAGCTGCACCCGCGATTTCATATGTTGAAAGCACTGCTCTGTTAAGATCAGAAAAATCTATCCCCTTTATTACCTGCACAACTGCAACCTCATCATCAAGATTTATTCCTAAATCCAAAACAGCTTTAGCAACAGCACGATATACTAAGCCTGTATCAAGTCTATGAAAACCGTATTCTTCAGCAACAAGACTAGCAAGAACACCTTTACCTGCTGCTGCCGGACCGTCAATGGCGATTATATGATTCACCTAATACACCAAACAATCATAATGACTCTATCTTAGCTCCTAAACTTTTCATAATTCCTATAAAATTTGGGAAACTTGTAGATATCATACTACAATCGTCTATAGCTACCGGATATTCTGATACAAGCCCCATAATGATAAAACTCATAGCAATGCGATGATCCAGACAGGTATGAACTAAAGCTCCTGACAATGAACCAAGTTTCTTGCCTTCAGAGACACCATTTACAATAAGATAAGAATCCCCTTCTTCACAATCAACATTATTAAGCTTTAAGCCATTTGCAATAGCAGAAAGTCGATCTGACTCCTTAAAACGCAATTCTTGTAAACCTTTCATAATTGTTTTACCTTCAGAGAAAGCAGCGATTACAGCTAAAATTGGATATTCATCAATCATTAACGCTACACGTTGTTCTGAAACAACAATTCCCTTAAGCTTGGAAAACCGCACATGCAAATCTGCAACATTTTCACCCCCCTCAAGTCGAACATTAAAAATCTCAATATCCGCACCCATATCTTGCAACACAAGAATAAATCCTATACGTGTTGAATTCATTAAAACATTTAAAATCTTGATATCAGACCCAGGAACCAAAACAGCTGCAGCAATTATAAATGCAGCTGAAGAAGGATCTGAAGGAACATCTATAACCTGACCCACAAGGTTGCTTCTTCCTTCCAGACGAATACATCGCTTAGAATTCATATCAGTTTCAACTGTCAAATTAGCGCCAAAGCTTTGAAGCATTCTTTCTGTATGATCTCGTGTTATAACATTCTCAATTACTGTTGTAATACCAGGTGTATTGAGGCCAGCAAGCAGCAGTGCTGACTTAACTTGAGCAGAAGCCATGGGAACTGTATAAACAATAGGATTAGGTGTTTTAGGCCCACGCAGAGTTATTGGAAGCTTTTCATTTTCAAAAGTCTTTACTTGAACTCCCATTTTATGCAAAGGATCAAGAATCCTTCCCATAGGTCTCTTTGAAAGAGACTCGTCCCCTATAAAAGTTGCTGAAAAATCATAAACACCAACGAGTCCCATAACAAGCCTACAGCCTGTACCAGAATTTCCAAAGTACATAGAATGTTCTGGAGCCAACAGGCAACCATTTCCAACACCCCTAACAATCCATTTTTCGTCTTTCTTTTCAATGCTAGCCCCCATAGCAACCATTGATTCTTTTGTTTTGATGACATCATCACTTTCAAGCAAACCATTGATTATTGTTTCCCCAGAGGCAATACTCCCTAAGATCAATGCACGATGAGAGATAGACTTATCCCCCGGGACACGAACAGTTCCTTCAAGAGAAGATGACCGAAGCGATCTTAAAGAATTCATTTGAGTGGGGTGTAGCATATTAAAATATCCTTTATCATATTTTTCAGCATCAAGAATAACACAAATAATAGCTTGATTCGTTTGCCAAGATCTCTTCTGATTATCTAAAAATTTCAGAACAGTTTGAAAATATCTTTGACTTGCTTCTCAATAATCTTTACAATACATGATATTGACACATTAAGAAGGATTTTTTCTTGGCAAAAGAAGAACTTGGAATAAAAAGAACTTGTCCAGATACAGGAAAGAAATTCTATGATCTCAACAGAGATCCTATAATATCTCCTTACACACAAAAATCTTGGCCTTTGTCATATTTCGATAAAACTTCTTCTATATTAAAAGATATCGAAGACGATGAAATCGGAGGAGAAACTGTAGAAGGCCCGCATGAAGAGATTATATCTGAAGACGAAGATGTAAGTGTTGTTGTAGACGATGATCTGGAAGATGTAGGTGAGCAAGTAATTTCTTTGGAAGATGACGATGCATTCCTTGAAACAACAGATGAAGAAGAAACTGATATGAGTAATATTATAGCTATAACTCCTGATAGTGATGAAAGTTGATTGTTTTTTAGCTAAAGTTGCGATTACGGTTATTGTATATTTGATATCAATACCTATAATGAGGTCAAAGACGTTAGAGTTTTAAAAAATGGGGCTATAGCTCAGATGGGAGAGCGCTTGCATGGCATGCAAGAGGTCAGCGGTTCAATCCCGCTTAGCTCCACCAAAAAAGGTTACATACATTTTTAGATTTACGTTATTTGAGATATTAAATATTTGTTGGATAGAAATGAACATAAGTATACTTATTAGAAAAATTTTACTTTAATTTAGATTAAAATTTATTAAAAGCCTAGATATATAAATTTATCTTCAGTAAAAACCCAATTGTTATTGTATAACAACTAATGTTTCTAAATTAGGTAATTATATATGCCAAGCTCTTTATTTCTAGCATATGGTACAATAAAAAAATTAGGTAAGTTCTTTAATCATGGAAAATAAAAAATCCAGTTACAGCTACAAGGAAATTATCAGTTGCGGACGTGGTGAAATGTTTGGTCCTGATAATGCACAACTTCCGCTGCCTCCAATGTTAATGTTTAACCGCATCACAGAAATTTCTGAAACCGATGGTTTATATGGGAAAGGATTTATACGCGCTGAACTAGATATAACTCCTGACTTGTGGTTTTTTAATTGCCATTTTCAAGGAGATCCAGTAATGCCTGGATGCCTTGGCCTAGATGCTTTATGGCAATTAACAGGTTTTTTCCTCGGTTGGCTCGGCGAACTTGGAAAAGGTAGAGCTATATCCACTGGCGAAATAAAATTCAAAGGCATGGTAACACCAAAAGCTAAAATTCTTGAATATGGTGTAGATTTTAAACGTATTCTACGTAGTCGTCTTGTTCTCGGAATCGCCGATGGTTGGGTGAAAGCGGATTCGGAACGAATATACACAGCAGTAGACTTACGTGTTGGACTTTTCAAAAAAAAAGAATAAAAAAGTTCTTGCAACAAATGTTTGAGTAACTAAAGGAGCGAATCTATCCAAATGAGACGAGTAGTCATTACAGGGCTGGGCATAGTGTCTCCTATAGGGAACAATGCATCTGACGTTACGTTATCCTTACATGAGGCGAAATCTGGTATAACATTTTCAAAAGATTTCTCAGAGCTTGGTTTCCGTTGCCAAGTATGGGGAAAACCATCACTTGATCCAGAAGATCTTATTGAACGTAAAGCCATGCGTTTCTTATCTCAAGGAGGTGCATGGAACCATATTGCCATGAAACAAGCAATTGCTGACTCAGGATTAGAAAAACAAGATATTAGTAATGAAAGAACAGGCCTTATCATAGGGTCAGGAGGGCCTTCTACTCGCGTTATTGTTGAAGCTGCTCTTACTACAAAGCAATACGGAAATACTCGCCGTATAGGCCCTTTTTCTGTCCCTAAGGCTATGTCATCAAGTGCTTCTGCTACATTGGCAACTTGGTTTCAAATACATGGAGTTAATTACTCAATATCTTCAGCTTGTTCCACTTCTGCTCATTGTATAGGTAATGCTGCAGAAATGATTATGTGGGGAAAACAGGACTTAATGTTTGCAGGCGGACAAGAGGATCTTGACTGGACAATGTCTAACCTTTTTGATGCTATGGGAGCTATGTCATCAAAATTTAATCTTAATCCTCAAGTTGCTTCACGTGCTTATGATATAAATCGTGATGGCTTTGTTATATCAGGCGGAGCTGGTATTCTAATATTAGAAGAACTTGAAAGGGCAAAAGCACGAGGTGCAAAAATTTATGCTGAACTAAAAGGTTATGGAGCTACCTCCGATGGTCATGACATGGTTGTCCCTTCAGGTGAAGGTGCTGTTCGATGTATGCGACAAGCCTTAAGTCAAATTCATGAAAGTGTCGACTATATTAACACTCATGGAACTTCAACTCCTATTGGTGACACTAGAGAGATTGAAGCAATTCGAAAAGTTTTCGGGAACAACATTCCATATATCCAGTCAACAAAATCTTTAACTGGTCATTCTTTAGGTGCGGCTGGTGTCCAAGAATCAATATATACATTACTGATGATGCAAGAAAACTTTATTGCTGAAAGTGCAAATATTGAAACTCTAGATCCAGAATTTGAAGGGATACCTATTGTTAGGAAACGTATTGATAATGCAAAAATTGATGTAGCCCTATCTAATTCTTTTGGCTTTGGTGGGACAAATGCCACTCTTGTATTCCAGCGTTACAATGGATAAAAAAATGAACTCCACTTTAAAAGGGAAATACGGTCTAATTATGGGGGTTGCAAACAATTATTCCATAGCATGGGGCATATCCAAAGTATTGGCAAATGCTGGAGCATCTCTTGCCTTTTCTTATCAAGGAGAAGCACTTGGTAAAAGATTGAAACCTTTAGCTCTTGAATTAGGCTCAAATTTCATTGTTCCCTGTGATGTAGAAAAACTTGAATCTATAGATTTAATGTTTGAAGAAATTAAGAATCGCTGGGGATTTCTTGATTTTGTAGTCCATTCTATAGCTTTTTCTGATAAAAATGAGTTACGTGGTTGTTATGCCAATACTACTCGTAATAACTTTAGCCGTACTATGCTCATCTCTTGTTTTTCATTTACAGAAGTAACAAAACGAGCTGCAATGTTAATGCCAAATGGAGGTTCCATTTTGACACTAACTTATGGAGGTTCAACGCGTGTAATTCCTAATTATAATGTCATGGGAGTTGCCAAAGCAGCACTCGAAGCATCTGTTCGCTATTTAGCATCCGATTATGGTCCTCAAGGTATTCGTATTAATGCTATTTCTGCTGGTCCAGTCCGTACTTTAGCTGGTGCTAGTATTTCAAATGGTCGAGCGATTCTTTCGTGGAATCAAGAAAATGCTCCCCTTCGTCGTTCAGTAACCCTTGAAGATATAGGAAATTCAGCACTTTATTTACTTTCTGATATGTCACGTGGAATTACAGGAGAAATTCATCACGTAGATGCCGGGTACAATATTATATCCATGCCAGCAAAATATAATAACCAAAACAAAAATAATCCTGAATAAAAAACTCTTCAATAAATATTATTCTAAACTTGTTAATATAATTCGTTAACTGATACACGATATCATTTTATAATTTTAAATATGTATTCTTTTATTGTTATATAATAATAAATACTTATTGTAGTAAAGTTCCTTTAAGATAAATTTGTCTTTAGTCTTCTGGCTTTAAATAAACTTCAGGAATGATTTTTGTATATATTAATCCTTAAGAGCCTAATAAAGTGCTTTCTAATATAAATGTAGCAATCGTTGGAGCAGGTGTAGTTGGTTTAACAGCAGCAAGTGAGCTTTTAGAAAAAGGAATGTCTATTACTCTTTTTGAGAAGAGTAATACAATAAGTGTACAATCTTCTTCTTGGCAAGCTGGTGGGATGATTTCTGCTTTTTGTGAAAGCGAATCTAGCAATGATAGATTAGAAACTTTTGGACAGCTTGCGATAAATTGGTGGCTGTGTCATGTTCCAGAAACTATTCGAAGTGGTACCGGTACACTGGTTTTAACACTTTCACGTGATTATGAAGAGCTCAACCGATTTGCAAGACGTACACACTCTTATAAATGGCTTAACGTTGATGGAATAGCCTCTCTTGAACCAGACCTATCTGAACGTTTTTCGCGAGGGCTATTTTTCTATAAAGAAGCTTTTTTGAATCCACGAAAAACACTAGTTCTTTTAGCTGAAAAGATAAAACAAAGAGGCGGGTTCTTACATCTTGGAGAAGAAGTAAATCCTCAAGATCTTATATCTGAAAAAAAATTTGATGTTATCATTGATGCAAGAGGTTTTTTTTGCACACCATGAAATTCCTTCTTTACGTGGTGTTCGTGGTGAAATGATCATAATACGTTGCCCTGATGTTTTTCTCTCACATCCAATCCGTTTATTACATCCTCGTTCCTCTATCTATGTTATACCTCGAGAAGATAATTATTTTATGGTTGGTGCTTCAATGATAGAAAGCAATCATCAAAATCCAATTACATTGCGCTCAGCTGTAGAACTCATGAATACTGCTTACGCTTTGCATCCTGCTTTTGCTGAAGCTGATATCATAGAACTTGGTGTTGGAATCCGACCATCTTTTCCAAATAATATGCCTAAAATTCTAGAAAATGGAAAAATTTTTATTATTAACGGAATGTATCGATATGGTTTTCTCATGGCACCAATATTAGCAATGGAGTTATCTAAGCGACTTAAAGTTCAATTTTATGAAGGGAAATAACTATGGAATCGTTCACTATTCAACTCAATGGTAAAGAAAAGAAGATATATTCCAAGACGCTAGAACTCTTAATAGATAAAGAAGGATTCAATCCATTAATAGTTGCAACAGCTGTTAATGGTGTTTTCATTGCAAGAGAAAAAAGAGCTGATCTACAGCTTAAACAAAATGACACCGTAGAAATAGTTTCTCCTATGCAAGGAGGTTAATTATTATGTTAACTTTTTATGATTTCAAAGCAACCTCAAGGTTGCTTTTAGGGAGTGCACAATATCCTTCACCCCAAATCTTAGAAAAAGCAATAGTAAGCAGTGGCATTGAAATTGTTACAATGTCATTACGAAGAGAAATGCGCTCTGAAGGAAATGGTCAAGGTTTTTGGTCTCTAATAAGCCCACTTTGCAAACGTATATTACCAAATACTGCTGGATGCCATTCTGTTAAAGAAGCCATCAACACTGCTTATATGGCACGAGAAGTTTTTAAAACAACTTGGATAAAACTAGAAATCATTGGAGAAACAGATACGCTGCATCCCGATCTTTTAGCTTTAGTAGAAGCAACTCGCATATTACACAACGACGGATTTGATGTCTTTCCTTATATGACTGAAGATTTAATAGTTGCAGATAAACTTCTTGAGATCGGATGTAAAGTACTCATGCCTTGGGGGGCTCCAATTGGTACAGGACGAGGTCTTAATAATAAATATGGACTTATGAGTTTACGAGCTCATTTCCCTGAAGTTACTATGATTATTGATGCTGGAATTGGACGCCCATCACACGCTATGGAAGCTCTAGAAATAGGCTTTGATGCTATACTTCTTAATACTGCCGTAGCAAAAGCTAAGGATCCAATAGCCATGGCTAACGCATTTTCTAAAGCTACAGAAGCTGGCTATCAAGCATTTCTTGCAGGAATCATTGAAGAACGTAATATGGCAATACCGTCAACGCCTCTTATTGGTAAAGCAATTTTGGAATAATTCATAATGAAAAATTTGAGTCGTTATAATCAACAAATCATGCTTCCAGAAATAGGAGAAGAAGGACAAGCTCTTCTCCATTGTGCTCATGTGCTGATCATTGGTGCTGGTGGATTAAGCTCAACTTTATTACCAATATTAACAGGAGCTGGGATTGGTACTATAAGCTTATATGATGAAGATCATGTAGAGGAAAAAAATTTACACCGCCAAACACTTTTTACAATGAATGATATAAATCATTTCAAAGCAAAGGTAGCAGCAACAAGACTCGAATCTATTAATCCAGACTGTAAAATCAAACCCTATATACAACGACTTACACCTGCAAACGTAGCTGAAGCTGTAGCCCCTGCAGATATTATCATTGATGCGGCAGATAACTTTGCAGTTACTTATATCCTTAGTGATGCCTGCCTAGATAATAAAAAACCTTTTGTAAGCGCTTCTGTTCTTGGTCTATTAGGATTCGTTGGTTGTTTCTGTAATGAGGCCCCAAGTTATCGAGCAGTTTTCCCATCGCTACCAAGTCAAGCAAATAGCTGTTCTACAACAGGAGTTCTTGGAGGAGTAGTGTCTATTATTGCCAGCATCCAAGCACAGCTTGTGTTAGCATACTTATTAAAATTTAAACCAGCACCTCCTGGGTTAATGATAACTTTTAATGGGCATGGATTTATTTTTGGCAGTTTTTCTTTCCTTAATGCTCCCGAACCAGAAGAAAATAAAAAAATTCCTTTTATTTCAATGAATAACATCTGTTCTAGCGATATTATTTTTGATCTTCGTAGTGTAGAAGAAATGCCTTCTTTACCTATAAAAGAATCTATACGTTTATCTCTAGAAGACATCCCGCTTTGGGCATCTAACCTATCAGGTAACAGAGAACAACGAATAGTATTTTGCTGTCGTTCTGGTTTAAGAGCAGCTAATGCTGCTTATTACTTTAAAGAAGCAGGTTTTTCAAAGGTCGCATTAATTGCCTTCTCAGCTACATAAAAATAAAATCCATCAATAAAATCTTAACCATATTTTATATAAACCTAGAAATATAATATAAGATTTTTTTAGCTACATTCAAAAATTTTAATCACATTGCTTACGAAAGCAACAAATATAAAAATTTATTTACATAATAGAAATAAGTTACAATTATTTTTAATAAGTTAACGCGTTATTTACCACGTTTGACAGATGGTCAAATCTATAAACACTGTATACGCTTTAACCAAATTGTAGAAGAGCATCAGACTAAAAATGAATGGATTACAACCTAAAAATCGACATTCTGAAATAGATGTACTAAACCGTACACTTGAAGGGCTTGAAGAACGTGTTGAAGGCTTGATGCAACATGTAAAAGCTCAATCACAGCTAAGAATTCATGAAAAAGAAAAGAGAAGTTCACCGCTATCGAAACTTCAAACTAATCATTCTTTAAATCCTAATCTTCATACTGAAAAAAAATTATTTCTACATCATGCTCCTGAACAAGAAATTATAAAAAATCAAAATTTTGATTATAATCAAGATGAATTCTCAAAGAATACTAAGATGATTAATTTACTGGAACCTGATGATTCTCATTCTATTGAACATAGAAACAAATTAGATTCTTCTAAAAAAGGATTTGAAAATCAATATATGCTCAAAAAGCTTGAAAAGCTTGTGAATCAACTTGAAAACTCAAAAACTCAGCCTAAAGAACTCACTATTGAGAAAAATATAAACCCAGAAAATTCTCAAGATAAGAATATAATAATTCAAAAATCTTCTTTAGATTCGTTTCATCGCGATATACTGCGTTTAGTTGAAAGTATTGATTGGCTATGCAAGGTTACACCTAATGCAACTATCAAGAATCTCCATAAAGAATTCGAAGCATTTTGTTTAAAAATAGATAGTCTTGCTAAAGAAAAATCTCTCCGTGAAATGGAAACCTATTGGCAAGATATTCAAAAATACCTTGCCAAAATGGATGTGCAAATTTTACACCAAGAACTTACTTTTCTGACTCAACAGATGGACGAAGTAAAATACAAACTTGGAGAAATAAAAGAAAATCCAGATGTTAAGACGCTAGAAAAAAAACTGAATTCTCTTTTACTTTCCACTCAGCAGATTGTTAAATTATTGCATCCTATAAATGGAGAAGTTATACTCGAACAGTTTTCAGGAATTGATTCACGTCTTTCTGAAATAAGTCAAACAATATCTACGAATAACCATACTATAGGACAGGACAATCAAAAGCTCATTCAAAGAATTGAGAATCGTCTAGAAGCGTTAAATAACCAAATTCAAAAACTACAGAATGAATTTAATAAGCGTCAAGTCCCTACTGAACTAATCTCTCAACTTCTTGAAGTCCTCCACGCTCGCATAAAGGAATTAGGAGTTTCTGAACAATCAACTTTGAGATTAGCTGAACGTTTAGATGAATTTTCAAATCTTATCGAAAAATCATATAGGACAGAATCTTTTTCAGAACTGACTCAATACCTCCTTGAGATATCCAATAAAATTAATGCCCTTGAACAAGATACAACTAATAAAGATTTATCTAATAAACTAGATTATTTAGTACACCATATAAATGAAATTACAAAACCTACAAAGAATATTTCTCAAGAAGTCTTTAATAATTTACAAAAAACTCTTAAAGAAATTACTTTACACCTAGAAAATGCTTCTCATGCACCACAAAATTATACTGTTGCACTGCGTAACCTTGAAAATCAGATTTGTAATTTATCAGAATATATAAAAAGCAATCCACAAGCGAAAGATCCTTCAGAAGAAATCTATAAACGTGTATCTCTTTTAGAAGATTATATTACTACTAATGATCAATATGTTATAGAAGCTGCTCAACAAGCTGCAAAGGCAGTATTTAAATCTTACGAAGCAAAAAATAAAGAACTAAACTTTTCAGATAAAGATGACATTAATCAATCTAATAAATTACAAGAAAAACCCCAAAAACATAATAAGAATTCTTTTCAAGAACTTCATAATACACTTGAACAAATTGCTAAAAAATTAGATAAAATTGAATCTAAACAACATAATACTGTTAAATCACAAAAAACTCCTTACTTTGAAGAGAGCCAATCCATTTCATCTTCTATGAATTCCTCCTCCCTAAAGAAATCTCATGAACAGTTGAATATAGAACCTGATAAAGAAGAGAAAAGAAAAGAAAATCCTATTAAACGTTTGTATAAAAATTTTAAGAAAGGAGAGGAAGAGCTTTCTTCCTCAGATAAGCTGTCCTTTATTGAGGACAACATACCATCTATAAATTCTTTAACTCTTTCTGATAATTCTGAAGAAGACTACCCTCTAGAACCCGGAGAAACAAAGATTCCTAGTGTAAAAAAAATATTAGAACGGGTATCATCAATTCAAAATAATGGTCGTCATGAATCTAATGGAACAGATTATATTGCAGCTGCACGACGTGCTGCTTTAGCTGCTTCCATGGAAGATTTAATATATCTAAAAAAAGAGGGAAATAAACCTATTATCCCAAAATATAATAGGACTCTAAGAGAAACCGTATCAAAACATTGGTTTGTATTCATAGTTTTTATTGCAGTTTTAATCACATCTTCATTTCTAATTTCACCTATATTAAATTATGCTAAAAACAATAAGGATACTTTAAATCCACAATCCACCAAAAACTTATCCCAAAAGATAGATCAAAAACCTAAAGAAAAAAAAGTTTCTTTTAATCATTTAAATAAAGATTCTGTTATTGTTAAAAAAGAAGAAATAGAAAAAATCCCTGCTACTAAAGTAGCAACAAGCACTATCAGGATGGAACCATCCACTAACAAATTTTCATCTATTGAAATTAATGTTCCCGACACTATTAAACCTCTTGCTCTATTAAAAGCTGCTCGTTCTGGTGAACCTGTCGCTTTTTTTGAAATTGCTACACATTATCTCGAAGGAAGAAATACTGTTTCTGCTGATCCTGCCATAGCCGCTAAATGGTACAGAATAGCAGCTATGTATAATTTTGCACCTGCCCAATATCGTCTCGGTAATCTTTATGAAGAAGGAATAGGTGTTATACGTAATTTAGAAAAAGCTCACTACTATTACAAGATGGCAGCAAATCAAGGCAACATCAATGCAATGGATAAATTAGCAGCTCTATTTCTGAATTTTGAAAAAACGCCTAATTATAAAGAAGGAATTCCTTGGCTTTTAAAAGCTGCAAATTTTGGGGTAACAAATAGTCAATTTAATTTAGGTATACTTTATTTGAATGGGAATGGCCTGCCAAAAGATATAACAGAAGCGTATAAATGGCTATCTATTGCAGCAAGAAATGGCAATAAAATGGCGGAAGCAAAATGTATTGAAATATCTAAAATCCTATCTCCTGAAGAATTTCATAAAGCTTCTCTGAAAATTCAGTCTTGGAAACAACAAGAAGCAAATCCTTATATGAATAGTGTAATTATACCAAATTCTTGGAGGTATGACGATACTATAAAGCCGTCTATTGATACAAAAATGACAACACGTAATATACAAGAACTTCTTAATCGTAATGGCTTTAATGTTGGTTCCGTAGATGGAAACTATGGTCCAAAGACAATCTCCGCTATAAAAGCTTTTCAAAAATCAGTAAACTTAAAAGAGGATGGTATAATTTCTAATAAATTCGTTAATGAATTAGTTAAACACAGTAAAAATTAAAAATACTTATCATATAATAACTATTACGAATAAATTATCGATTATCAATAAACAACTTATTTTGTCTTTGAAGATGAAATCTTTTTTGTGAGATGGTCAGTCAAAGGCAAGGTTTCTATAGGTCCCAAAGCCGAAATAGTTGGATTTTTATCCCAAAAAAAGCGACTCGCTAAATCAGTTATATCTTTACAAGTAATACACGATAATTTCTCTATAATTTTTTGTCTCTGAATAAGATTCCCATAAAACATTATCTGTTCAGCAATTTCTTCTGCACGAGTAGAAGGGTTTTCTCCTCCCATGATTAATCGGGCACGAATTTGTGCACAAGCCCTAGAAATTTCTTCTTCTCCTACTGATTGGCATATACGATATAATTCCTCAAAGATTGAAAACATCAACTCTGAAAGATTTTCTTTTTTGGTAGCCGCACTAACATAAAAAATACCATTATCAGAAAAAGCTTCATGAGTTGATAAGATCGAATAACATAAACTACGCCGTTCACGAATTTCTTGATATAAACGCGAAGACATACCTCCACCACCAAGAATATTATCCAAAATTAAGGATGAATAAAAATCAGAAGATTGATAAGCACAGCCTAGAAAACCTATCATTACATGAACTTCTGAAAGATCACGGCTTAAAATTTCTGTTCCACCTACATAATAAGATGGAACCAGATTGCGTACAATCGTAGAACTAGACTTAATATTAAAACATTCTTCTACTTTCTTCACAAGAAAATTATGATCAACTCCTCCAACAGCGACTATAAATATACGGTCTGCTACATAATTACGTGACATATAAGCGCGTATCTTATCTGATGTGAAAGATAAAATACTTTCTTTTGTTCCTAAAACTGATCGCCCAATAACCTGATTACGCCATGCTACCTCTGAGAATTTACGATAAACAACACTCCAAGGATCATCTGCTGTCTCACCAATTTCTTCTAAAATAACATCTTTTTCATGGTTTATGTGATCAGGATCAAGTAAAGAATTACTTAACATATCTCCAAGTATATCAACAGCTAAAGAGATATCATCTTTTAAAATGTTAATAGTATAAGCGGTAACTTCTTTAGAAGTATATGCATTAATATACCCTCCCACACTCTCAATTTCTTCTCCGATTTTCTTTGCACTGCGACGAGAAGTTCCTTTAAATAACATATGCTCAAGAAAATGAGCTATCCCGTGTTCCTCTTGTGTTTCGTCACGAGATCCAGATTTAATGTATACGCCAATAGATAATCCTTCAACATGAGGAAGCATTTCGCTTATAATAGTCAACCCAGAAGGATCTTTGCTAATTTTAACAGTCATAATAATCTCTCTTTTAATTTATAAGAATAAATAAGCTCTTTGATTGCTATAATATCATTATTAAGAATCTCAAAATTCTCTTTCCTTTCCATAAGATCTTCTAACCATACAGGAAGCCTTGGCTTGATGCCTGCAGCAGCTTCTACTGCAGCAGGAAATTTTGATGGATGCGCTGTAGCAAGAGTCACCAAAGGAACTGAACTATTCTGATATTCAGACGCCGCATAAATCGCGGTAGCCGTATGTGGGTCAATAAGATATCCAGAATATTCTAAAGTAGAACGAATTGCCTCATTTGTATCATCTTCAGATGCACTTTTAGCATAAAAATCACGCTTTATGTTGTCTAACAGATCAGAAGATAATTTAAAAAATCCATTTTTTTGAAGAGATATCATGGCGTTATTTACCAAAAGAACATCTCTATTACTCGCTTCAAACAATAACCTTTCAAAATTAGAAGAAACTTGTATATCCATTGAAGGAGAGATTGTGGGTTTGACTTGAGTTGTCTTATATAAACCTGTTTCAAGTGTTCTAACAAGAATATCATTATTATTTGTTGCCAAGATAAGATTTTCAATTGTCAGTCCCATGCGTTTTGCTGAATAACCCGCGAAAATATCTCCAAAATTTCCAGTTGGAACACTAAACGATACATTTCGATCAGGGGCACCAAGAGCAACAGCAGCAGCAAAATAATAAACCATTTGAGCTAAGATACGTGCCCAATTAATTGAATTTATTCCTGATAAATTTACTGCCTCCCTAAACGAAATATCAGAAAACATTTCTTTCACTAATCGTTGACAATCATCAAAATTTCCATCTATAGCAATAACATGCACATTACGTGCTTTTGAAGTTGTCATCTGCCTTTGCTGGACCAAAGAAATCTTGTCTTTAGGGAATAAAATAAAAACCTCAACTCTTTTATTTTCTGCAAATGCTTCAACTGCTGCCGCCCCTGTATCTCCAGAAGTAGCCCCTACTACTGTAATATATTGATTTATATCCTCAAGTATATAATTCATAATACGAGACAAAAGCTGCATAGCAATATCTTTAAAAGCTAAAGTTGGTCCATGGAACAACTCAAGGACAAAACTATTTGCACCTATCTGTAAAAGTGGAGTAATTGTCTTATGCCGAAAATTTCTATAAGACTCTTGGATGATCATTTGAAGTTTTTCAGATGCAATTTCACCATCAATAAAGGCTTCAAGTACAAAAAATGCTATTTCCTGATAACTTAAGCCTTGAAGAGCTCTAATTTCTTTCTTTGAAAAGACAGGCCATTTCTGAGGCATATAAAGACCACCGTCTTCTGCCAAGCCTTTGAGTATTACATTACTTAAATCAAGAGAAGGAGCTTTCCCACGAGTTGAAACATATTCCATCAATCATTCCAGTGATTATAGTTTTAATAAAAACATTATACGAGATACAAGCGCACTATATCAAGAGAAGATTCAATGGGAAAAATCAAAAATATTTAAAAAGAACATGGTATTTTGATCTAAGATAAAAATACCATTCTCCACTTCATGATATTTTTCCTAAATCAACTATTGTTCCCTTTTTCCATGTATACATTGAATATCTTTGCGATACAATATCTCCTGTTTCCTTATAGACTATTGTACCTATAATTGTATCAATAGGCCCAAAATGCTTAATAGCATCAGAAACAGCATCCACTCCCTTATCAATCCCTACTTTTTTAATACCTGCTTCAAGGACCTGAACAGCAGCATATGCATTAAATGTAACAGGCTCTAGAGGCACACCTCGAGATTTAAAATTGTTAATAACACCAGCATAAGCAGGATTATCCTTAAAATTTAATGTACCAGTAAAAAGAACACCTTCAGCATTATCACGAGCGATTGTCCATAATTCACTACTCGAAAGAGGTTCTGACCCTATAAAAACCGGATGTTTATCTTTATCAACAAATTGCCTTAGAATAAGACCAGCTTCAGCCGGATAACCACCAAAATATAAAACATCTATATTGGCTTCTTTAAAATGAGAAATAATTACAGAAAAATCCTTTTCACCAGGATTAATTGAATCATACAACTGTTCCTTGACTCCAGATTCATTTAGAGTCTTCTTAAAAATATCAGCAAGACCTTTTCCATAAACAGTTTTATCGTGAATAATGGCAATTTTAGAATTTTTAAAATGAGAAAGAACATATTTTGCAGCAGATTCTCCTTGCTCATCATCTGGTGGGCAAGTTCTTAAAACATTTTTTAAGCCACGCGTAGTTAAATCTACAGCACTTGCAGTAGGTGTAATCATTAAGACACCACTATCATTCAAAATATTTGAAACAGGGAACGATACTGCTGAAATAAAAGGGCCTATAACAAACTGGACTCCTTCACTAATAAGATGATTTGCTGCTGATACTCCTTGCTTTGGCTCACCAGCATCATCTACATTTTTTATAATGACCTTGGTTCCAAGAATCCCTCCCTTATTATTAATATCTAAAACAGCACCTTGCACGCCATTTATAACCTGCTCTCCATAAATTGCTAAAGGACCAGTAATTGGAGATATAACCCCTATAACAATATCCGAACATGCACCATAAGAAAACGAAAATAAAAAAACAAACAACACGCCCAGAAAATTATTAAACTTCATATTTATGTTATCCTAAATTGTATTTATTACTACAAAATAGTAAATCAATATTTTCTAAATGCAATATTGATTTACATCCTGAAGTATATAATTCATAATACGAGACAAAAGCTGTATAGCAATATCTTTAAAAGCTAAAGTTGGTCCATGGAACAACTCAAGTACAAAACTATTTGCATCTATCTGTAAAAGTGGAGTAATTGTCTTATGCCGAAAATTTCTATAAGACTCTTGGATGATCATTTGAAGTTTTTCAGATGTAATTTCACCATCAATAAAGGCTTCAAGTACAAAAAATGCTATTTCCTGATAACTTAAGCCTTGAAGAGCTCTAATTTCTTTCTTTGAAAAGACAGGCCATTTTTGAAGCATCTAAAGACACCGTCTTCTGCCAAGCCTTTAAGTATTACATTACTGAAATCAAGAGAAGGAGCTTCCCCACGAGTTGAAACATATTCCATGAATCATTCCAGTGATTATAGTTTTAATAAAAACATTATACGAGATACAAGCGCATTATATCAAGAGAAGATTCAATGGAAAAAATCAAAAATATTCAAAAAGAAAATGGTATTTTTATTTTAGATAAAAATACCATTCCCCCCACTTTATGATATTTTCCCTAAATCAAGTATTTTTCCCTTTTTCCATGTATACATTGAATATCCTTGCGATACAATATCTCCTGTTTCCTTATAGACTATTGTACCTATAATTGTATCAATAGGCCCAAAATGCTTAATAGCATCAGAAATAGCATCCACTCCCTTATCAATCCCTACTTTTTTAATACCTGCTTCAAGGACCTGAACAGCAGCATATGAATTAAATGTAAAAGGCTCTAAAGGTATACCTCGAGATTTAAAATTGTTAATAATATCAGCATAAGCAGGATTATCCTTAAAATTTACTTTATTAGTAAAAAGAACACCTTCAGAATTATCACGAGCGATTGTCCATAATTCACTACTCAAAAGAGAGTCTGGCCCTATAAAAACCGGATGTTTATCTTTATCAACAAATTGCCTTAGAATAATACCAGCTTCAGCCGGATAACCACCAAAATATAAAACATCTATATTGGCTTCTTTAAAATGAGAAATAATTACAGAAAAATCCTTTTCACCAGGATTAATTGAATCATACAACTGTTCCTTGACTCCAGATTCATTTAGAGTCTTCTTAAAAATATCAGCAAGACCTTTTCCATAAACAGTTTTATCGTGAATAATGGCAATTTTAGAATTTTTAAAATGAGAAAGAACATATTTTGCAGCAGATTTTCCTTGCTCATCATCTCGCTGGCAAGTTCTTAAAACATTTTTTAAGCCACGCGTAGTTAAATCTACAGCACTTGCAGTAGGTGTAATCATTAAGACACCACTATCATTCAAAATATTTGAAACAGGGAACGATACTGCTGAAATAACAGGGCCTATAACAAACTGGACTCCTTCACTAATAAGCTGATTTGCTGCTGATACTCCTTGCTTTGGCTCACCAGCATCATCTACATTTTTTATAATGACCTTGTTTCCAAGAATCCCTCCCTTATTATTAATATCTAAAACAGCCTCTTGCACTCCATTTCTAACCTGCTCTCCATAAATTGCTAAAGGACCAGTAATTGGAGTTATAACCCCTATAACAATATCTGAACATGCACCATAAGAAAACGAAAATAAAAAAACAAACAATACGCCCAGAAAATTATTAAACTTCATATTTATGTTATCCTAATTTTATTTATTACTACAAAATATTAAAGCAATATTTTCTCAAATGCAAATAAGGAACTTCAAAAAAAATTAATAAATAAAATTTTCCAAGAATTTTGTTAAGGCTTCTCCAGAGAGAGGCAACACTATTTCATTTAATTTTAAAACGAACGTTTAATTTAATTATTTATAAACGAACTTCAGTAACCATATAAAGGCATCTACTGAACGTGTGTAAAGAGTGGCCTTATGAGGAAAGAAAAGCTTAATCTACCTGAAATCAATTCCAACAATGAAGAAAAAATTCTCTCTTTCGTTAATAAGATAATAAAAGGTGATTGCATTTCTGTCTTAGAATCGTTACCAGAAAAATCTATTGATATTATTTTTGCAGATCCCCCTTATAACCTTCAATTAGAAAAACCACTATATAGGCCTGACAACTCCCTTGTAAACGCTGTCAATGATAAATGGGATAAATTTACATCTTTTGAGGCTTACGATGCCTTTACGCGTGCCTGGCTACTGGCTTGTCGAAGAGTCCTTAAACCCAATGGAACTTTATGGGTAATAGGATCTTATCATAATATTTTCCGTATTGGCACAATGCTACAAAATCTTAATTTTTGGATTCTTAATGATATAATATGGCGTAAAACAAATCCAATGCCGAATTTTAAAGGCAGACGTTTTCAAAACGCACATGAAACCCTTATCTGGGCCTCTTCGTCACCTAAAATGAAATGCTATACTTTTAATTATGATGCTATGAAAGCTGCCAATGATGACATTCAAATGCGCTCAGATTGGATATTTCCTATATGCAATGGTTCAGAGCGTTTAAAAAACAAAGATGGAGAAAAAGCACACCCGACTCAAAAGCCAGAAGCTCTTTTATCTCGTATCTTCATAGCATCTACAAAACCAGGAGACATTATCCTGGATCCCTTTTTCGGTTCAGGGACAACAGGAGCTATTGCTAAAAAACTTGGTCGAAATTTTATTGGCATAGAACGAGAACAAGCTTATATTGATATAGCAACTCAACGTATTGAAGCTGTTAAGCCTTTTGAATTTACTGAATTAAAAGTTATGGAAGGTAAAAAATCTCAGCCTCGTATCGCTTTTAATGTACTTGTAGAAAGTGGCTTAATAAAACCAGGGCAAGTTTTAACAGATGCTCGACAAACTATTAAAGCTATTGTCCGTGTTGATGGCACCTTAGTTTCTGGTATTGAAACAGGCTCCATTCATCGAGTTGGTGCTAAAGTAAGTGGTCTAGAAGTTTGTAATGGATGGACTTTCTGGCATTTTGATGATATCGGAAAATTACGTCCTATTGATGAGTTACGCACCATAATTAGAGAAGCCATTGTGTAATATATATTATCCTTCAAGATTATACACGAACTCCAAACTCATACTTTCTTTATTATAAGAACTCAAAGAGTTAGATCTTTTATAGTATTATATACACGATTAACTTAATTTGATATGTTCGTTTATTATTATAAAAATTAACACAATGTTATTATGGAACAAAAAAATATCAATCCTGATCACAAAAATCTATTGCAGATAGATAAAAATATTGATTCAAAACCTTTAGAATCAGGTCTTTATGTTATATCCACGCCCATAGGAAACCTAGAAGATATCACAATACGAGCATTAAAAGTTCTTTCTAACGTTGACATAGTTGCCTGTGAAGATACTCGCTTAACAAGTATCCTTATGGATCGTTATAGTATAAAAGCTAAGTTATACACTTATAATGAGCATAATTCTCATAAAATGGCAAAATATTTTCTTGATGCTTTACAGGAAAAAGCTTCAATAGCTTTGGTTTCAGATTCTGGAACACCTTTAATATCTGATCCTGGATATCATCTTGTATATCTTGCTATACAGAAAGGATATCGAATTATTCCTATTCCTGGACCGTCAGCACCCTTAGCAGCATTAGTAGCTTCTGGATTATCGAACAAATCTTTCTTTTTTGCAGGCTTTTTACCTGCTAAACGCAAGGCAAAGCGTGATCTATTAATAACTCTGGCATCTATTCCTTCTACACTTATTCTATTTGAAGCCCCTCACCGTCTTAAAGAAACCCTAAAAGATTGTTCAGAAATATTAGGAGGGGAGCGCTTTGCAACAGTATGTCGAGAAATGACAAAAATATATGAAGAATTTCAACGCCATACTCTCTCCAATCTCGAACTCATTTATAAAGAAAAAACTCAAATAAAAGGAGAAATTGTTCTGGTAGTAGGCCCACCTGATAAACAACCGAATCCATTAAACGAAGAAGAGGTAGACAAGCTTTTATATTCATTATACCAGAAGATGTCAAAAGCAAAAGCTGCAAGCACTGCAGCACGAATTACAGGTATGCCTCGTAAACAACTCTATACACGTCTCCTAGAAAAGGAGATCGTAAATGCTTCGTCGTAATCGTCATCAAGCACTGCGATATGGACTACGAGCAGAATTTTTATCTGCTATTTTCTTAATGTTAAAAGGTTGGAAAATTATGGCATTTCGTCATCGTAATTCTTTTGGAGAAGTTGATATCATTGCTTTTCGACAGGAATTAGTAATTTTTGTTGAAGTTAAAGCAAGATCTAATGTAAAAGATGCTCTTAATGCTGTCTCGTATCTTAGTCAAGAACGCATCCGTAGTGCTGGTAAAGCTTGGTTAGCAACACATAAAGATTTCCATGCTTTTTCATATCGCTGTGATATTATCGCAGTAATTCCATGGAATTTACCAAAACACTTCCCTGATGCCTTCTAAAAAACGGTTATGATGATTTGTGAAATAAATATGAATTATGGGAAAATTTATTATGAATAATACCCAAGACAAAAATAATTTATCTGATCTTTCTTTTGAGAAAGCTATTTCAGAACTTGAAAATATTGTTGAAAGACTAGAACGTGGAGATGTTGCCCTTGATGAATCAATTGCTATTTATGAACGTGGAGATGCTTTAAAAAGGCATTGTGAAGCATTATTATCTTCAGCAGAAGATCGCATTGAAAAAATCAAGCTTGATCGAAATGGAAAAATTCAAGGAATCGAACCTCTTGATGCGAACAATTAATTATAAGTTCTTTTGACAAGATACGTATTTAAATCAAGCCCTTTTAATAATTGGGAACTGATCTTTTAATAATCGTGACACAGAATTTGGCCCCATTGGAGGGCTAAACAGGTAACTTTGACCATAACTGCAGCCCATCCTTGCCAGTTCCTTCGTATCCTGTTCACTAACAATACCTTCTGCAATTATTTGCATACCTAAATCTTGTGCCATAGAAATAATTGAACGCAGTATAATAGCACGATTTTCTCTGACATCTTTAACTAAAAACCGATCAATTTTTATTGTATTAAAAGGAACACGTGTGAGATAAGAAAGTAAGGAATATCTAGTCCCAAACTCATCAAGTGTTAAACCAATCCCTATCTCCTTCAATTTTGAAAGAACAAGTCTTGCCTGCTCAGGATTTTCCATAACCATTGATTCGGAAACTTCTAATTGAATTTTCTCTGGAGAACAAAGGGTTTTTGAAATTAATGCACGAATATCTTCGTAAAGTTCATTAGTCAATAATTGTACACTAAAAACATTAATAGATATAAAAATTGGAGGATCACCAGCTTGATCACGCCAATTCATAAGATCTGTGGCAGCACGTTCTAATGCAAATAGTCCAACTGCATTTATAATATCTGAATTTTCAGCAATCGGTATAAATTCAGCAGGAGGAATATTCCCTCTTTTCGGATGATCCCAACGCAATAGAGCTTCAAAACCAACAATTTCGCCATCTGTTAGACGGACAATAGGTTGATAAACAAGATGCAATTCAAAGTTTTCTATTGCGCGACGCAAATCATCTTCAAGATGTAATTTGTCTACTCCAAAAGCTCTGAAAGCAGGACGAAATGCCTCTATACGATTTCCTCCTGCATGTTTAGCACGATACATTGCTAATTCTGCATCATTAAGCATATCTATTGCCGTAACTTGAACATCCATCCAACTACTTAAACCAATAGATGCATTCAAAATAATTTCACCATTTGTAAAATGAACCGGCATCATAACAGCTCTACCCAAAGCATTCGTGAAATCTGCTATTTTTGCCGGATCTTTTTCTGAAACTAAAATAATTCCAAACTTATCTCCAGATAACCTTGAAAGAGTATCCTGAGGTTTGAGTAAGCGACGAAGCCTCCTTGTCAAAGCAACTAATATATTATCACCAATAGCTATACCCAATGAATCATTAATCTGTTTATACTTATCAATATCTAAAATGATAACAGTCGGACGTAGATAATCGTCATTTACCGCTAAATTCAAAATCGTTGCAAGACGATCAATAAAAACTTGTCGATTTGGCAATCCAGTAAGATTATCATTCAGTGCATCATGAAGAAGCCGTTCGGTTGAATTTTTTTGTTCTGTTACATCACTGATAGTTCCAACACAACGAAGTATTTCTCCATTTGTATTTAAAACTGGACGAGCACGGATTGTTAACCAATGAAAATGACCATCATCTGCACGAATACGAAATTCATGATTTAAACGTCCACGCCTATGCTCTAGAAGAACATCAAGAGTTGTTTGAAAACAATCCCTATCATCTGGGTGAATATATGGAACCCAATTACGTACTGGGCCATGCATAGAGCCCTCTACAAAACCAAATTTAGTGGAAATATCTGGTATTGTAATAACTTTATCACGTGCTACATCCCAATCCCATACAGTATCCCCAGAACCAACAATTGCCAGTGACTGACGCTCCAAATCTGAAAAAAGTCCTTGCGTAACATTACTATCAGCAAATGCATGCTGCATAACAGTAAAACCTATTAAAAGGACAATCAGGACTAATCCTCCGCCAAGCGCTGGCTGTACAATATCATTGTCTAGACGTTTCGTTACTGCCATCCAGGCTCCAATCAACCATACCGTAATAAGTGCCCACGCGGGAATTAAAAGAATAGCACGATCATAGCGATTGAATCCAAGATAAACGATAAAAACGATACCCGCAGAAACAGCAACAGAAAAAGAGATACGAGCAATACCCGACGCTATTGAAGGATCGTAAAAAGATACACCCAATAATATTATTAGAAAACAAATCCATGTTAAGGTAATATATCCAATATGGGTATACCAGCGACTTAAATTAAGATATGTAAAAAGAAAAATAATCAAAGAAGATGATAAAGCTATCTCAGAACAAGCACGCAAAATGCGAGGATCTACTGAAGACAAACTTATAAGCTTAGAAAGAAATCCAAAGTCAAGACAAATATATCCAAGAACCGCCCATGCTAATGTTGCTGTAACAAGCAACATAGATGTACCTTTAACAACGAAAAGAATTGTTAGGAATACAGCAAGAAGTCCTGCAATCCCAAGCACAATCCCTCGATACAATGTAAAAGCATTCACTGTATCTTTATAAGTATCCGGATCCCAAAGATATATTTGAGGAATATTTGGCGAAGTTAATTCAGCAACAAAAGTAACGATAGAACCAGGATTTATTGTAATACGAAATAAATCTGTATCTGGGCTAGGAAGACGATCCAAAGAAAATCCTTCCGAAGGAGTAATAGAGGTAATACGTCTTGATCCAAGGTCTGGCCAGAAAATTTGTGATCCCACAAATCGAAAATGTGGGACAGATATTACACGCTCAAGTTGACTGTCCGAAGTATTCGCTAATGCAAAAACTGCCCAATCACCGTGATGTCCAATTGTTGATGAACGGACTTCAATTCGCCGACGTATCCCATCAAAATCCAAGGCTGTAGAAACTTGAAATGCTTCACCTTTATGGGAATAAATTTCAGTTGCATGTGTTAAATCTAAAGCACTATCATTTCGAGAAATCTTGACTGGCTCAATAGCTTTCACCTGTACAGTTGACTGAGCAAGAAAAGCAACTCCAATCAGAAGAACAAACAAAAGCTTGCTATTCCAAGAAGCTACCTGAAGATTTATAAAGGTAAGATTCATATAATTTCAGGATAATTTTTCATTGTTAAATAAAAAGATAATTTTATATACCGATCTTATATACTATTTAACCAGTCTGTACTAAATACCATCAGCTCTATAAAAATAACCTTATTGTCCTTACTAACATAATGGCTGCAAAATAGCTGTTTGATAACTGAATGCTTTATATTCCTTATAGAAACCTAAAAGTTATGCAATTGACCTTGTACCTACCACCTTTTTAAAATTCTAATATATTCTTAACTCACAGTACTCTCATAAAACATTAAAAACTTGATAATAAACTCATTATTCAAAAAACCCCTTATTGTTAAATGAACCCTCAAATTAAATATAGGAAATTATTTTTTATCTAACAACATATACACGAACATCACATATATTAGTAAACAACAATTTTAGTGATGGTGCCCAGAGCAGGAATTGAACCAGCGACACACGGATTTTCAGTCCGTTGCTCTACCGACTGAGCTATCTGGGCGTTGATTTATTTATCTTAACATAACATTTTCATAACTTCTGTCTAGAAGTTAATTCCATTTTATAGAAAAGATCCCAACCTTTTATTTCTGAAGACTCTATTTTTTATCATTTTACTTACAAAGCAATATCTTTACAATCTTCATCAACACCCCCCTCATGTGTCGAAAGTTTTATTATGTAATCACCAGAAAACCAACGCGAAAGATCTAATAAACGACATCGCTCTGAACAAAACGGATAATATTTATATTCTGACATTTTCTTACATTCTGGACATGGATGTATTTTTCTTTTTAATTCTACCATTCGATAATACTTCAAGCTAATCCGAAAAAACAGGGAACCCTTCCCCTGAAAGCAATAATACTGTCTCATAAAGTGGCAAACCTACTACATTTGAATAGGAGCCCAATAATTTCCGAACAAAGCAACCTGCAAACCCCTGAATAGCATAACCTCCTGGTTTTTCGTTCCACTCACTTGAGTTAACGTAGCTCTGAATTTCAGAAAAGGAAAGCCTCTTAAAGAAAACTTTTGTTACAACTAACCGCTTTCTATTTTGTCCTGAAGGAGATATAAGACAAACCCCCGTACTAACGGTATGCTTGCGACCTGAAAGAAAATTCAAAATATCACAAGCCTCCTCCCTAGATTTTGGCTTAGGAATAATACGACGACCAAGCGATACAACTGTATCAGCTGCCAAAACAAAAACATCATCACTTTCATGTTCCTCAAGAAGAGCTTTGGCTTTTGCAGCTTTTTCAGTTCCAAGACGAAGAGCTAATAAATCTGGTTGCTCTTGTTTTCTTGGAGTTTCATTAATTGCGACAGGGAGAACCTTATAAGGATTAATTCGAACTTGTTTCAAAAGCTCCAGTCTATTCAATGAAATTGAAGCTAAAATAAGCTTATACTTCCTTACATTCATTATCATTACTTAAAACGATACGTAATACGAGCTTTCTTCATATCGTAAGGCGTCATTTCTACAATTACTTTATCTCCTGCTAACACGCGTATCCTATTTTTTCTCATACGACCTGCAGTGTGCGCAATAACTTCAACACCATCACTTTTTAAATCAACCATTTCGTCATTTGAAGTTAAATGAACACGAAAAGTAGCATTTGGTAATAATTCAGAAACTATACCAGAAAACTCAAGAACTTCTTCTTTGGGCATATATAATCCTAATGTAATAATTATAATCTAAATAGCCTCACAGGCTAAAGGAAATATATTATACATAACTAATCATGCTATGTGAACTATATATCATCACTTAAAAATTGATTTTAATACATATAAACCAACATACACTAAAATTATTATTACATATTATGTATTATCCTTTTCCAAGAAATACATTAATATTCTAAAAAAAATGTAAATGCTATCTTTTATAAAGAATTTTGGAGATATAGCTTGTATAAAAATACAGTTAATTTCTTGGAACTTATACAATATAAAAAGAAACTGATCCATTAGTGAGGATTTTATGCAGAAAATTGATTTTAGATTAAATGCTATCGTTGATTCTTCTCTTCAAGGGAATCTTTCTCATATGGCAAGAATTGCTGCTTTGAATGGCGCAACTATTATCCAATATCGTGATAAACAGAATTCAACTCGCATGATGATTGAAATTGCCACCTCAATTATAAAAGCGATTTCTGAAACAAATATTCCTCTCGTAATAAATGACCGTATAGATGTAGCGTTGGCAGTAGGTGCGCATGGAGTGCATCTTGGAGAAAATGATCCAGAACCAAATATTGCACGCCGTATTCTCGGCCCAACTGCAATTATAGGAAGAACAGTAAAAAATGATCTTGATGCTCAGATAGCAATCGAATCTCCTATCAACTATGCTTGTATTGGCGGTATATTTGAAACAACATCTAAATATAATCCCAATCCCCCTATTGGAGTTGATGGTTTTAAAAAACTATATACAAAAATTAAAAAAGCACGACCGGATCTTCCTATCGGAGCTATCTCTGGAATTAATAAACAACGAGCACCATTGTTAATTCAAGCAGGAGCAGATGGCATAGCAATAATATCAGCAATATTTTCTACTTCTGATATTGCTATTTCTACACGTTCATTCAGAGAAATTATTGATACCACCTTAGAAAGAAAAAATCATGACTGCTAATGCAGTAACCATAGCAGGATCTGATAGTATCGGAGGAGCAGGAATACAAGCAGATTTAAAAACTTTTTCAGCTTTAGGTGTTTATGGAGCAACTGTAATAACTGCAATTACTGCACAAAATATCAAAACTATTCGTAGAATAGAAAATGTTTCATCACACATGGTATCAGAACAAATGGAAGCAGTTTTTACAGGTTTATCTATCAAAGCAGTGAAGGTAGGCATGGTTTCGTCTAAAAAAAACATTATCGCTATTGCTGAAGGTCTCTCACGTTTTAAAAATATGGCGATAATAGATCCAGTTATGATTTCTAGTTCTGGATATATTCTTCTAGACAAAAAAAATATTTCAGTTTTTAAAAAAGAATTGTTACCATTAGCATTAATGCTCACACCTAATCTTGAAGAAGCAGCATTTCTTACAGGAGAAGAAAAAGCTCTCAGCGAAGCTTCCATGAAAAGACAAGCAGAAAAAATTTTAAAACTCGGAGCCCAATCTGTTTTGTTGAAGGGGGGTCATTTTCATAATCCGGAAGAGAGTGTCGATATTTTCTTTAACGGAAAAACTTTTGAGCGTCTTATTTCTCCTCGAATTAAAAAAATTCAAACTCATGGTACTGGCTGTACATTATCAGCAGCAATTACAGCTTACTTAGCAAAAGGAGAAACAATACTTGATGCTGCACGCAAAGCAAAAACTTATTTATATAAATCTTTAGAGTCCACTAAAAAACTAAAAATTAGTCATACAGGAATCTCCCTTCATCATTTCCATGAATGGTGGGATTAATAATCATAGCCATATTACAATAAAAGACCACTACTACTAAAATTTTAAAGATATTAAAATCGAGACCGAATAGCCTTAGTGTTTTTTGAATACCTAAACAACAGCCTTCTATAACATTCACATATCCCATAAAGAAATCTTCTTAGTGCATCTTATGCATCATTCCGTTACTGACAGGCATCATATTATTGTTAAGATGATACATAACCCAAACTGAACCAACAAAACAAATAATAATAACAATTGCCGTGAAAATCATGGCCGCTATACTCCAACCATCTTCAGATTTAGGACTCATATGAAGAAAATATATGAGATGAACTATGACCTGTATAGAGCCTAGCACAAGAATAATAAATATAGTGACGTTCTGATTTTGAAAGACATTAAATATTACTATTCCAAAAGGAATAATTGTTAGAAAAACTGAAAGAAAAAATCCAATTATATAATCACGATAGGAACCCATATGATGATGATTCTTATTAACTTTTCTATTGTCTTCTTTTAAAATGCCCATTAAATCACTCCAATAAGATAAACAAAAGAAAAAACACCTATCCAAATCAAATCAAGGAAGTGCCAAAACATTGACAAACACATTAGACGACGCTGGTTATCTGAAATGAGACCATACTTCAAAACCTGAACTATCAGAACAGAAAGCCAAATAAGCCCAAAAAAAACATGCAAACCATGCGTGCCGACTAAAGCAAAAAAAGAGGATAAAAAAGCAGACCGTTGAGGTGTTGCTCCCTCAAAAATCATATGACGAAATTCATGGAATTCCATTACTAAAAAACAAATCCCCAAAAAAGCTGTGATACAAAGCCAGAAGATTGTCTTACTTTTTATTCTTTCTGCGCTAGCTAACATAGAAAAACCATATGTAATAGATGAAAATAATAGTAAAAAAGTTGCAACAAGAATGTTATTAAGATCAAACAGATCAACTGGAGAAAAACCAGCGGCATAACTGCGACCAAGTACAGAATAAACAATAAATAAAACTGCGAATAAAATGCAGTCGCTCATAAGATATATCCAAAAACCAAGCTCTGTTCCACTTTCATGGTTAGCATGATTGTCATTTGGCTCTTCTGTTACATAAAACTTTAAAAAATTCTTTGAACTTGGAAAAGTTCTATTTTTCATATTGATCATTTCCATCTCTATTATGACGAATATTTCACTCTAAGCTTACGTTCTTTATCCTCTATTTCATGCACAGGAATTTCAATACCGTGACTGTAATCAAAGGTATGAAAAATAGAAACCGCGATAATAGCTATAAAAGAAATAACTGCCAACCACCACATATACCACACCATACCAAAAGCAAATATAACACTTAACCCTGATAAAATGACTCCTGTTCCAGTATTTTTAGGCATATGAATTGGCAAATAGCCACTCTCTGGACGATTATAACCTCGTTTCTTCATGTCAGCCCAAGCATCAATTTCATAAACTATAGGCGTAAAAGCAAAATTATATTCTGGTGGCGGAGAAGCAATAGACCATTCCAAAGTACGAGCATTCCAAGGATCTCCATTCTCATCACGTAGTTGGTCTCTTTTTAAAAAAGCCATAATAAATGACATTAAAAAACACACTATACCAACACCTATAAGAAAAGCCCCAAAAGCAGCTACTATAAAATAAATCTGCAAGGAATGATCTTCAAACTGACTTAAACGTCGCGTAACACCCTTGAATCCAAGAAAATAAAGCGGCATAAAGGCGAAGTAAAAGCCAATGAACCAGCTCCAAAAAGATAGTTTACCCCAAAAAGGATCAAGCTTATAACCAAATGCCTTCGGAAACCAATACACAATACCAGCAAACACCCCAAAAACTGCACCTCCAATTATAGTATTATGAAAATGCGCAATAAGAAATAATGAGCCATGCAATAGAAAATCAGCAGGAGGAACAGAAAGAAGCACACCTGTCATTCCACCGATTACAAAAGTTACCATAAAACCTATCGTCCAAAGCATGGGAACTTCAAAACGTACCCTTCCCCGATACATCGTAAACAGCCAATTAAAAATCTTTGCACCGGTAGGAATAGCAATAATCATAGTAGTGATACCAAAAAAAGCATTTACATTAGCTCCGGATCCCATAGTAAAGAAATGATGCAACCATACAACGTAAGACAATATCGTTATGACCACGGTAGCATATACCATTGAAGTATATCCAAAAAGACGTATACCAGAGAAAGTTGATACAACTTCGGAAAATATTCCAAAAGCTGGCAAAACTAATATATATACCTCTGGATGCCCCCAAATCCATATAAGGTAAATATACATCATTGGATTCCCACCAAGATGATTAGTAAAAAAGTTGGTACCCACATAACGATCTAGAGAAAGAAGCGCAAGAGTAGCTGTTAAAACAGGAAAAGAAGCTACAATCAAAATATTCGTACAAAAAGATGTCCAAACAAATACAGGCATTTTCATCATAACCATTCCTGGCGCCCGCATCTTAATGATAGTAACAAGCAAATTTATTCCCGACAAAGTGGTTCCAATACCAGCAACCTGAAAAGCCCAAATATAATAATCAACCCCAACATCAGGAGAATAATCTATACCAGATAACGGAGGATAGGCTAACCATCCGGTACGAGCAAACTCTCCCACAAAAAGAGAAAGCATCACTATCACCGCACCAGCAACTGTCATCCAAAATGAAAAGGTATTTAAAAACGGAAATGCAACATCGCGTGCACCTATTTGCAAAGGCACGACAAAATTCATAAGGCCAGTAACTATCGGCATAGCCATAAAAAAAATCATAATCACGCCATGAGCAGTAAATATCTGATCATAGTGATGAGGATTAAGATATCCAACACCTCCACCTGATGAAATAGCTTGTTGCAAACGCATCATAATAGCATCAGCAAAACCTCGCAATAGCATTACTAATGCAAGGACTACATACATAATACCAATCTTTTTGTGATCTACTGTGGTAAACCATTCTTGCCATAGGTACTTCCAAAGTCGAAAATACGTGATGGCTGAAACAACAGCAGTACCAGCCAAAGCTACAACAATAAAAGTACCTAGAATAATAGGCTCTTTATAAGGGAAAGATTCAAGCGTCAACCGCCCAAAAACAAAATTAAGAAACTCGACTTTACTCAGCATTGATATTGCCTTAATATCTCTAGAATTTTATAAAAATTCTTACACAACCAAAATCACAAAAATCATAAACTAGCAAAATTCTTCCATTATAAAGCTACACTCAAAAGAAAACAGTCATAGTTTATAAGTTTTATGGATTTCATAAGCTAATCTTCATCAATCAGTCTTCATGATACTGCTTATTACGACGGTTATCATACTCAATTCCTTTTAAATTCTCAAAGCTCTTTGAGCTTGTTCCTCCCATCATATCAATATGCATCATTTCATTCATACACATCTTTCCCGGCTGAACACAAAGATTAAGAATAGCATCATAAAGACCTATCTCTACAACAGAAAAATACCGTATCGGTCCATTCTCCAAAGGCTTTTCCAACTCAAGATATTCTGTACGATCAAGAAGAGATCCTTGCTCACGCACCTTCTTTATCCATTGACCAAACCTATTTTCAGATAATCCATGAAACTTAAAGCGCATCCCTGAAAATCCTTTTCCTGAGTAATTAGCAGAAAAGCCATCATAAACACCTTCCTTATTCATAACAGCATGCAATTTGGTTTGCATACCGGGCATAGCATAAATCTGGCCTGCAAGAGAAGGAATGTAAAAAGAATTCATCACAGATGAAGCCGTAATCTTAAATTCTATTGGACGATCTACTGGCGCTGCCAATTCATTAACCACAGCTATCCCTTGTTCAGGATATATAAAAAGAAATTGCCAGTCCAAAGCAACAACCTCCACAACCAAAGGCTTTATCTCTTGATTAAGAGGCCTATAAGCATCAATTCTATCTAAAGGACGATATGGATCAAGACGATGAGTAGCTTTCCAAGTAATTGTTGCGAGAACCATAATAATTAAAAGCGGTACAGACCATATAAAAAATTCTAAAGTGGTAGAGTGATGCCACTCTGGATCATAATCTGCTTTCTTATTAGAAGAGCGATATTTCCAAGCAAAAAACAATGTGAGTATTATGACAGGAACAATCACCAACGACATTAAAGCTGCAGCTATAATAATTAAATCAGCTTGCTGACGAGCAACATCTCCCTCAGGGCTCATCACAACAAAGCTGCAGCTAGTAAGCAAAAAACTTAAAAATGAAACCATAATTCTTGAGATGATATACATCTAACAAAACTTACCTCTTATTCCATTAAAGAACTAATTTTCAATTAGATCACATAAAAAACTAAAAAGATTTTAAGATAGCCTAATTATAAAAAAATTATCATAATAAAAAATATATCTTTTTAAATTTCATCAAAGAAAGATTCAAGACATAAATTCATGACCCTATTTTATAGTCCAAATATACAAACTTCTTTTTTATCTACATAGAACTCAAATCATCCAGATTGATTTTTTATATAATCATTTTTCCTGCTTTTAACACACCAATGTTCGAAAATATACATGATTCATATACCCAATAACCAGCATTCAGCAAACAGAAAAATCCTTTATATAATTAAAGATCTTAAAAAGAAAATTCACGATACCAATATATCAAATCAAAGCAAAAAAATAATACAACTAGTATAATAAAAATAGTCCTAGCAAAGTATAGATATTTGCACGCAAAAAATTTTTGAACATCAAATTATCAATCTTTCTTGACTTTATATAAAAGCACTCATAGCATTAAATTGATATAAGATAAAAATCTTACTTTCCATTAGCATGCATATAATTATTTAAGGCAGAGAAATATGGCAAAAGCAGCTACCATAAAAATTAAGCTTGTTTCCTCAGCAGGTACTGGTTTCTTTTATGTAACCAAAAAAAATTCCCGTACTATGACTGATAAAATGACCAAAAAAAAATATGATCCTTCCATAAGGAAGCACGTGGAGTTTAAAGAAGCAAAAATAAAATGAATTATTGAACCCTTTAATATACAGAACTCACATTGGTACATATCCAATGTTAAAAAAAGTTATCATTTCCATATATTAAATATTAAGTTTTTCTTGACTAAGATTCCTTTTCTTGTATAAGATATAAGTACTTTAAGAAATTAAAGCCGACCAATAGACTTAATCAGCACGAGGAGCTGTTTGTATGTATCTATTGGCCGACTAACCCGAGAGCTAAGGGGATGCGGTGAACCTAAGCATCACGGGGATTTAAGGATATAAAAGCCTCCTTATATTTGTTTATTAGATCTGATAAAGATAAAGATCAATCCCTTAAATTGTATTTTAAGATTACAATATATATTTATGGTTAAAATATGTCTTTTATTACTAACATCTTAAATGCTAAGTAAGCACCAGCTTGTTAATTAGCTTGTCCTGATGTAGTGAAGAAATACTTGAATTTAAAAGATGTTGAGACGATTTCATGTCTTTGCTAATCGAAGAAACTCCAAAAGAAGCCGTTATTGATCTTTTTAAATCAGGCAATAAAATAAAAGGTGTATTTTCAATAGACATACGAAGTATATTAACTATACTAGTCGCTAATTCAATAGGCGTGTTGGGCATAACCAGCAAAAATCCATCCTCTTCATAACGAAAAATGATATCATCAAAACAGGCTACCGCACAAACCCTAGAAGCAAATTCACACAATAAATTATCACCTGCTGTATTACCATATATGCCATTGATCGCTTGCAACCTATCAATATCAGTTAATATTAAAGAAAGGGATCTTTCTTCTAAGCGAGCAAGATTAAAAAGGTCATCTAGACAATTTTCGAGATAATTTCGATTCTTCAGTCCCGTTAAAGGATCGGTAATGGGTTGTTGAACTGTTTCTTTGATAACTGTTATCAAAACTTCTTGTAATCGTTTGCGGCGAATCTGCATCAAACAACGAACTATGAATTCATTAGGCTCAATTGGATACAATATATAATCATCCATACCTAATTTTAATGACTTTAAAGCATTTTTCAAATCATCTGGCGCTATAATAAGCAAAACCGGAACAAACCGTATCTTTTCCAGTAAACGCAATTGGGAACACAAATGAAGGGAATTAAAATCTGCACCTATTGTATTGACAATAATTAACCCAAAATATTGCTCAATAGCCGCATAGGCTTCAGCTTGCAATTCCGAAAAAACAACTACATCTCCTATTGGTTTTAATAATTTAACAAGATCTTCTTGAGAAGATCTATGTACATCCATAAGAAGAATTAGATCTGGTATCTCCAAACGATCTCTTCTAGAATGTAAAAAACTTTCAATACTCTGAAACCCAAACTTCTGAGAAAAAAAATGTACCTCATCAATCAACTTTTTATAATTTAAAAGGTTATTGATCCGATAAATAAGCTGTAAATCATCTATTGACTCAATTAAAAAATCATCTACACTGGATTTTAATCCTTTAAGACGACTTAACTGCTCACAATCTTTGACAATCATCGCAATTGGAATAGAATAATAAGACTTTATTCTTTCACATATTTCAAAAGCATCAAAAATATTCACATCAATCACAATAACATCAATTTTTACAGATTGACACATTGCCAAAGCTTCAAGGGCATTCAACACCGTTATGACTTCGAAATATTCTTTCCTAAGATAAACTTCAAGCATCTTAGTTCTGTTCTGAATATCACTTACTATAAGAACTCGACTTGTCATTATAAATTCACCTAACAAGAATTGAGATATCTATTATTCAAGCGTCTCCAATATATATCTTAATCATTTCAATAAATTTAGGAACTGAAATAGGTTTAGAAACATAGGCCTCACAACCTCCTTGACGAATCCTCTCTTCATCCCCTTTCATTGCAAAAGCAGTTACAGCTATAATTGGAATAACATAGAGATCATTATCCTCCTTCAACCACCTAATAACTTCCAATCCAGAAACTTCTGGGAGCTGAATATCCATCAGGATAAGATCAGGTCGATACTTTCGAGCAAGATCAAGGGCTTCCATACCATTTCTTGTCTGAATTGTTTCATATCCAGATGTTTCAATTAAATCTCTAAAGAGCTTCATATTAAGCTCATTATCCTCTACAATCATCACCTGCTTAGGCATTTAAATTTCCCTGAGCCTGCTTTTCAAAATTTTTTAAATAAACACAAACAAAAAAAGCTCATAACAACTCTTATCTAAAGAAACTAGATATATTTAGTTGATAAAAAGGTAATTTTTTATACAAATTATCAGTCTTTAAATATTTAATCCTATTATTTTAAAACCTAAATTCTACAAACATATGTCTCACTTTTTCAATAAAAGTTACTTACCAAAACATGATACTATCAACAATACAACAAGCAAGTAACCGATAAACTGAATATAAGATTTCTATCTAATATCGTAAATGATGATAAAAATGCACAAGATATTTCAATATAAAATCATTCTCGACTAATAATGGTATTACCAACATATTCCCATTTTTAAAAAAAGCAGTATCCCCTCCTGAAAGGTATTCAGAATTCATCCATAATTCTCTTCGGTTGTCGTTTCTAAACAAATATCAAAGAAACAGCTTCCTTGGCGTTTGTTGTAATTTTTGATTTCCACAAGCAGAATCAACTAATATTTTAAATACAAGATTTTTTCTCTTGAACAGGCTTGCTAACGCCGCTTCCACCAACTTTGCTTTTTGGGTTGAATTTCTTCATTTTTTTCATTCTCAATACTAGAAGAAGTTTCTGATATTATTGGCTGTATTGCCTTTTCAAAGAGAGAATGTTTTTCGGAAAAAACATCTTCTTTTTGGATTTCTGAAACTCTTAATATATTCTTTTCTTCTTTTAAGTGAGACTCTTGTTGAATCTTAAAAGAATTATCTTGCTTATAAAGTATAGGAATCTCGTTTATTTTTTCATTGCTTTCATTAACAAACATATCTTGTGAAGATCCCTTACTTAACTCAGCTCCATCATCATGAACGACTTCCGAAATAAGTCCATTTTTTTCAGATTTAGAAAATACATCCCTGACAATAACATTATTGTTTATATCATTAGACTTGTTAATCTTTAAATTATTATTATCACAGTCCACTTTAATTTTCTCTTCTTGTCCACTGCGACGCCTTCCATTTCTACTACGCCTTCGTCGTCCTCTTCGTAATGGAGTACTAACGGCTATATCTGAGACTTCCTCGTTTTTTCTTTCCTCTGCATTTAATCCGTCTATTTCAAGGCTAGGCTTCCCGTTTTGACTAAAACTCTCAGAACTATTCCTTTGATGTAAAACTTTTACATTGTCATTATCAACGTGAACATCATCACTTAAATTTTCTCCAACTTCATCAAGATCAGGATTAATATCCTCATTATCTTCAAAGTTTTCAAAATTCACCAAAGGTTCAATCTTTACTGGATTTTGAACTGCAGCTCCTTTTTCAATAAGAAAAAATTGATTTCCTAATTGTGAACCCACTATAATAGTTATTGAAACACCAAACCGCTTTTCATAATCAATAATAACAGAACGCTTATGATTAAGCAAATAAAGAACAACTTCTGACTTTGTATGTACCGTAATATCATGAGTAGTGTTTTGTAGTAAGTACTCCTCAATACTACGAAGGACACTTAACGCCACCGAAGATTGAGATCGTACATACCCCGTTCCTGCACAATGATCACAAACTTGCATTGCACTTTCTATCACAGATGAACGAATACGCTGACGAGACATTTCTAAAAGGCCAAAATGTGATATACATCCTATTTGAATACGCGCCCTATCATGCTTTAAACTCTCCTTGAGTCTTTTCTCAACATTACGGTTATTACGTTTTTCTTCCATATCAATAAAATCAATAACAATTAAACCTGCTAAATCTCGAAGACGTAATTGACGTGCAATTTCTTCTGCGGCTTCCAAATTCGTTTGTAAAGCCGTGTTCTCTATGGAATGCTCCTTAGTGGAGCGACCAGAATTAACATCAATAGCAACTAAAGCTTCTGTTTGATTAATAATAATATATCCACCAGAAAGGAGAATTACTTGCGCTTGTAGTAACTGATCTAACTGAGCTTCAATGCCAGATCGAGCAAAAATTGGACTCACATCATTATATAGCTTCACTACTTTAGCATGACTCGGCATGAGAACTTTCATAAAGTCTTTCGCTTCACGATATCCTCTTTGACCCGCTACAATAATTTCAGATATATCTTTATTATAAAGATCTCGAATTGAGCGTCTGATGAGGTTCCCCTCTTCATAAACCAAATATGGCGCTGTTGAGTTCAAAGTTAAGGTGCGCACCTTTTCCCAAAGACGCATGAGATATTCAAAATCACGCTTGATTTCAACTTTAGTACGACTAGCACCAGCTGTACGCAAAATAATACCCATACCCTGTGGAATTTCAAGCCCACGCGCAATTTCCTTGAGATGTCTGCGATCGTTTGGATTAGTTATTTTACGTGATATACCTTCACCGCGTTCAGTATTAGGCATAAGTACAGAATAACGACCTGCCAAAGATAAATAAGTTGTAACAGCTGCCCCTTTATTACCACGTTCTTCTTTAAAAATTTGTACTAACAAAATTTGACGATTTTTAATAACTTCTTGAATACGATATTGTTTACGAGACTTCTTAATAATGTTCTCAGTCACCTCTTCCATGACATCTTCATTTTTAAAAGAGTCTACTCTTATTTCATCACAATTCTCCTGCGAAACCTCAATGAGTTGACTCGACTCAACAGGAAAAATGACTTGATTATCTTTCTCAACCTGATTCCAAGGATCTTGTGCTTCTACACATAACTCCTCTGTGCTTCTTTCTACTGCTTCTGATTCAGTATCATTACCCTCTAATCCAGAAATTTCTTCTGACTTCGCACCTTCTAATTCACTTTCAATACTTTCTCGCTCTTCTGCATCAGCTTTTAATAAAGCCTGTCTATCAGCAAGCGGAATCTGATAGTAATCAGGATGAATTTCTGAAAACGCCAGGAATCCATGACGATTACCGCCATAATCAACAAAAGCAGCTTGCAAAGAAGGTTCAACACGCATAACCTTTGCTAGATAAATATTACCCTTTATTTGCTTTTTGTGCTCAGTTTCGAAATCAAGTTCTTCTACACGATTATTTCGTAAAACAACAACGCGGGTCTCTTCGGGATGAGAGGCGTCGATAAGCATTTTATCTGCCATGTGTTTCTTTCTCCTCGACCTCTCACTTTCAATTTAGCCTTTCTTGTTAAAACACAGTCAATCATTGAAAGTAAGAGCCGGATGATAAAGATAGTTCTTATCCTAAATATATAGCCAAAATAATTTTGAGGGAATAAAAATTCACCTCTATAAAAATATATTTTAAATACGGGCTTCATCTATTACGATACATTGGATAAAAACTTATAATAATACCAAAGACCTTTTTTAAAGGTCCAGCGAACCTTACCCTAATCACCCCATAATTAATAATTATATACGATTTTAGGGTAACCGAAAAAAATCGGAATTTAAAAACTTTTATGAATTAATAAACACCCTCACATTATATTTTAATGTATAGCATCTATGGGCTCAATAGTTTATCATATCTTATCAATCTCTGATAAACATCACACCTTCTATATTCATATGTTTTATATTCTAAGATAGCAAGAGAAAAGGCTAATAAGTAATTATGGAGATTGATTGGCTTATCTTAAAATTTTTAAGGTTTCTAGAAAATTTGAATAAAAAGACTTGTATTATTGACGCAATTTATATGCTACCATACTGAACAAGCATACTGAGATGAGAATAGCAAATTTACTTAACTGTTGTATCATAATATATTTATTTGGCTTCGTGTTTTATTGTTGCCAAGTTTTTGCAAGCGATAAAAATAGCTTGATAGCTCATGCAATGTACATTAAAGACGAAAGAAACATATCTAAGGTTGTAATTGATTTTAATGATTATCCAGAAACATCCATTAACTATTTCGACACCCCCCCTCAGATTGTTATAAACTTACCAGAAACTGCTTTTGAATTTGCTTCTGATTCACTAAAAGCTCAAGGTTTTTTCAGTAAAATAGCTTACAATTTGACAGAAAAGCATACTGCAAAAATTATACTAACTCCTCTTTTCCCTGCACATATTACCCAAAAAAAAGTTGTAGTTATTAAAGATAAAATGCTTTACCGCCTTATCCTTGAAGTAGAAAGAATTTCTGCTAAAGATTTTAATACTATCCTAAGCAACCAATCTGAACAAAATCATAATACTTCTTCCCTTCCAGAGTTTCCTCCTGATACCCCAAATCCACACTCTAATTTCATTATAGCTATTGATCCAGGTCATGGAGGCATTGATAACGGGGCATCAGGAAAAAATACTGGAACTCCTGAAAAAAATATTACCCTTTCTCTCGGTCTCGCACTCAAGAAATATTTAATCGGTCAAAAAGGTATTACAGTTATCATGACAAGAGAGACTGATGAATATTTATCTTTATCACAACGTGTTTCTATAGCACATGAACATCATGCCGATTTATTTATATCAATCCATGCGGATACATTAAACAACAATAAAATTCGTGGAGCAACCATTTACACGCTCTCTGAAAAATCATCCGATAGATTAGCCGCTAATGTAGCAAAACGCGAAAATCTTTCTGAACTTTTATCTAAAAACGAACCCTTAAAAGAACCCGCAAAAGAACCCGCAGAAGTAAAAAACATTCTGTTAGATCTAACAAAACGTGAAACACAAACTTTTTCTAATTCATTTGCTAAATCTATTATTAAAGAATTTAAAAAAGCTCATATCGCACTCACTAATAATTCTCATCGCCATGCCACTTTTCAAGTTTTACAAGCCTTAAATATCCCTTCAGCTCTTTTAGAAGTTGGGTTTCTTTCAAATTATAATGATGAACTCTTATTACTTAATGAAAAGTGGCGTGATCGAATAGCAAAAACAACTGCACAAGCAATCATTAATTATCAGAATTCAATATTAAAAAATAAATCCTTCGAGTAAAAATATATAATAAAGATTATCTATATGAAAAAAATAAAAATCAGATATAATAACGCCTGTTTTAGTATATATTGGTTCATAATATAGATAATGTCATGAGAAGTTCTTTACCAAGAAACGGTAACATCCTCCCTTCATGACAAAATCAAAGAATTTTTGGTATATTCTTCATGATTAGATTAATTGGATATTTTTTTGGATTTGCTTGTATCTTATTCTTTTCAGCTGCATTAGGAATAGGAATTTATGTTATCAAAGTGTCTAAGGATCTTCCTGACTACGCTGTATTGAATTCTTATAGTCCAGCTATTACAACACGAGTCCATGCTGGAAATGGTGCTCTCATGGCTGAATATGCAAAAAAAAACCCGGCTATTTTTACCTATACAAGCGATTCCTGACCACGTCAAAGAAGCATTCCTTTCAGCCGAGGACAAAAATTTTTATAACCATCCAGGAGTGGATATCTCTGGACTTGGTCGCGCTATTTTAAATAATATTCAAAATCTTGGTTCTGGTCGCCGTCCAGAAGGAGCTTCAACAATTACACAACAAGTTGCAAAAAACTTTCTTTTGAGCTCAGATCAAACCATAGATAGAAAAATCAAAGAAGCAATCTTATCTTTTCGTATTGAACAAGCTTACAGTAAAGATAAGATTCTAGAGTTTTATATAAATGAAATTTTTTTCGGACTTAACTCTTATGGAATTGCAGCAGCAGCTCTAACCTATTTTAATAAATCTGTTACTGAATTAAATATAGCTGAAGCAGCATATCTTGCAGCCCTTCCTAAAGGGCCTAGCAATTATAATCCTTTTCGTAGAACTGAAGCAGCAATCGCCCGCCGTAATTGGGTCATTGATCGTATGGCAGAAAATCATTACATATCAAGTGTTAAAGCTGAAGACGCCAAAAAAATGCCTCTGAACATATCTCGACGATATCCTGGTGTACATCTTTTTGCATCTGAATATTTTTCAGAAGAAGTAAGGCGTCAGATTATTAACCGTTATGGAGAAAAGGCTCTTTATGAAGGAGGTTTGTCTGTTCGTACATCTCTTGATCCTCATCTCCAGATTTACGCTCGCAAATCTCTTCAATCAGGTTTAATAGACTATGATCAAAGACGTGGATTTAGAGGTCCTGTAGCTCATATTTCAATAAAAGATGATTGGGGAAAACCTCTAGCAAAAATTGCCCCTTTAGTAGATGTACCAGAGTGGAAACTTGCTGTGGTTTTATCAACATCAAAGTCTCGAGTTGAAATAGGGCTTCAACCATCTATTGCTCCAAGTGGTAAAATAGATTCTAAACGTAACCGTAGTGTAATTGAAGGCTCTAATATGCGCTGGGCTTACCATTCGGCTTCTTCATCTCATAAGACTTCAAAATCTCCTGATACTGTTTTATTTCCTGGAGATGTCATATACGTAAAACATTCTCTTAAAGGATGGAAATTACAACAAGTACCTAAAATTCAAGGAGGATTTATTGCAATGGATCCTCGTACTGGACGTGTCTTGGCGATGGTAGGCGGTTTTTCTTTTGCCCAATCTGAATTTAATCGCGCCACTCAAGCAATGCGACAGCCAGGTTCTTGCTTTAAGCCATTTGTATATGCAGCTGCACTAGATAGTGGCTACACACCAGCCTCTGTTGTTATGGATGCCCCAATAGAAATTGTATCTGGAGGAAAAGTATGGAAACCAGAAAATTATGGACGCACCTCATCAGGTCCATCTACATTACGTTTTGGAATTGAAAAATCTCGTAACTTAATGACTGTTCGTCTCGCACATAATATGGGAATGAATACTGTTGCAGAATATGCTGAACGCTTTGGTATATACCATAAAATGCCTCCTCTTCTAGCTATGTCCTTAGGTGCAGGAGAAACAACCATCTTACGAATGGTTTCAGCTTATGCAGTAATCGCTAATGGAGGGAAACAGATTGAACCATCGCTTATTGATCGTATTCAGGATCGGTATGGAAAAACAATATTTCGTCAGGAGAAGCGTATTTGTAAAGATTGCAATACCTCCAGATGGGAAAATCAAGACGAGCCTGAAATCATTGATAATCGTGAACAAGTTTTAGATCCTATGACAGCATATCAAATTACCTCTATGATGGAAGGTGTGATCTCCCGTGGAACTGCAGCAGGAAAAATTCATATAAAAGGTCCTATTGCAGGGAAAAGTGGAACAACTAATGACAATAAAGATGCCTTTTTTATAGGCTATACTCCTGATCTCGTAGCAGGTCTGTATATCGGTTATGATAATCCAATATCTTTAGGACCCAATGCTACAGGAGGGTCTCTTGCCGCTCCTATTTTCGATCTTTTTATGCAAGATGCAACAAAGGGAGTCTTGCCTTCTCGTTTTGTTATCCCCCAAGGCATGAGCCTTATTCCAGTTAATAGAAGGACAGGAATGCTTGCTCGAGAAGGAGACCCTGACATGATCATTGAGGCTTTCAAACCTGGAACAGGACCAGCTGAGGTTTATTCTGTCATTGATGAGAATAGCAATACGTCATCTGAAGAAATATTAAGAAAATCTCCTCAAGCCAATCAAGCAATTAATTCTGGCGTCCAAGGATTGTATTAAAATATAATTTATAACATTTTTACTTTTTAAATTCAAAAAATCTATTAAACTTTTCTTATACTATGAGGAATTATGGTAATAGCAAACAATAACATTCAGATTACAATAAATGAAATCGAGCAGAGTATAAAGCTGCTAAGGAGGTCTCTTTGACTGGGAGGCAGCCATTAAAAGATTGGATTGGCTTAATAATAAAGCAGAAGATCCAAATTTATGGGAAGATTCAGAAAAAGCAAGTAAATTGATGCAGGAGCGTCAACACCTCGACAATTCAATCTCTTCTATCAAAGATCTTGAAAAAAATTTTTTAGATAATATTGCTTTTTTAGAACTTGCTGAAGCAGAAGGAGAGCAATTTCTAGTATGTGAAGTTGAAGAAGCTCTCCTCAAACTTAAGTGTGAAACTGAACGTCGACAATTTGAAACTCTTCTTTCTGGAGAAGCTGATTCTAACGATAGCTACCTTGAAATTCACTCTGGTGCTGGTGGAACTGAGAGTCAAGATTGGGCGAATATGTTATTACGCATGTATATGCGTTGGTCTGAAAGAAAAGGATTTAAAGTAGAACTTCTTGAAATGCATGATGGAGAAGAAACTGGTATCAAATCAGCAACAATTCTCATAAAAGGGCACAACTCTTATGGTTGGTTAAAGACAGAATCAGGCGTACACCGCCTTGTAAGAATTTCTCCTTATGACAGTAATTCTCGTCGGCATACTTCATTTTCTTCAATTTGGGTTTATCCAGTTATAGATGAAGCTATTGAAATAGAAATTAATGAAAGCGATTGCCGCATTGATACCTACCGTGCCTCAGGTTCCGGTGGTCAACATATTAATACAACAGATTCAGCTGTACGTATAACTCATATACCCACAAATATTGTTGTACAATGTCAACAAGAACGTTCGCAACATAAAAATAAATCTAAAGCCTGGGATATGCTTAGAGCTAGACTGTATGAGTTAGAATTAAAAAAACGTGAAGAAGCTGTGAGTATAGAAGCATCTTCCAAACCTGAAATCGGCTGGGGACGACAAATCCGTTCATATGTTTTACAACCATATCAATTAGTTAAGGACTTGAGAACAGGCGTAGAAAATACAGCACCTTTAGATGTACTAGATGGAAATCTAGATGACTTTATCAAAGCAGCTCTTGCTCTTCATATATAGGTTTATTGTTTGTTCAAGTAGAAAATTGTTCTGTAAGAATACGATCAGACCAAGATCTATCTGGATTAGAGAGAATACGAACCATTATATCCGTAGCCTGTGATATCTGGACATGTAAGGCTGACTTTACTTCTGTGTGATCTGCAACAGCATTAACAGGACGTTTATCTGGTTCTAAGATTTCAATATCTACTGTTAAATGATTAGAAATAAGCGCCCCTCGCCAACGCCGTGGCCTGAAAGGGCTTACAGGAGTAAGGGCTAAAAGCGGCGCTTCTAAAGGAAGAATTGGCCCATGAGCGGAAAGATTATAAGCAGTAGAACCAACTGGTGTAGATACAAGCAAGCCATCACATATCAGTTCATCTAATCGCACCTTCCCGTCTATCATAACCTTCAGCTTAGCTGCTTGAAAAGATTGACGTAATATTGATGCCTCATTTACTGCCAAAGCCACTGAAGTTGAATTATCTTCTTTAAGAGTAGTCATCTTCAATGGATGAAAGATATGTTCTACTGCATCAGACAGACGTTCTACGAGTTCCTCTGGACGATAATCATTCATTAGAAAACCAACAGAACCACGATTCATACCATAAACAGGCTTACCTGATTTCATATTTCCATGAAGAGTTTGAAGCATAAATCCATCGCCACCAAGAGCAACGATAACGTCAGCTTCTTCAAAGGGAGTATTTGTATACATACAAACCAATTCATGATAGGCTTTTTGTGCTTCAAGGACAGGAGAGGAAGTGAAATGAATTTTGTGTACAGTCATTATTTACTTTCAGCAATTCACTCATTCTGATCTTAAGAGAATAAACATTATATTTGAAGTTTATAAAAGACCTATCAAATAGCGCTTATAAGCATCTTAAATGCATCATAAGATCTCAGCTTGATAATAAAATACAAATATGCCTTTTAGAAAAAACTTACAAAATTAGAATATGCATTCTAGATCCAATTTAAAATAATGCTTAACAAAAGCTATAAACTTAATATTTAAGATCTTTTATCCGACAATAAACAATAAATTACTCATTCTATTTCTATATCAGTTTTCCTTATAGAATATTTTTATATCCTTTCTATTAGCTTTCAGAGATCTAATCTTTTTTTAAGTTTATCTTTTATTTTTGATATTTCAATTTCATCTTTGCTAAATATAATAGCATGATTCCATTGATAAGAAGCTTCTAACTTACGTCCAACTTTCCAATAAGCATCACCCAAGTGATCATTTATATTAGGATCGCTTGGCCTAAGCAATACAGCTTTCTCTAACTGGTTTACAGCTTCTTCAAACTTACCAAGCCGAAAATAAGCCCATCCTAATGAATCAACAAAATAACCATCATCAGGACGAAACTCTAAAGCTTTTTTGATCATTTCTGTTGACTTTTCGAGCTGAATATTTCTTTCTATCCATGAATATCCCAAATAATTTAATACTTGTGGCTGATCTGGCTTTAATTGTAATGCTTTTAAAAAGTTAGCTTCTGCTTCAGGCCATTTATTAATTTTTTCATATGCTACACCACGTTGAAAAAAAATTTGCCAATACGATGTATTTAGATTCTGACCTATAAGCTTAACAGCGCTATCATAGTTCTTCACCAACTCATCATATCGCTTTGCATCGTACAAAATATTTCCATAAGCAATATAATTACGAATCTCCTTAGGGTTAGCTTTAATTAATCTTTTAATACATTTTTCTCCTTCATCCACCTTTCCTTTTTCTGCTAAATTGAGAGCAAGCTTCATTAAAGCAATTGAGCCTATAGGAGAAGATTCTGGAATTTTTTGATAAAATTCAATAGCTCGGTCAGTATTTCCAGATTTTTCTTCAAGTTGAGCAAGTAAAATTAAAGTATCGTCATCCTCTGGATCAAGCATATACGCCGCTCTCAGATAAAGATTTTCAATTCCTTGCACAAGAGTCTCTGAAGAAAGAGCCGAACCAATTGAAAAAACAACCGAAGCGGCTCCTTTCGTTACAGTAAGTACTTGTGGACTGATTTTTATCCCTTTTTCAATTTTATTACGTAATATATTAAAAGGAGCATAATCCTCTACTAAACTCTCACCGAAAGAAAGCGCTTCAAGAGCTTTTTGCTTGTTCCCTAAAGAGCTTTCTAACGTAACAAGAGAAATTACAGAACGCAAAAAAGTATCTTGTGCAATAACTGCACCTTTTTGGTTATGAATAGCATTATTTAAGTGATTGCGTGCAGCTTTAAAGTCTTTGATGTAAATCGCAAGTATACCAGCTTCATAATCACGCAGAATATCTGATAATTCATTCCCTTTTATAGAACACATTATTTCCAGGGCCTCGCGTCCATTTCCAAGACCAGCACGAACCCATGCTATAAGCATCGTATCCATGACATGATTGATATCGAAGGTTTTTGGCGTAGCTATCTTATTACTTTTACTAGCAAACAATATCTTTTGAGCTGATTTATATTTGTTTTTTTTAATTGCTTCCAAAGCAAGTATAGCTTTTGAAAGGTTCCCTAATAATTTATCATTTTTTAACTGCTCAGCATATTTAACACTCTGATTAAATTCTTCTGTCATAATGAGTGATATGATCAACTTACGACGCACAACGACAGCGTCAGGCGACATAGATAAAGCTTTCTCATAGAAAAGGGCTGCAGGCTTATAATCCTGCTCCAGATCAGCTATATAACCCGCTAAAAAAGCACCAGAAAAGCTTAATACTTTTTTCGACTCAATTTTTTCCTGTGCAGTGGCTGCAGATAAAAAAGTAAACCAAACACCTACCATTACTATAGGAGAAAAAACTTTTATAAAAAACCTATCTGACATAATACCCCTTTTAATGATATCAAATGATGATATAAAAACAAAAAATTAAACCAGCTATTCTACTGCTTTAAATAAAACATCATCCTTTTTATAAAAGAGTTTAACCTTAATTGAAACGTTCAATACAAAAATCAACAACTTCAAGAAGTGCTAGTTTACAAGGATTGTCTGGGAAACAATTAAGAGAATCTTTAGCCAAATCACCATAATAACGCGCTCGAGATATAGTATCTTCAAGTGCATTACATGCCTTAATTAACATCAAGGCTTTTTCCAAATTTTCTTCACTATTGTTACCTTGCTGAATAACAGAATACCAAAATGCTTTCTCTTCATCTGAGCTTCTTTGAAATGCAAATATAACTGGTAAGGTAACTTTCCCACTACGGAGGTCATCTCCTATGTTCTTTCCTATCTTAAAAATGTTACCGCCATAATCAAGAACATCATCAATAAGTTGGAAAGCCATACCAAGATTCATGCCATAATCTTTTAAAGCCTTTTGAAAACAATCTTCTGTCCCTACAAGGATTGCCGCAACCTCTACCGCAGCAGAGAATAAAGATGCTGTTTTGGCCTTTATAATACTAATATAATCTTCTTCTGTTGTTTCAAGATTGTTTGACATTGTCAATTGAAGCACTTCACCTTCTGAAAGGGTACAAGCGACATTTGATAGAATATCTAATGATTTCATTGATTCTGTATGAACAATCATTTGGAATGCACTACTCAACAAATAGTCCCCGACAAGAATACTTGCTTGGTTCCCCCAAATTACATGTGCAGCAGGCTTTCCTCTTCGTAGTTCACTTTCATCCACGACATCATCATGTAAAAGTGTTGCTGTATGAATAAATTCAATACTAGCAGCAGCCAAATGTACACGCATATCACTACCAGAACCAAACATAGAAGCCGCTGCCAAAGTGAGCATAGGACGTAATCTCTTGCCCCCGGAGTCAATAATATGCCTTGCTACATTCGGAATCATTTTAACATCAGAACTTATTTTAGAAAAAATGAGCAAGTTTACGCTTTCCATATCTTTTCTTGTAAGTTCTTCCAACATTTTTACAGAAGCATATGTATCTTTTTTTTCTTCAGTAGCTATTTGGAGAACCAAAATCTATACTCCTAATTTATTATTCCTAAAATCACTATATATAAACCACATGATACATATCATAAAATATAAAAAAGTTTACAATAAAAACTAATGCTTTTCGAATAAAAATACTGTATTGAGAGCTTTTTAAAGAAATCAGTGTTTATAATTCATGTTATATGAAACTATTGATGCATTTCATGAAGGTAAGTTTTATTTAGTGCAACCTTCAACATGCGGTCATCGCTCAGGTATGGATGCAATGATCTTGGCATCTCTAGTTGAAGAACAAAATCCTTTCTATCTGGCAGACCTCGGAGCAGGAGCAGGAGCAGCAGGCCTTGCTGTTGCATCCAGACTAAGGAAAGCGCAAATTTTACTCGTTGAACGCTCTAATTTCATGGCAAAATTTGCACGTAAAACATTAACCTTACCTGCTAATAAAGAACTTTCTAAGCGTGTTTCTCTTATTGAGAGTGACGTCACTTTAACAGGAAAAAAAAGAATTTTATCTGGTCTCACTAATAATTTCTATAATCACGTCATTATGAATCCACCTTTTAATGACAGAATAGATAGCCTCACACCTGATAAAATCAAAGAAGAAGCACATGTAATGATTGATGATTTATTTGAAAAATGGATTCGTACAGCTTGTGCGATTATGAAACCTGGAGGACAATTATCTCTGATTGCTAAACCTCAATCAATTACACAAATCGTAGCTGCTTGCGAAAAACGTATTGGATCTATAGAAATAATTCCATTGTATCCACGTGAGGGAGAATGTGCTATACGCATTCTAGCAACAGGAATAAAAGGAGCTCGAGGTAAATTAGTCATGCGCTCTCCTATCTTCTTGCATAATTCAACAAACCAATCTTTTTCAACTTTTGTTAATGATCTTATTAATGGAAAGGCTGCTTTGCCACGTTTAAAACTATAAACTTCTTATATTAAGAATAAATATTAAAATTTATTTTTTACAGGGAGCATGAGTAATGCAAAAATTTTTATATTCATTGATATTATTTTGGGCCATATGGGCAATTTATCGTAAAGTAATTGTATATTCTTCTAACAAAAAGGAAAAAACTATGAATAAAAAAGACAAAATAAATACACTTGTAAAAGATGAAAAAACAGGTGAGTATCGGGTAAAAGATTTTTAAATCTTTTACGGGAAAAATTTTCTATATCATAAATGTTATTATTTTAATGTTTTTTTAAAAAAAGATAAAACGATCAAATATCGTTAGTTTTGATGGACTCCCTCAACTTGATAAATTGTAATCAACAAAAAAACTCTTCTCTTTCATTCCAGGAACTTATTCTAGTATTAACAAAATACTGGTCAAGTCAAGGATGTGTCATTTTACAACCATATGATATGGAAGTTGGAGCTGGAACTTTCCATCCAGCAACAGTACTCCGTGCTCTAGGTGTAAATCCTTGGAAAACAGCTTATGTACAACCATCACGTCGTCCTTCAGACGGACGTTACGCTGAAAATCCAAATCGTTTACAGCATTATTACCAATATCAAGTCATGCTGAAACCTAACCCTCCTAATTTACAAGAACTTTATATTGATTCTCTTCAAGCTATAGGTATAGACCCTTTAATGCATGATATACGTTTTGTGGAAGATGACTGGGAGAGTCCCACTCTTGGAGCGTGGGGATTAGGGTGGGAATGTTTATGTGATGGAATGGAGATATCACAATTCACATACTTTCAACAAGTTTGCGGAATTGAATGTTCCCCTGTATCTGGAGAAATAACCTACGGATTAGAACGGCTTGCAATGTATGTACAAGGCATAGATAATGTCTATGACGTTGTATTCGCCACTCACGCCGATGGACACAAAGTCCGCTATAGAGATTTGTTCTTGCAGGCTGAACAAGAATATTCTCGATATAATTTCGAATATGCTAATGTAAAAAATTTACATAATCACTTCATCGATGCCGAAAAAGAATGTCTTGATATTCTAGCTACTGGTGCCTCTAAAAAAAACTACTGATCCTCATAAATGTGTCTTACCTGCATATGACCAATGCATAAAAGCATCGCACCTTTTCAATCTTCTTGATGCAAGGGGTGTAATATCTGTTGTCGAACGTCAAAGTTATATTCTTAGAGTACGAACATTAGCTAAAGCTTGCGGTGAAGCATTTTTACTAACTGATGCAGGAGGACTTTCAAATACGAAGAAAAAAACTTCCCAGTGATTTAAAAACTCCTTAGAAAAGTCTTCTACCCCATGAAGTCAGTATCAATACTGCAAATTCCATCTCTGAAACAAATCAATTACAAAAATTTATAATTTTTTGCGCATTCGGTCAAGTTTCTCAATCGAATGAAAAGCATTAGACCTAAAGAGGTGCGTATATAAAAACATTGAGAAGAACCACGCTCGGCTGCACAACGTGCGAGCCAGCATACGTTGCGAAATACCCTCAATAATACTCTGGATTTTGCTGAAACGTTTTATTCTATCTTCTAGTCTCACAAAACAGCCATATAACTCATAAAAATGAACTATATACCTCAAATTACTCAATCCAAAAGAAACGGATAATAATATTTCCTCTCATTAATTAGTACAAAAACGCTCTTCTCCATTATAATCAATATAGGTACCAGTATTTTCATTAAATGAATTGTATCTCCTGTAACAATACATACGCCACTCATCAGTCCAAGGAGTTAAACGATTTCTATATACAATTATTGGTGGTTGTGGTTGCTCGTAAACATAAACTCTACGAGGTGGTGGCGGTGGTGGACGATCAGATATCATTCCACCCACTACCATACCTGTTGCAAAACCAACAATTCCACCAACAAGAGCATCATTATTGTGATGATGATGATGCCACCTAGGAGGAGGAGGAGGTCCCCACGGTCGCGGAGGAGGAGGTGGTCCCCAATGATATGCTCTCCAGTCATGCGCTTGAACTTGCAAAAATGAAGTTTGAAGACTCAATGTTATCCCTAAAAGAACGACAAGAGATTTTTTAAATGTCTTCTTCATGATATCCTCCTATTACTTCTAGATACCTTCTAGAACATCACGCATAGAATGCTTGTACTAAACCAATCCTGAATTTAAAATGAATAACACAAAATTTACTAACTGACTTCATGACCTTTATTTTATTATGAAAAACTCGTCTGATAGTTTTTAAAATTATTTTCTCTTATATTAATAGAATATCTTATAGACAGTTTATATATGGCAATTATATGAAGTTAACTTATTGTAAAAGGAAAGCTTATACCGATTCATGTATTGAAGAATAAAGAAACTTAGTCTAATAAATCAAAAAATATTTTTCTATTTATAAGAATCAGCACCCGTAGCTCAGCTGGATAGAGTGTTGGATTCCGATTCCAAAGGTCACAGGTTCGAATCCTGTCGGGTGCGCCACAACATCTAGACAAAATAAGTTTGCAAAAATATTTTTTCCCTTTGGGAATAAATTGAGAAAGAAAACTACCGCTCCAGAAACAATAAATTGTAGGTTTAGAAAAAAATTCTCTGAAAACTTTTGAAAAAAGTCTTTATATTTTTTAATAAAGGATTTCAAGAAATAGCGCTCTCAAGCTTTTTAAAAAGTATCAATCCATGGTATATCATTTTAATTTCAGTGCATATAACAATGACATATCATATTTTACCTAGAAATTTCTATGAAAATGATACACTGTATGTTGCAGAACATCTCTTAGGAAAGATATTAAAGTTTTATCACTATCAAGGCTTTATTACTGAAGTTGAAGCGTATATAGGACAAGACGATCCTGCTTGCCATGCTGCAAAAGGTTATACTCCTAGAACTTCTGTTATGTTTGGCCTTCCTGGATTTTCATATGTTTATTTTATTTACGGAATGTATTATTGTCTCAATATTGTTACAGAAAAAGAAGGGTTTCCTGCTGCAGTATTAATCAGAGGAATATATTTAATCAAACCCTACAATCTTAAAATAAATGGACCAGGAAAATTATGCAAGCATCTAGATATTTCAAAAGTTAATAATTCTTGTGATTTAACAAACAATCATGATTTTTGTGTTTATAATACTGAAAAAAAACCTGAATACATTCGAACTCCTAGAATTGGGATAAAAAAAGGAACAGAAAATCTTTGGCGGTTTAAAGTTTTATCAGATAAAAACCTACTCCCATAAAGGTTTATTTAAGGATTCTATTACATGTATCGAAGATGTTTATGCAATTACATTTTACAAAAATCTTAAAAAATGATCCTATAAAAAAACAAATTATATCCCTTATGTTAAAGTTTTAATGGCTTTAATAGAAACTATTCAGTGAACAGTTTTTAGCGCCATATTATAATTATTATTTTAAAAAATTAGAAAGTTATTTATGTGTAAATTTGATATTACAACCCAAGCTGTTCACGCAGGAATAGAATCTGATACGCAATTTCATTCAGTTATACCTCCTCTCTATTTATCTACAAATTACCTCTATAAAGATATAGGTCAACCAGGTCCTTATGATTATTCCCGTGGCAAAAATCCAACTAGAGATCTCTTGGGAGATACACTTGCAAAAATGGAAGGTGGATCAAGCTGTATAATCACTTCCAGCGGCATGGCTGCTTTAGGACTTGTTCTTGAACTTATACCGGACGGGGGAACAATTTTATCCGGACACGATTGTTACGGAGGGACATGGCGTCTGCTTGATGCATGGTCACGTAAGGGGCGTTATAATGTTCATTTCATTGATTTTACAGATCCCTCTACTGTAAATAAAGCTTTTTCTTACAAACCTGCCTTAATTTGGATTGAAACTCCATCCAATCCTTTGCTACGCATTATAGATATCCGGCATATAGCTCAAATAGCCCATGAAAATGGAGCAATATGTGTTGTAGATAATACATTTTTATCTCCTATATTACAGCGTCCTCTTGAGCTTGGGGCTGATATTGTTGTTCATTCAACAACAAAATATATCAATGGTCATAGCGATGTTATAGGAGGCGCGGTAATCACACGTGATGTCGAATTAGGGAATCAATTAAAATGGTGGGCAAACTGTATTGGTTTTACTGGCAGTGCCTTTGATAGTTATCTTGTTATGCGAGGACTCCGAACATTGGGACCAAGGTTCCGAGTACATCAAGAAAACACAGAAGTTTTGATTAACTTTCTTAACGAACATCCTGCCGTTAAACACCTCTATTGGCCAGGATTAAAAAAACACCCTGGCCATGAAATAGCATTAAAGCAGCAATCCGGTTTTGGTGCTATATTCAGTTTCGAACTGTTTGGTGATGAAACAACTGTTAAGGCATTTCTTAAAAGCTTGAAGCTATTCTCTCTCGCTGAATCTTTAGGAGGAGTCGAAAGTTTAATAACACATCCAGCAAGCATGACTCATTCAGCGATGGGTGCAGAAGTACGCAAAAAAGCAGGTATCAGTGATCAACTCCTCAGACTTTCAATAGGTCTAGAAGCTATCACAGACCTTAAAAAAGACCTTGAAGACGGACTTACCGAAGCTCTAAAAACACTAGAGTAGTGTTTATGGATTATAACTTATATTCTTGTAAAGCAGCCCCACCTTAGCGATTGAGAAAATGATCTCTTAGCAAAGAAAAGCGTTATTTCCATCATTTACTAGCTAAAAACCATGGCTTTATCGTAACAAATATTCCTTAACAAAAAACTCTTAAGAATACACAAGATACAAAATACTATTATCCTAATCTCAAGAGATTTAAAGGTCTCATGATCAAACTGCTCCTGAAAGAATAATACTCTTCTTGACGTTTAATTAAAAATTGACTTAAATGCATTAAGTCTAAAAGCTAAGCTCTCATATTGAGAGAAATACTGTAATTACATGACTTTAAGAAATTTACAAAAAATTTTAATAGAAATCTTCTTAATTAAGAAATTCCTAAAAGAATACAGCTGGTTTTATTAAAGTGATCATGTTATGATTATTATAAGTTATTGGCTTTACAATTATCTTTAAAGACTGCTTATAAAACATTTAGACTTTGTTGTGTAACCATGAAATTAATGTATATATTTTGTACAGCGTTTTTTTGGAATTCCTTATTCATTGTACCAATATATGCAAATCAAAAAGTAAACCTTTACCCTGGAGAAAAACTGAAGGTACTTAATTCTGTTTCTAAAGATATTGTTTTACATGGATGGACTCGTATAGGAAAAGGGATTGTTTATCTTTTACCTGTAAAAAAAGGAGAACATCTTAAAATTATCTTCTCATCAAGATCGCATTTTTCTAACCTTGCCATGTTTGATTTATTACAAGATGATAATATAGAAGCTATCTATTCTTCAGATATTGATGGTAATGATTACGTTCTGAATTCAGATACAGAAAAAACCCTTTTACTCAGAGTCTATTACCCTAAAGTGAATCGTAGACGAGGGCTAGGAGTTCCGTACACGATACATATCCAGAAAACCCAATAAATAAAATCTCTGACTTGAAAAAACACATATAAATTGTGTTAAAATTTATGGACCAATTTTATGGTGAAAATTCTATCTATCACTGATGCCAATGCTATCAAAATCGCCTGTGAGTTTTTAGAAGCTGGAATACCTATTGCTATTCCAACTGAAACTGTTTACGGGCTAGCAGTTGACTCAAGAAACCCTCTTGCTATTCGTCGTCTTTATGAAATTAAAAAAAGGCCCCTCTTCAATCCTTTGATATGCCATGTAGCAGACATATCTATGGCTTGCAAATATGTAAACTTTGACCCAGTTTCGTTGCGTTTGGCAAAAGCATTCTGGCCAGGACCTTTAACACTGAATTTGCCTTTATCTTCTCACAACACTATTCATCCTTTAGCAACTGCCAATCTCAAAACAATTTGTATCCGAGTTCCATGTGGCTTTTCTAACAAACTTATTCTTGCCTATAATTACCCATTAACTATCCCTTCTGCTAATCTTTCTGGAAGAATAAGTCTAACTTGTGCAAAGGATATCCAGGCAACCTTTGGAGACAATGTTCCCCTTATTCTTGACGGTGGAAATTCAAAAATAGGATTGGAATCAACAATTATTAAAGTTAAACTTGACGGACAATTACAAATGTTACGCCCTGGTGGATTGGAAGCTGAAAAAATTGAAGATATCTCTGAAACGAAAATAGATCGAGCGTATCTCTCCATCAGTGACATATCAAAAATAGAATCGCCAGGAACTTTAAAATCACATTATGCCCCGCGAGCCTTAGTAAGGCTTGAAGCCACCCATGTTAATCCTGGGGAAGCTTTGATCCGATTTAAAAATATGTCTATACGAAATATAGAAAACGCCTCCCTTATTCTTGACTTAAGTGTTTCTGGAAATTTAAAAGAAGCAGCAGCCAATCTTTTTGCGTACATGAAAATAGCTGATGATACTGGTGTTTCTTCTATTGCTTTCACCAAAATACCCAATCATGGAATTGGAGAGGCAATCAACGACAGGCTTACTAGAGCAGCTGCTCCTCGTAATTAATTTAATCCTTTTAGGAAAAAACATATGAAAACTCTTCCTGATGATCTCCTAAAAAAATTTACAGCAATTGTTGGGGAATCCAGAGCATTACATCAGCCAACAGCTATTTCTCCATATCTCACTGAATATAGAGGCCGTTATAATGGCAGTTCTCCTTTAGTGCTCCTTCCTTCCTGCACCCAGGAAGTATCCAGAATTCTACAACTTGCAAACGCAACAAAAACTACAATTACTCCACAAGGAGGAAATACTGGACTAGTGGGTGGACAAACCCCACGACAAGGAGAAAATGACATCGTTCTCTCATTGGAACTCATGAACCACATTCGAGAGATTGATTCAATAGGAAACACCATTTCTGTTGATGCCGGTTGCAAACTTGCTGATATCCAGAAAATAGCAAAAGATAATAACAGGCTTTTTCCCCTTTCTCTCCCTTCAGAAGAATCCTGCCAGATTGGAGGTAATATAGCAACTAATGCAGGAGGAGTTTCTGTATTGGCTTATGGAAATATGAGACAACTGTGTTTAGGTCTAGAAGTTGTCCTTCCTAACGGTGAAATATGGGATGGTATGTATAAGCTCGTGAAAGATAACAGTGGCTATGATTTGCGTGACTTATTTATTGGTTCAGAAGGTACTCTCGGAGTAATAACCGGCGCAATACTAAAACTGTTTCCGAATCCTATCGGACATCAAGTAGCGCTAGCTGCTGTATCTTCTCCCAAAGATGCATTACAAGTTTTACAACTTTCTAGATCTATAGCAGATAATACTCTAAAAAGCTTTGAATTTATTGCTCTTTCCGCAATACAATTCATTATCAAACATACAGATAATAAGCTCCCAGCTCCTTTAAAAAACTCACACCCTTGGTATATTCTCATTGATATTGCTTCCACAGAAAGCGAAATTCGAGCTTATCAAATAATCACTGAAATACTGAATGAAAGTATTTCAAGGAATATTATTCTTGAAGCAAAATTAGCATCCTCTGAAGAAGAAGCTAATAAAATATGGAATATCCGAAAGAAAATCTCCTTAGCTCAAAGTCAGGAAGGAAAATCTATTAAACATGACATCTCTGTACCTTTAGACAAGATACCTTACTTTTTGCTCGAAGCAGAAAAAAAAATTCTTTCTACCTTTCCGGAGGCACGCATATGCTGCTTCGGACATCTTGGTGATGGAAATATTCACTTTAACATCTTTCCTCCTCTTAATGCAAGCGAAGACCAATTTACAGAACATTGGGATAAAATCAGTAATCTTGTTCATTCTATTGTTTTATCATATAATGGATCAATTGCAGCTGAACACGGGATAGGACAGCTTAAAAGAGATTATCTTGAGAAAATATCTTCAAAAACAAAAATTACAATCATGAAAAAAATAAAAAGAGCACTTGATCCCGTTGGAATTATGAATCCTGGAAAAGTTATTTCAATCTAGAACATAACACTTTCTGAACGTAAACACAGAGTACTGTAAAAAGAGAAAAATCTGAAAAATACCTTTAACTGATAATTTTAATTTACTTCTATGGACATGATTTTTATTGATATCAATTACACTTATACAGCAGTGCGTGCTTGTACTGCAGCGATTAGTGTACCTTCATCAAGGTAATCTAATTCACTGCCAACCGGAATGCCGTGCGCTAAGCGTGTAATCTTAATATCAAAAGAATTAAGCTGATCAATAATATAATGAGCTGTAGTTTGTCCCTCAATGGTAGCATTAATAGCTATAATTAGTTCATGTACTTGATTTGTTTTTAGTCTTGTTATAAGGGATTGAATATTAAGTGTTTCTGGACCAATCCCATCAAGCGGAGAAAGAGTTCCTCCAATAACGTGATACAATGCATTCATTGCACCAGAACGCTCTAATGCCCATAAATCCGCAACATCTTCAATTACAATAATAACTGAATGATCACGTTTTTTATCTGTACAAATTGTACAAGGATCAACTGTATCTATATTACCGCACTGAGAACATACGCAAACTTTTTCATATGCTTCAACCATAGCTTGAGATAATGGCCCCAATAATTGATTCTTTTTTTTTACAAGATGTAGAGCTGCCCGTCGAGCAGACCGAGGTCCTAACCCTGATATTCTGGCTAAAAGCTGGATAAGCTTTTCAATTTCTGGTCCAGTTACTTTTTTTGACATTCCAAACTTTAATCTAAAAAGAAAAAATATGAGGGGAAATAAACTTATAAATGTTCTCACTGGAACAGAGAGATTGAATGCTCTGATGTATATTATCTTAAAGCTATAAATCCCCCAACTAAATAATAACTTTGTGATAACTCACCATTAAATTAATGCACCAACTAAATGCCCATAGTTAGGATCTATATATTTTTATAAGGGAAGCTTAAATCCAGGAGGAAGTGATAGCCCATCAGTAACTCCACGCGTTTTTTCTAACATACGTGCTTCAATTTTTTTCTTGGCATCCTTATGAGCTGCAATAATAAGATCTTCTAATATTTCAATTTCCTCTTTTTTACATAAAGATGAATCAATCTTTAGACCCAAAAGTTCATTCTTACCATTTAAACGTACATGAACTAAACCACCTCCAGAGACACCTTCCTCTTCAATTTTTACGATATCCTCTTGTATTTTCTCCATCTTTTCTTGGAGTTCTTTTACTTTTCCCATCATATTCATAATATTATTCATAAATAATCTTACCTCATTAACAATTTACAACTATATTTTTTATAAAACATACCCTCTAGATGCTGAATCTATTTTTTATGGATCATCATCCATATATATATCAGAAACCTTTGCACCAGGAAAACATTCAACAGCTGCTAATACATCTGGATCTTTCTGCATATTTTTAAATATAATATCCTTTGATGTTTCTGTAACTTTCTTTACAGAATTCTCTTCTTTCGAAGCTAAATTTATAGTCCACTGCATTCCAGTCCAATCTTTAAGCTTTATAGCTAACTGATGTAAAAAAGCTGAAGGAGCTCCTTCAGCAAGATATACTTCTAACTGTCCTGGTTTTAAACGCACAACACGCAAAAACTCCTGTATTAGAGTCTTTATTTTAAAATCATTATTTTTTTCACACAAGTCTAAAATTTCTTCCACTGAAGAAACTTTAGTCTTAACATCATTCTTAAGTGTATCATGTAAATTCAATACCTTATTATCTTTATATGAATCGATATTATTTTTCTCTTCAATTTTAACAGAAACTTGATGATGATTGACATCAGATGAATCTGAAGATGCAAAAATAATATCCTTTTCCGGTTTTTTTCCTTCTTTATCCTTCAAAATAAGACGAACTACTTCCTCTGGTGAAGGTAAATAAGCTGCTGCATAAGCCAATCTAATTAAAACCATTTCAGTTGCGCCTACCGGACGCATACAATTTTCCACCTCAGAAATACCCTTCACAAGCATTTGCCAAATATGTGAAAGAAGGGTAACAGGAACTTCACGAGCATATTCAATAGCACACAAACTTTCTATCTCACTAAGCGAATCATCTTTCACTGTTTCTGGCACATATTTCAAACGTGTTACCACATGTGTAAAATCGGCAAGATCTGTAAGTAATGTTACAGGATTAACTCCCGCTTCATATTGTTCTGAAAATTCACGTAAAGCACTAGCAACATCCCCTTTTACTAAATAACCAAATAAATCAATAATACGTTTCCGGTCAGCAAGCGCTAACATATAACGAACTTTTTGAGCCTCAATACGTCCTTCTCCTTGAGCAATAGCCTGATCAAGAAGAGATAGTCCATCACGAGCAGATCCTTCAGACATTCTTGCAATGATTGCGATTGCCTCTGCCTCTGCCTCTATAGATTCCTTCACCAAGATTTTCGTAAATAATTCAATAAGACTACCTACAGGTATACGCCGCAAATCAAATCTTTGACACCGTGATAACACCGTTATTGGAACTTTCCGAATTTCCGTAGTAGCAAATATAAACTTTACATATGGAGGTGGCTCTTCCAGAGTTTTTAAGAGACCATTAAATGCTGCTGTTGATAGCATATGAACTTCGTCAATAATATAAACCTTATATCGAGCCAATACAGGTCTATATCGAACTTGTTCAACAATTTCACGGATATCATCAATACCTGTATGAGAGGCCGCATCTATTTCAACAACATCAACATGCTGCCCTCTCATAATATCATGGCAATGCTGACCAAAACTTTTAAACGTTATTGTTGGAAAATCTATCTCAGCGTTCTTATAATTTAATGCCCGGGCTATAATCCGAGCAGTTGTAGTTTTACCAACCCCACGAACACCAGATAACATATAAGCATGTGCTATACGCCCTGTTTCAAAAGCATTAGTTAGAGTCCTAATCATAGGCTCTTGACCAACCATCATATCTGAAAAATCAACAGGACGATATTTTCTTGCTAACACATAATAGCTATCAGCAACTTTATTTAAAGAAAATTCGTTCATTGGAATCAAAAATAAAACTCTAAAGTGAGAGATTGAAACTGTGACCCGCTACGAACGTTAGAGCTGCTTCTTTCCAGACCTGACCCGGTTAGCGATCAACACGTCCACATCCCAACCTCTCACAACATATATTGGCAATATTTTCATAAAATACAAGCTAATCTTAAAAACTAAGTGGTGTAAATATATAATTAATTTCAAAGAAAACAAAATCACCGCCTGCAAAAACAGATTAAGTGTCATGACTAATAACATAATATGAATATAAAAAGGCTGTTTGCTATGAAAAGAATTTCATATAGTATCAACTTTATTTACACATTTTTTAGATTTTTATCTTTAATTATTATGTGTTTTTTATATCAAATTATTTATTGAATTTTTATTTGATATAATTTTATTATCAATTTTGTATCTATTTCACTCCAAACCAAGAGGGCATTAAAATGAGTGGCCATCTTGTTTTATTATACAATACATATAACAGTTTAAAGCTTGAGCGAAAATCATTTTCTAAAATATGCTTTAATATATCCCAAAAGTGGATATCCGTGCAAATAAGATTTTTTTTTCTTTTCATAATAATAGCCTTATTCTTAGTACATCAAACAGTTGTTGCTCAAAATTTACCTAAAGGTCCAAGCGGTCTTCCTTTACCACGTTTTGTGACAATAAAATCTAACAAAACAAATCTGCGGGTTGGTCCTAGTAAGGATTATCCTGTTTCTTGGATGTATCTGAAGTCAGGCCTTCCAGTTGAAATTATTCAAGAATATGATTCTTGGCGGCGTATCCGTGATGTTGATGGCACCGAAGGATGGGTTAATCAATGGTTACTTTCAGGACAAAGATCTGCATTGGTTGCTCCTTGGTTATTGCATAAGCATACCAAAAAAATTTATATTGATATGTATAAAGAAGCAAATAAAACATCAAGAATTATTGCAAAGCTTGAACCTGGAGTTCTTCTTAAGATAAATGAATGCAATGGCAATTGGTGCGAAGGAAGAAGTTCTGACATACAAGGCTGGATAGAACAAAACAAAATTTGGGGAGCTTACCCTGGAGAAGTATTTAAATAAGATAATTTATATTTTAATAATAACATGTCATAACTAATTTTTTATAGTTAATCATACTTTTAAAGTATCACTAACTATAAGAATCTTTTATTATTGTAATGATTGAAATATAATGTTTGGATACAGCCTCCTCAAAAATTATAGACAAACTCCTTATTACAGAAAAGTCTAAATTTATGCAGCATCAATGTACGAATCATATTGTGATTATCATTCCAGCACGTATGTCATCAACAAGATTCCCCGGAAAAGTACTCTCCAATATTAACGGAGTTCCTATGGTTATTCATGTTGCCAACATCGCACGTGCAGTAAATATTGGACGCGTAATAATTGCTACTGACCATCCAATTATACAAAATACCGTTTCCTCTGCTGGATTTGAAACAATAATGACCCATAGCAATCATGTATCAGGTTCTGATCGTATATTTGAAGCTCTTAATTTAATAGATCTAGAACATAAGACTGAAATTGTTGTTAATGTTCAAGCAGATCTACCAACAATCAAACCCGAAGTTATATTAGCAACATTAATGCCATTACAAGACCATTCCGTTGATATTGGAACTGTTGCAAGTAATATTACGCATGAAGAAGAAACGAATGATCCAAATGTTGTCAAAGTAATAGGCTCCTCTATAAACGACAATAGATTGCGCGCACTTTACTTTACACGTGCAAGAGCACCTTATGGTATAGGTCCCTTTTACCAGCATATTGGAATTTATGCTTATAAACGTAAAGCATTAGAACGTTTCATTAAATTGGAACCATCTCCTTTAGAAAAAAGAGAGTCTCTTGAACAATTGCGTGCTTTGGAAAATAACATGCGTATTGATGTTGAACTTATAAAAACTCAAATTATTGGAGTCGATACACCAGCAGATTTAGAGAAAGTTCGTCTTTTATTATCTCAATGTGATTCTTAATCAGAGCTATTGTCGTATGAAAAAAATACAAAATAAAATCGCATTTCAGGGTGATTTTGGTGCCAACTCTGATACAGCTTGCCGAAATATGTTTCCGGATGCACAAACTATTCCTTGCATGACTTTTGATGATGTATTTACATGTCTTGCTAATGAAGAAGTTAATTTAGCAATGATACCTTTCGAGAATACTTTAGCGGGACGTGTAGCAGAGATACATCAATTATTACCAGAAACTTCGTTTCATATTATTGGTGAGTATTTTATGCCTATTCACTTACAACTCATGGCTATAAAAGGAGTAACAAAAGATGAAATCTGTACAGTACATAGTCATATTCATGCTTTAAGCCAATGTCGTAAGTTCCTAAAAAAAAATGGATGGCTTCCTGTAGCTGTTTATGATACTGCTGGTGCCGCAAAGAAAGTTGCTATTCAACGTAATCGTACAATGGCAGCCCTTGCTCCACGATTAGCGGCTTCACTTTACGAATTAAATATTCTATCCGAAAATGTAGAGGATTCCAAAAGTAATATAACACGCTTTATAATTATTTCACGTGATAAAAAATGGGCTGAACCAAACCCATCTGAAAAAATAATAACTTCTTTGCTTTTTAATCTACGAAATATACCTTCAGCACTTTATAAAGCTTTGGGAGCTTTTGCTACTAATTCTGTGAACATGACAAAACTTGAAGGATATCAAGTTGATGGGAAATTTTCGACAACTCAATTTTATGCAGATATTGAAGGTCATCCAACTTATGAGGGAGTAACCTCAGCTCTTGAAGAATTACTTTTTTTTTCCGAGCGAGTATTAATTCTTGGAGTCTATAAAGGAGATTCAATGCGCAATTTACTGTAAATTTTATAACTTAACACTCAATGTTAATTATAATCTATATTGTTATTTGAAAGCTGTATAAATCTTGCTTTGCAGGCTAATGTAGAAAATTGTTCTTTATCGCTACCCGTCATGAAAACTTGTGCACCAATATCGTTCACTATATCGAAAAGCACAGCTCTTCTTTTTTTATCCAGATGCGCAGCAATTTCATCTAATAGTAAAATAGGTCTAAAACCAGTTGTAGAAGATATTAAGCGTGCATGAGCTAAAAAAATACTCATTAGAAGCACTTTTTGCTCTCCTGTTGAAGACTGATGAGCTTTCAAATTATTTTCAGAATGATATACGATTAAGTCGCTTCGATGCGGGCCTTCAAGAGTGCGTCCTGCTATAGCATCACGTTTGCGATATTTACATAAAATTGCAGCATATTCTTTTTGTAACTCCAATATATTATTATCAAGTTTGTTGTCCATAAATCCTGAGATACCTAACCTGGCACTCGGAAAATATTTTTTTTGGGAACTTTCTACATCCGCAATAAGGAGAGATAACTTAGATATCATCTCAGCACGTGTACGCTCTATTGCAATACCTAATTCAGCCATTTGAGACTCAATAGCAGAGAGCCATGATGGATCAAATCGACCTTCAGTTAATAAACGATTACGATCACGCATTAATTTTTCAAAATTAATGATATAGCTTCCATGTCTTGGATCAAAAGAAAATACCATTCTATCAAGAAAACGACGCCTATCCGTAACTGGCCCACTAAAAATTCGATCCATGGAAGGAACTAACCAATTTATTCGTAAGTAATTGTTTAACTCGTCTACACCACGTACTTTTACACCATTGATACGTAATCGACGTACGAGTGTATTGTCTTTTACTTCCAACTTTATCAAAATTTCTGCTGGCCCTGTGATACCTTCTACATCAGCAAAGATAGAAAAATTAGAAGAAGAACCTATACGTCTTATATCTCTATAAGATGCAAGACGTAACCCACGCCCAGGTGATAGAAATGAAATTGCTTCCAGAATATTAGTCTTCCCTATTCCATTCTCACCAAGTATCACAACACAGGGTGTATCAAACTTAAGTAGCAAAGAATCATAATTACGAAATTCAGTAAGCTTTAGAATATTAAGTTTTATTCTTTGGATCATAAAGACTATTTCATCTAAAAACTAAATTAAAAAATAGAGCTTAACTCATTATACTCAAAATCTAATTTCAGATGATTTTATTCTTCCTAAAAATATCAAGAATAACTCCAGCTCCTATTTCTCCGGCTGGCATAGAAGTCTTAATACGATTTTGAAGCACTCGGAAACTAGCTAACATAGCTTGACGTTGTAAAGTATCACATGTGAGTTCTTCCATCCAACGCGCTAACGCACCATAACGTATTGCCTCATTGAAATATTCAGGTATCGCTGGATAATCAATAATAAGGTTTGGTAAAGCACATGTCCATGTTGTTATGTATTTACTTAGATTGAGAACATTTACAATCCAGTCTAATTTATAAACTGATACTACAGGAATACTACAGAGAGCCAACTCAAAAACAACTGTACCCGATGTTGCTAGTGCTGCATCGGCTTCGGCAAAAGCCTGCCACTTTTCTTCTTTTCTTCCAACAATGATTTCAGGTTTTTTATCCCAGCTTAAAATCATGCGACGTAACAATTGCTCTCTAGAAGGAATGGTTACTAAGCCAAAAGATAAAGAGGCATTCCTTTCAAGAAGAAAATTCATCGTCTCTCTAAAAACAGGTAAAATATTTACAATCTCTTTTGTTCTTGAACCAGGCAAAAGAAGAATTCTTTTATTAGAACAATTAGAAATTTTCTTGTCTTCCTGTCTATTACCAACTCTGATAACATCAGAACAACTGCTTAATGGATGACCAATAAATGTTGTAACAGGTCCTTTAAGCTTATACATAACCTCTGGCTCAAAAGGAAACAGAGCAAGAATATGATCAATATAGGATATCATCTTACGGGCACGTTCTTGCCTCCAAGCCCAAACACTTGGGCACACATAATTGATAATTGGAAGAACTGGCAATTTATTTCGAACACCCTTTGCAACACGATGCGTAAAATCAGGGCTATCAACAATAATTAATAAATCAGGTTTAGCAGAAACAATTGCTTGAATCGTTTTATGAATAAGAAAAAGTAATCGAGGCAACCTTTTAATAACACTTGTTATTCCCATTACTGATATTTCAGAAATATCAAATAATGAAACCAACCCTTCTTTTTTTAAAGAATTACCTCCTACCCCAACTAGAGTTATCGGAATAGGAACAATATTTTTTAAAGCTCTTATCAGATCTCCTCCTAGAAAATCTCCTGATTCTTCACCAGCAATAATAGCAATTTTAACTGAACTTCTTACCATAAAGCACTTTTTTCTAATCCTCGATCAATTCCATAAATAAAAAGACCTGCTTCATTTGCAACACGAATTAAATCATCCTGTTCTAAAACAAGTGATTTACCAGATTCTAAAACAATCCCTGCAAGACCTGCTTTAATTGCATTTTTAATTGTTAAAAGACCAATAGCAGGAAGATCCGCACGTATATCTTGTTGTGATTTGCACATCTTTACCAAAACTCCACGACCACAAGAATAAATTCTTCCAGAACTCTTAAGAGGCCCTATTCGTTCAAGCATAGCATCAGTTCCTTCAGCACCTTCTAAAGCAACAACCCGTCCACCAACACTTATTACACCTTGTCCAATATCAAGTGAACCAAGAGCATCAGCGGCTCTCATAGCAGATAGTATATCTCTCTTATCTTTACGTCCAGGAACATGGACTCCTAAAGGACCTGTCTTAGCAAGAAGATTTGGTACAACTTCATGTGCGCCTATAACTTTTACACCATTATCTTCAATCATTTCAATCACTATTTTGAGAATAGCCGCATCCCCAGCTGAAATCAATTGACTCATAAACTTGGGCAGGAAGAATAGACTTCTCCATTCCCAACGTAACTGTCTTAATTTAGGTCGACAACTTATTGAACCTGAAATTACAATTCGATTTATACTATGCTCTTTGATGAGCTTACTTATATAACGAAAATTTCCAATTGAGACATGATATATTGTAAATTCTTTCCAATCCGCATGGACATCATCTACAATGGAAACTATAATAGGTTCATCATTATTAAATCTTGCGGCTTGAGCAACATATACTGGAAGCATTCCAGATCCTGCTATTATAAGAAGACGTCCTTTACTCAAAAAAGTGCCCTTTTGTCTGATGAGGAGACGATAAATGACGTTGCCTATCTAAAAGGATAAAATCCAAAATATCTAAAGCCTCTGAACAATGAGAATATTGTTCACGAATAGCTTCTGCTTTTTCATGTATAGAATGTTGATCTTTAAAAATGGCATTATAAACTTCTCGCACAATATGAATCTTAGTACGATCAATTCCAAAACGTTTCATGCCTACAACATTAATTCCACGAAGAACAGCTGGAATTCCATACGCCATACCATAAGGAATTACATCATGAGCAACAGCAGTGAAACCACTTACAAAAGCCTGACACCCAATGCGGGTGAATTGATGTGCAGCAGAACCACCACCAAATATTGCTCGATCGCCAACAATTACATGCCCAGCAATCATGACATTATTAGATAAAACAACATCATTACCAATCATACAATCATGAGCTATATGAACATTAGTAAGAAAGGTATTACGATCTCCTATCGTAGTTTTTCCAAGATATTCAACGGTTCCTCTATTTATTGTAACACCTTCACGAATTACACATCGTTTACCAATATATAACTCAGTACCAAGCGAACTATGATTTATACTTTGAGTTTCTCCGCCTATTACTGCCATAGGAAAAATAGTTGTAAAATCTTCAATTGTAGTTTTTCCCATAACAATACAATTTGATATTAACCTTACACCAACTCCGAGTTTTACTTCTGAACCTACTTTACAAAATGGACCTATAACAGTATCTTCACCAATGATAGCTCCTTCCTCTACTATAGACATTGGGTGAATAACAACGGATTTAGCAAAAGAATTCATTCTTTTTCCTTACCTTCATACATCATCACAGCTCCTATTTTTGCTTCTGCTACACCACAACCATTAACTTTTGCATAACAAATAAATTTCCAAATATCAGGCATACGATATTTTAATTTAAATACATGATATTCTAAACAATCACCAGGAATAACCGGTCTGCGAAACCGAGCACTATCAATCGTAGTCAAATAAACATAACTGTTTTTCTGATTACCTTTCTTCATAGCACAAATTGCACCTGCTGTTTGAGCCATACCTTCAAGAAGTAATACACCAGGCATCACAGGTCTTCCTGGAAAATGTCCAACAAAATATTGTTCATTGTACGTAACATTCTTGATCCCAATAGCAGAATCATCACCATTGATATTAATAATACGATCCACAAGCAAAAATGGATAGCGATGCGGCAAAAAATTCATAAGCTTAATGATATCTAGAGAACTCAAATTCACTTCTCTTTCACTACTCATCTTTGTTTCTTATCCTTTTAGAATAACTTTTTTTTGATCTAAGCTTTACCAACTCAATAAGATAATCTTTTATAGGACGGGCCGGCATACCGCCATAAGATGCCCCAGAAGGAACACTCCCCATGACACCACTTCTTGAAGCTAATTTAACTCCATCACCAATAGTAATATGTCCTGTGATACCGCATTGACCTCCTATTAAAACACCATCACCAATACGAACAGAACCAGCAATTCCAACTTGACCAGAGATTATACAATGACACCCTATATAAACATTATGCGCTATTTGAACCTGGTTATCTATTTTTGTTCCTTCACCAATGACAGTATCATCCATTGCACCACGATCAACAGTAGTATTAGCACCAATTTCAACATTATCTTGAATAATCACTCTGCCAATTTGTACAAGTTTAAGTATAGATTCTTTTCCTAGCGCATAACCAAAACCATCTTGACCGATTTTAACACCATTATGCAATATAACACCATTACCAATAAAAGCAGAAAAAACACTAGAACCAGATGAAATGCTACAATTACGTCCAATTTTAACATGAGGACCAATGACCACTCCTGGCCCTATATACGTACCGGAACCAATCTCAACATCAGAACCAATAACTGCCATTAGTTCAATTGTAATGTCACTCTCTAACTTTGCAGTATTATCCACAAATGCAGCTGAAGAAAGACCCTTGAATCCTAAAATAACAGAACTAGGACACATCGCATCTGGATAGAGCAAATAACCGGCAAGGGCAAAAGCTTCCTCTGGTGAAGAGGATAGCAAAACAGCAATATGATCTGGAATAAAAGCCCTCATATCAGAATTACAAATAATGGCAGACGCATAACAACTCTCAAGATCTGGAATAAACTTTCTTGAAATAATATACGCAACATCTCCTTCTTTTGCACGAGCAATAGGAGCAATAGAATAAATAATTCTATTGCCATAATCTTTATTCATCAACTCAACATTGATAGAATGAGCCAGTTGTGAAAGAGAAATTCCAGCCTTGGAAGGAGTAAAAAACTTTAAATTCTCTATCAAAGAGATCTCCTACGTTAACCTAATTTAATCTACATCTTGTTATCTAGAATCGATTTCCTAAAGAAAAACTAATACGTCTTAATCTGTCATAAGGCTCCTTATGCAAAGGAACTGCATAATAAACCCCTATATCTCCGATAGGAGAATGCCACATTAAACCTACCCCTGCAGAAACACGAAAAGATGGACTATCTCCTTGCAATGGACCAGAACTTCCTATGTCAACAGAATTACCATAAAGTGTTCCCGCATTAACAAAAAAAGAACCACGCAAATTCAAATCTCTTGGCAATAAAGGTAAAGGAAAATTACTTTCTGCTCCTGCAGTAAAATAAGTGTTACCACCTACAGGATCACCATTCGCCATACGAGGACCTATACCTTTGTTTTTAAATCCACGCAACTCCTCTGGATTAAACATGAATTGATCAAATATGTATAGCTTTCCATTTATAGGCATCACGTGACCAGCCCCAGCACTTACAGAACCAATGACATCCGCATCATCTATAAGAAGCTGAAAATAACTAACCTTACCCAATACTTTATAATACTTAGAATCTCCTCCCAAACCAGCATATTCATGAGTGAATTTTGCCAAAATACCTTCTCGAGGAAGAAGATGATTATCTAAAGTATCATAAGCAATTGTCTGAGAAACAGCTGAAGTGTTCCATTTACCAACACGAATAAGCTCTCTATAAGGATCAGAAAGGTTAGCAGGATTCTTCCAGTCACCTATACCCTTATAATTCATATGTTTATAGCTATATCGAAATGTGTTTCCTATCTCTTCAGTTATTGGAACAGTTACACGCAAATCAACACCATGCTCTCGTTCAGAAAAAAACGTATTATCTGAAGATTGAACTGCGGAAAGATCAAAACCAGCCGCAATACGGTGCCCGAGAAAATATGGCTCAGTAAAACTTAAATTATAACTTCTTGACTTACTATCCCCAGCACCAGCCGCTATGCGAATATATTGTCCCCGCCCAAAAAAATTATGCTCTTCAACACTAGCCTCTAATCCAAAAACACCCCTACCAGAATATGTAGTACCAATACCAGCCCTACCTGTAGACTGCTCCTGAACCTCTACAACCAAAATAACACGATCTGGAGCACTACCTAAAACCTTGGAAATATTTACAGAAGTAAAATACCCTGTATCCATTAAACGACGCTTAGCAGTTGTAATCATAGATTCATTCAGCGCATCACCTTCACTCAAGTCGAACTCACGCCGAATAATAAAATCACGGGAATAAACATTACCTCTTATATCTATACGCTCTAAATAAATACGCTCACCTTTATCAACGAGATATTCAACATTCGCGGCTGATGTCTGCAAGTTACGACTTATTCTTGAGGTTATCTTAATAAAAGGTTTTCCGATAGATGTCAGATATCCTGACATTGCCTCAATACTTTTCTCGACTTTATTAAAATTATAAACATCACGAGTTTTTGTTTGTATAAATTTACGCAACTTATCAGGATCAATATCCTGAACACTTGATTGGACACTAATATTACCAAATTTATACCGCGCACCTTCATTAATATTGAAAGTCAAAGAATAAGAATTCTTAGCTTGATCAAAAAAAGCCTGTGAAGAAACAATCTGGAAGTCTGCGTAACCTCTTTCAGAATAAAACTTGCGAATAGCTTCGCCATCAGCATCTAATTTTTCTTTACTATATATATCACTGCGAGTTATGAAAGAAATAATATTAGACTGACGAGATATTATAGCACTTCTTAACCGAACAGCAGAATATGCCTTGTTTCCTACAAAATTAATCTTCCCAAGTTTGGTTCTTCCCCCTTCATTGATGACATAAGCAAGATTAACCCTTCCTTCACCCACTGAGAAAACTTGTGAAGAAACTGAAACTTCTGAACGACCTATCGCACTATAAGCCTTCTTAATAGCACTTATATCAGAATCAACAAGCACACGACTATATGCTACAGTAGGACGAGCTTTTACAATCAACTGAAGCTTATCATCCTTTATATTTTTATTTCCATTAAAAACCACCTGATTGATAAGATCATTTTCTTTTACAAATACAATAAGTACTGAACCAGAAACAGATATCTTGACATCAGAAAAATACCCTGTCCTATAAAGCCTCCTTAAAGAATCATCTATTTCTTCTCCAGAAAAAACCTTTCCAGGCGATATTACAATATTAGAACGAATTGAATCGGCACTAACACGACGAATACCTCGCACTTCTATTTTCTTTACAACAGACGCACTTGCTTCATTTGAATATAATGACAAAGAAACTATCAACTCAAGACAAAGAACACTAGCATAAACCACGTTTGACAATAAAGCTTTCGAAAGCTTTCGTTTCTCCATAATACTCCAAACCTTTTACACGTTTTCTAATCGATAACTATATAAAAAAAACTCATCGAACCAACCTATCCTATTTTATTGCATAAACAAAACAATTAATTAAAGATTAATCTAATTTATTATTAAATGTAACTTAATTACCGCTATTCTTCAAAAAATCTTATTGTTTAAATGAGTTTATTAAACCAGAAACATCATTTCGAGTTGCAACAACCGTTAACACAAGAACCAAAATTAACCCAATCTGTAAAACAATTTTTTCTGATAGCTCTCCTAAAGGCTTGCCTCGAACAGCCTCAAGGAAATATAACATCAAATGTCCACCATCAAGAATTGGAATAGGCATTAAATTAATCAAACCAACAGACAACGAAATAAAAGCTAAAAATCTAACAAGAGCCTCAAATCCTATATCTGACATATGTTTTGCAATTTTTGCCACACCAATCGGACCAGTAATCTGATCACTCTTCATTTGCCCAGAAAGAACATTATAAAAATATTGCAAAGTAGCTTTAACAATATCATGTATTTCATATAATCCCATGAAAAAAGCTTCAGGTAAAGTTAGGAATTGATGCTTGCTTTTAACACTATATACCTTAAGACCTATCAAAGGAACTGAAACTTTTTGACCCAAAGCATTAGTTATTTTTTCCATACGAGGAGTTATTGCAAACTTCACGAAGTCCTTATCTTGACGCTTTAATATGAAAATCATCTCCTTTTTGGGATGCGACTGTACATAAAGCATAACATCCTGAAAAGAAGATATTTGATGGCCATCAACAGACACAAGCAAATCCCCTGGCTTAATTCCAGCTTCTGCAGCAGGACTTCCAGGTTCAATTTGTGAAACGATAGGATCAATAATAATTATTCCATTTTTATAAAAAAGAAATGTAAAAATCATTGCTGTCATCAAAAAATTTGCTAATGGACCAGCAACAACAACCAATGACCTTTTCCAAAGACTTGCACCTAAAAAAGAATTCTGACCCTTATCCTTAGAGTTTTTAACAACAGAAGATGCGCTCTGAACATGTGAACTTCTTTCTCCACCTAAAAAACGAACATAGCCTCCAAGTGGAATAGCAGAAAACTTCCAACGCACCCCAGAACGACTCATAAAACCAAAAATTTCCGGCCCAAATCCCAAAGAAAAAACTACCGCTTGTATACCACATAAACGACCTGCTATATAATGGCCAAATTCATGAACAAGAACAACCAAATAAATAACACTCAAAAATGGAATAACATAACTTAAAACAAAGGACATCTTTAGCCCCCTTTCTAAAATAACATAATTAACCAGTTTATCGGCAATCTAAACCAGTAAAAATAGTCAGTCCAAAATAAGTTTCTATATATTCAGCTCTATTCAAAAAAAGAAATAACAGAAACAACTAAAGAAGCAAACACCAAACAATCCATTCGATCCATTATCCCTCCATGCCCAGGGATAAGCCAACCAGACTGCTTTACATCAAAACGCCTCTTAATCAAAGACTCGCAAAGATCACCCAATTGAGATGCTATAGATATAGTAGTAGCCAACATTATCGCTCTATTAAACTGACCAGGAAAAATAAAATGTGAAACTACAATTCCGCTCATAACACCGAATAACAACCCCCCTATTGCTCCTGACCATGTCTTCCCCGGAGAAAATCTTTTTGCCAGCTTAGGTCCACCAAAAAAACGACCAAAAAAATAAGCGAAAACATCAGTAGCCCATACAACTGAAAATATAAATATTATAAAACTAAAGCCCTCAAATCCATTACCTCGAAGATAAATTACCGTAATTGCAAAAATTTCAGAATAAAAGATTCCCAAAGAATACCAAAAACCAACTTTTTTCATAACGAACAGTAAGAAAAATGCAATGAAATATAAAAAAAATATTAACAAAGCAACCTTTAGAAAGCCCAAAAAAACCATACTGGATATCAGAATAATAGAACACCAACCAAATATTTTTTTGATTGAACCTTCAGAGGATGAACATGTAATAGATGACCACTCAGAATAAATAAGAACACTTACCAAAACAGCAACAGATCGAAATATCCACCCACCACACCAAGCAGAAAACAAAAAAACCAAACCTATTAGAATTCCAGAAGCAATCCGTAATTTCAATTCATGGATATTCAAGATATCACTCTTGTCTGTTTTTTTGATAAACCGCCGTATCTTCTATCACGAAGTCTATACTTTTCAATTACAGAAAAAAAAAGTTCTTTTGAAAAATCAGGCCAATAGTTAGGTAAAAAAACCAATTCAGAATAAGCTGATTGCCAAAGCAAAAAATTAGATAATCTTTCTTCACCACCTGTACGAATAATAAGATCTGGATCAGGAATGCCTGCTGTATCCAAACGCTCTCCTATTAAAGCTGGAGTTATATCTTGCAAACACAAATTACCCATCTCTATATCTCTTACAAGACTTATAATAGTTCGAAAAATTTCATCTCGCGAACCGTAATTAAATGCAATTACTAAATTTAATCCCGTATTAGCACAAGTACGTGCCTCAATCTCATTTAAAAAATACAACATCTCATTATTTAAACCACTACGCCCACCTATAACACGGACATGTACATTTTTGGTTTCTAATTGCTCAAGATTACAATTAAAAAAATCCTTAAAAATACTAATGAGCTCTGATATCTCAACATTAGGCCTACTCCAATTCTCAGAAGAAAAAGCATAAAGCGTTAAATACCTAATACCTATCTCTTCAGCAGCCATTACCACTTCAAATACGGCATCAACACCCTTACGATGACCAACAGAACGTGGCAAGCCACGTGCACTAGCCCAACGACCATTACCGTCCATAATGATAGCAACATGCTCAGGAACTGATTGAAGCAATGAAAATGTCATATTTTTTTATACACGAATTCAACACTAAATGCACATTTCCTTATACACGCATAATTTCTTCTTTTTTTTCTTCAAACAAGATATCAATCTTATTTATAGCTTCATCAGTCATCTTTTGCATTTTATCAAACAATAAATCTGTCTCATCTTCAGTAATTATAGCATTTTTCTTAGATTTTTTTAAAAATTCCATCCCATCACGCCTAACATTACGAATAGCTATTTTAGCCTTCTCAACATAACCTTGCGCAACTTTCACAAGAGATAATCGACGCTCTTCGTTAAGCTCCGGTATTGGAATACGTAGATTTTGTCCCTCAACAATAGGATTAAAACCAAGATTTGCTTCACGAATTGCCCTCTCTACGGCTGATACCATTGACTTATCCCACACCGAGACTAAAAGCATGCGTGAATCTGGAACGGCAACATTAGCAATCTGATTGAGAGGAAGCCTTGATCCATATACATCAACCTTTACTGGATCAAGTATAACTGCTGACGCTCTTCCTGTACGCAAAGATATAGCATCTTTTTTAAAAAGAAGAAACAACACTATCCATACGATCCTTGAAACTACTGAGATCAACCACTTGCTTCATAAAAACTCCCGTATTCGATAAATATCTAGCTTCATAAAACTAATTTTATTCCCTAGACACAATGGTCATGCGCCCAACACCTTTTAAAACCTTAGAAAATCCCCCAAGATCATGAATAGAAAAAACAACAATAGGAATGTCATTGTCACGAGCCATAACAATCGAAACCAAGTCCATAATCTTTAATTTTTTTTCAATTACTTGATCATATGTTAGATTATCAAATCGGATCGCAGATACATCTTGCTTCGGATCACAAGAATAAACGCCATCAACCTGAGTTCCCTTTAATATTGCATCTGCCTTAATTTCAGCTGCCCGCAAAGCAGCAGCTGTATCAGTTGTTAAAAAGGGATTTCCTGTACCTCCAGAAAATATTACAATAAATCCTTGAGAAAGATATGAAAGAGCAGCATTTTGAGAAAAAACTTCACAAACCTGAGGAATAAATATAGAAGAAAAAACTACAGTTTTTATATTTAACTTGCGGAAAGATGCAGCTAATGCTAGCGCATTAATAATAGTAGACAGCATTCCCATAGTATCAGCAGCAACACGATCAAAATTATCAGATGCTACAGACAATCCTCTAAATATATTACCACCCCCAACAACAATACCAACCTCAACTCCCATTGAATGCACTTCAATAACATCTAGACAAACACGCTCAACAGCTAAAATATCAACGCCAAATCCATTACTACCAACAAGAGACTCACCAGAAAGCTTTAAAAGAACACGCTTGTAAAGAGGTTTAAACAAAAGCTTTTCCTATAAAAAAAAGAAAAACAAAAAAAACACACAAGAACCTTATTAAAAAGTTTTTTACCAAAACAGCTTCATTATGCATTATTATAAAGCACATTCCTTAAATATTACTAAGTCCTTCACCCAATACAAAATAGACCATACCAACAACATCAACATGCGCACCAATAGATTCCTCAGACTTTTTCAAAAAATCAGACACTGTAATATCGGAATCCATAACAAATTTTTGAGACAAAAGAGATGACTCCCTTAAAAACTTCTGCAGTTTACCTTCTACAATTTTTAAAATCAATTCTTTAGAAGAATTAGAAGATTTTTGAGCCTCTTCAATAAAAATCTCCCGCTCATTATTAATGATAGCAGGATCTATATCTTGAGAATGGATAGCCAAAGGAGAACATGCCGCCACATGCATTGCAACCTTAACACCAATAGCTCTTAAGACATCTTTATCTCCTGAAGACTTTAAAGCCACCAAAACAGCTCTCTTTCCTAAACATTCAGCAACAGCTCCATGAACATAAGAAACTACAACACCCTCATCAACAGAAAGAATAGCTGAACGACGCAAAATAATATTTTCCCCTATCGTTGCTATGTTAGACCTGATTTCCTCTTCCACAGAAACACCAAGATCATCGCAAGTAGCTGAAATAATATTCTCAACAGAACCATCAGTAGAAAGAGCCACAGAAGCAACCCTAAGAACAAGGTCCTGAAATTTATCATTCCGAGCAACATAGTCTGTTTCAGAATTCATTTCTATAATAGATGCCCTGGAATCACCAAGAGCAACACCTACAAGACCTTCTGTTGTTTCTCGATGAGATTTTTTACCTGCCCTAGAAAGCCCCTTTGCACGTAACCAATTAACCGACAAAGGAATATCTCCACCTGTCTCGGAGAGAGCCTTTTTACAGTCCATCATACCTGCACCAGTTTGATTACGAAGTAACTTTATCTTTTCTGTACTTACACTACCCATTTGCAAATCTCTTCAAAAAAAAATACGCTGTTTAAAGAATAGCCTTAAGTTTTTCTTTAAAAATCGTCTATAAGACAAACAACAAAACCTTTACCATAAAATTGATAAAAATTAGCCAAAACAAAAATATTTAACAATCAATCAGAAGAAGCCGAATTTAACTCAACATCATACGGCAACTCTTCAGAAGCACCTATATTTTGACCAGAAGCACTTTGCTGGCGAGCAATTCCATCAATAACTGCACGCGAGATAAGATCGCAATACAGAGCAATAGACCTAGAAGAATCATCATTACCAGGTATAGGATAATCTATAAAATCTGGGTTTGAATTAGTATCAACCACAGCTACTATAGGGATCTTCAATCTACGAGCCTCTTCAATAGCAAGCCTTTCCCTGTTTGTATCAATAATAAACATTAAATCAGGTAAGGCACCTATATCACGAATACCACCCAAGGCTTTTTCAAGCTTATTACGCTTACGATCAAGATTTAAACGCTCTTTTTTAGTTAAACCTTGAGCTTCTTTACTTATAATTTCATCAAGCTTACGAAGCCTTTGAATGGAATTGGAAACAGTCTTCCAATTCGTCATCATACCGCCAAGCCACCGAGAATTTACATAATATTGAGCTGAACGTTTTGCAGATTGTGCAATTATATCTGCCGCCTGCCTCTTGGTACCAACATACAAAACACGACCTCCGCGAGCTACAGTATCTGACACAACTTTTAATGCATTATGCAACATCGGAACTGTTTGGGAGAGATCTATGATATGTATATTGTTTCGTTCTCCAAAGATATAAGACTCCATCTTCGGATTCCATAAACAGCTCATATGGCCAAATTGAACGCCATTCTCAAGAAGCTGACGCATTGTAAATTCAGGAAGTGCCATGAATTAATACATCCTTATATCTGGTTTTACCTCCGCAAGGCGTGAATGCAAAAAAATACATCACCAGACAATTTATCAGAAAACCTGACAACTTCTTGCCTTGCGTGCGAAATAATTACAACTTAACATAAAATCAAGAAATTGATTCTTATGCCGCACTTGCGACATAACAACAAGTACCCTAGAAAAAAAATCATTTCAATATATTTATTGTATAGAATTCAATATATTATTACCTTTGTTTTATTATCTCTAAGTTTTTTTTATTTCGTAACATGTTCTTCTATTTGCAAAACCATTTCATCCTTATAAATCTTCTACACTAGAAACACATCATAATAAAACATTTGTATAATAAACGATGTTAGTTAACCTCTTTCTACCTATATCACAAACAGTATATATTAAAAATCACAACAAGATATAAATGACAATTTATAACACCTTGTTATTGAGTGTCAGCAAATAAAAAATATCAAGTTTTTCTTTATTTATTGCCGAACTTGATACTTTTACTATAAGATCACTCATGCCTTAATATTATTTTTATAAAGATATAATGCATCTAATATTGGAATAGTATGAAATAAAATTCAAAAGAAACATTATTATATTTTAAAGGTTATTTTATGGGACAAGAAATCTTAAAAGTCTACGATGAAGAGAATGTTTTTATAAAAATAATCAGAGGAGATATCAAAGCATGTAAAGTATACGAAGATAAAACAACGCTTGCTATAATGGATATTATGCCTCAAGCTCCAGGACATGTCTTAATACTTCCAAAAGATCGCTCAAGAAATCTCCTTGACGCTCAAGAAAAAACACTACTTAGTATTATAATTATTGTGCAAAAAATTGCTTTAGCATGTCAAAAAGCCTTTCAAGCAGATGGTATAAAAATTCTGCAGTTCAATGAATTAGAAGCAGGACAAACAGTTTTTCATTTACATTTCCATGTTATCCCTTGTAAAAGCACTCCTTTGACACTTCATCATAGTGATTCCTTTGCAGAAAGAAAATTAGAAGATCCCTCAATCCTAGAGTTAAATGCTCAAAAAATTCAGAAAGAATTAAATAATTCGTAAAGCTTTTTATCTTACTGGCTGTATAAATATCATTTAAACGCTAGCTTGTTAGATTGCCGACTTCATAACAGTTTTCTATAAGAAATACCTGAATTTTTAAGATTATTGTTAAAATTTATATAAACTGTGTCAGTATCTATTTGATAGCATCAAGTAATTTTTATAGCTTATTCATAATTATAATATAAATATACTGCTCAAAAAATTAAGGAATACTGTTATGAACCTAGGTGATGTATTATCACTTGAAAAAATTATCAATAATAGCTTCGAAGAAATTAATTTTATAAATTCTTCAACAAGAGGAGAAATATACGATGCGGTGGAAACAACATTAAATCTTCTTGACAGTGGAAAGCTTCGTGTTGCTTCACGCAATCAACTCGGTCAGTGGTCTGTCCATCAATGGCTTAAGAAAGCTATCCTGCTAGCTATCCTGCTAGCATTTCGCCTTAAACCCACAGAAGTTATTACGGGTAGTTCTGGCAATACTCTAGGATGGGATAAAATATCCTTAAAGTTTAATAACTGGGAGAAAAATGACTTTGAGAAATGTAATATCAGAGTTGTCCCTGGTGCTATTGTACGCCATGCTGCCTATGTTGCACCTAATGTTGTTTTAATGCCATCTTTTATTAATCTCGGAGCTTACATTGATGAAGGAACCATGATTGATACTTGGGCCACTATTGGATCTTGTGCACAAATTGGTCGCAACGTTCATATTTCTGGTGGCGTTGGCATTGGTGGAGTACTTGAGCCATTACAAATGGAACCAACTATTATAGAAGATAATTGTTTCATTGGCGCACGCTCTGAAGTCGTAGAAGGATGTATAGTCCGCGAAGGATCCGTTCTTGGTATGGGGGTTTTTATTGGAAAATCAACTAAAATTATAAATCGCTGTACTGGTGAAGTCACTTACAACGAAATTCCTCCCTATTCTGTAGTGGTTCCAGGAATTCAACCGAGCAAACAATCAAAAAACGAAAGTATAGAACCAAGTCTCTATTGTGCAGTAATCATTAAAAATGTAGATGCAAAAACTCGTTCAAAAACAAGTATAAATCAACTTCTACGGGATTAAATAACACTCGAGAGATATAACATCTATGGATCCTTTAGATAATTTAATCAAATTAATACGCTGTCCATCAATTACACCATCAGAAGGAGGAGCTTTATCAGTTCTTTCTAATATCTTAGAACCACTAGGCTTTTCTATTACAAGAATTACTGAAAGTGAATCAGGGATACCAGATGTTGAAAATCTTTATGCTCGCCTTGGAACTCAGAGCCCGCATCTAATGTTTGCTGGGCACACAGACGTTGTTCCAACAGGAGATGAAAAAGAATGGAAACATCCGCCATTTTCAGCAACTATTGAAAATAATAAAATATATGGACGTGGAGCCGTAGATATGAAAGGCGCTATTGCCTGTTTTGCTGCAGCAATAGCACGTTTTATTAAGACGAATGGTCATCCCAAAGGCTCAATTTCATTCTTAATAACTGGTGACGAAGAAGGCTTAGCAATAAATGGCACCTCTAAACTTCTTGCATGGGCTGCTAAAAAAGGTGAAACTTGGGATGCTTGTATCGTGGGAGAACCTACAAGCAATTATAAGCTTGGAGATACAATAAAAATCGGACGTAGAGGAAGTTTATCAGGATTTATTACTATTCATGGTGTACAAGGACATGTAGCGTATCAACACCTATCAGACAACCCAATTCATAGTATTTTACCGATATTAGATTCGTTAATATATCCATCTTTTGATACAGGAAATTCTAATTTCCTTCCAACAAATCTTGAAATTACAACAATAGATGTCGGGAATCCTGCCCTCAATGTTATACCAGGAAAAGCTCATGCTGCTTTCAATGTAAGATTTAATAATCTTTGGACTGTTTCAACTTTAATGAAAGAAATTGATACTCGTATAAACCAAGCAGCTCAAAACATGCTTATAAAACGCAACAACACACCAATAAATTATACCCTTAAATTTAACACATCCCCAAGTGAAGCATTTTTAACATATAACAATACATTAATCCCTATTCTTAAAAAAACAATAGAAAATATCACTGGAATAAACCCAGAACTCTCCACAAGCGGAGGGACTTCTGATTCTCGTTTTATCAAAGATTACTGCCCTGTAATAGAATTTGGTCTCGTAGGAAAAACAATGCACATGATTAATGAACATGCAGACCTTTTTGATCTTGAGATTCTTACAAAGATCTATGAAAATTTTATAAAGAATTGGTTTAATTGTTTTTCAAAAAGATCATAATGATTTTTATTTTTTAAGTAATAAACTCGAATTTATTGTATAATATATAATATAAAAAATATTAACAATTAAAAGTCATTACAGCAACATGTGTCAATTCAGTCTTTATTAAGAAACTTGATTCTTTTTACGATTTTTTCCAAGCCCCATATCTTTAGCAAGTTTTGAACGAGCATTAGCATAATCCTTAGAAACCATTGGATAGTCACTGGGTAACCCCCATTTTAACCTATATTCTTCAGGAGTCATATTATGATATGTCATAAGATGACGCTTCAAAGATTTAAACTTCATACCATCTTCAAGACAAACTAAAAAACCATCTTCAATAGATTTACGTATTGGCACTGCTGGTTTAGATTTTTCAATATCTGAAGTTATTTGATTTAAAGTTTGCGAAACAGTATTCTTCAAAATTGAGTGCACATCTGCAATTAAACACCCAATCTCTGTCATAGGAACCACATGATTTCCAACATATGCAGCAACTATACCAACAGTCAATTCTAATAACTTTTCAGAAGCATCTATAGAATTATTGTTAACCATATCAATATCCCTTGCATATATATCTTCTTATATATTCGATTTTTCTGGAATTTACTTAAAATTATAAACAACCTTAAATTTTAAGACCTTTTAATAAAAGTACACATAAAAAAATTCTTTAGCTCTTACTATATAGCCTCATTATCTAAATTCTTTTTAAAGAAAGCAATCAGAAAATCATAGTAAAAAAATAAAAATACAATCTATTAATAATAATATAAAATATTATTACTCTATATTTTTTTCTTCTAACACTATTTAATTAAAAATCCAATTAAAATTCTACTGAATTAAAAGAAAAAACATCTTATATACAAGGAAAGGTATTTTTATCTTCTATAAAATGCCCTAATTATATTAAATATACTCACCATATATAAAATTATAAACTGTTAAACATATAACCATACAGTTTAATTTCATAAGCTATTACAATGTTTCTATTTTTACAAGAAAGCTCTAATTCTTAGCACAACATTATATGAAAACACGTCATGGGGTAAGAGATAAATTAAAATTCTTTCCCTGTTCTTTGATCAACAGATTTCATTGACAATCTTACTTTACCACGTTCATCAAAACCTAAAAATTTAACCCAAACCTTATGACCTTCTTTAACTACATCATTTGTTTTAGAAACTCTTTCAGCTGCAAGCTGAGATATATGTACTAATCCATCACGCGAACCAAAAAACTTCACAAAAGCACCAAAATCTGCAGTTTTTACAACTATACCTTCATAAACTTTACCAAGTTCTGGTTCATCTACAATAGAATGTATCATTTTTTTAGCGGCTTCAATCTCTTTAAAAGAAGATGATGCTATCTTTATAGTACCATCATCTTCAATATTAATTTTTGCTCCGGTTTTTTCAACAATTTCTCGAATGACTTTTCCGCCAGAACCAATAACCTCTCGGATCTTATCAACCGGTATATTCATAATTTCAATACGAGGAGCAAACTCCCCAAGCTGCAAACGACTCTCAGATATAACCTGAGACATCTTATCAAGGATGTGGATACGACCCTTTCTTGCTTGCTCCAAGGCAATTTCTATAATTTCTTTTGAGATTCCTGTTATCTTTATATCCATCTGAAGTGACGTTATACCAAGCTCTGTCCCTGCTACCTTAAAATCCATATCACCCAAATGATCTTCATCACCAAGTATATCAGATAAAATAGAGAACTTATCTCCCTCTTTTATAAGACCCATAGCAATACCTGCAACTGGTCTCAATATAGGAACACCAGCATCCATAAGAGCTAACGAAGCCCCACATACAGTCGCCATTGAAGAGGAACCATTAGATTCTGTAATTTCGGAAACTACTCGTAAGGTATACGGAAATTGATCTGTTTTTGGCAAAATTGGATGAATAGAACGCCAAGCTAACTTTCCATGCCCAATCTCTCTACGACTGGGAGAACTAATACGACCTGTTTCTCCTACAGAAAATGGGAAAAAATTATAATGCAACATAAAATCTTCTTTATACATGCCTGTCAAAGAATCAACATATTGTTCATCTTCCCTTGTTCCAAGAGTTGCAATTACTAATGCCTGAGTTTCTCCTCGAGTAAATAACGCTGAACCATGCGTACGCGATAAAATTCCTACTTCTGCCTCAATTGGACGAACAGTTACAAGATCACGACCATCAATTCGAATATTTTCATTAATTATATTTCCTCTAACTATCTTAGACTGTATTTTTTTAAAAACAGACGCGATCTCTTCACAACTCCAAGGCAACTCTTCAGAGTTTTCAACAAAGAATTTAGAATTTACCTTATCTTTAATAGCCTCAATTGCCTCATAACGTGCATTTTTTTCAGTAATTTTATAAGCATTTCGTAAATCATTTTCGACATATTCAAGCATTTCATGCTCTAATTCTAAGCAGCTTTTTACATCAAGCAACACACGTGGTTCTTTAGCAGAAACTTCAGCAAGCTTGATAATAGCATCAATAACAGGCTGAAAACTTCGATAACCAAACATAATAGCATCAAGCATCACATTTTCTGAAAGCTCTTTTGCCTCTGATTCAACCATGATAATAGCATCATGTGTACCCGCAACGAACAAGTCAAGACACCCTTTTTCTATTTCATCTAAATGCGGATTTAATATATATTCACCATTTAAATAAATAACCCGGGCACCAGCAAGAGGCCCAATAAATGGCACACCTGATAACGTTAAGGCTGCAGAAGCAGCTATTACACCTACAACATGTGGATCATTTTCTAAATCATGCTGTATCACATTAACAATGACTTGAGTATCATTTTTATAACTCTCAACGAAAAGCGGTCTTATAGAACGATCAATTAAACGCGAAACTAGCGTTTCAGTTTCAGTAGGACGAGATTCACGTTTTAAATAACCACCAGGTATTTTACCAACAGCATAAGTTTTTTCTTGATAATTAACAGTTAAAGGAAAAAAATCTTGATATGATTTATTATCTTTTGCTGAAACAACAGTAGCTAAAACAACTGTTTGACCATAAGTTGCTAATACAGAACCATCAGCTTGGCGAGCAATTCTACCTGTTTCTAGTTTGAGCAAACGGCCTGCCCACTCAATCTCAACTGTATTAATATCGAACATATTGCAATCCTTAATAGAAAAAAGAGTCTATAATCTTTTTCTAGAAATCCAAGTATCTTATTTTTTAATTAGTACAAATTCATGAGCAAGAAAACAAGAAGCTTCTAAAAGATTGCAAGCATCCAGCAATCCTGCCCAATAAATGTCACTATTATATAAAAGTGTAAAATACACCAGCCCATATTTCAGATCTAGTGACTAAAACATGGACAAAACTATAACATAATCGTTAAGAATGTCATTAACTTAACTAAATTCAACGACGAATTCCTAGTCGAGTAATGATTTTTTTATAGCGATCTTCATCCTTCCTTTTTATATAATCTAAAAGCGAACGTCGTAATGATACCAAACGTAATAGCCCACGACGAGAACTAAGATCTTTCTTATATTCCTTAAAATGAACAGTAAGATTTGATATACGTTCAGTAAGAATAGAAACCTGCACCTCTGTAGAACCAGTGTCTCCTTCTTTTATAGCATACTCACTTATAAGTTGCCTTTTACGCTCTGCGGTAATAGACATACAATATCCTTTCTAGATAAAACAAAAAACTACTATATCAACATTGCCAAATTTATGATATATACTCAAAATATTATTAATCAGGTAAAAATCTTTTTGACGTTATACTTCTTTTTACTAAAAAATGGAAGAAGGATCACAAAAAAACTCTACATGGATGGAATTTTCTATAATTAACTTGACCTATAGCAACAAGACTTCCCTGCATTGTAACATAAGCATCTGCTGGAAAAACTTCATCTTCATATCCATCTACCAGAATTGACTTACCCTTCCTAATGCAATTCGCTTGTATATCAGAAACAGCGAAATGCATTAATCCAGACAATGCCTTCGTAACATTAATAATGTACGTATCTAGCACCTTCAAACGCTCATCTTGAGTTTCAATTTCCTTAAAGCTTAAAAGGGAAGAAAAAGGCACCAATGCTTCTTCTAAAAAAGGAGAGACATATGTACGACGCAAATCAGATACATAGCCATAACATTGCAAATCTCGACCAATATCCCGAGCCAAAGATCTTATATAAGTACCTTTACCACACTCTACTCTGAAAGACGACGTATCCCTATTAACATATTTTAAAAATTTTAAACAAAATATTTCTGTCTTTCTTGACGGAAGATCAAATCTAATTCCATTACGAGCAAGATTATAAGCTCTTTCTCCTTTAATTTTAACAGCAGAAAAATTAGGCGGAATTTGTTCTATTATACCTGTATATTTTGACAAAACTATTTTTATCTCTTTACTTGTAGGTCTATATTGAGAAGAATATAAAACCTTACCTTGTATATCATCAGTTGAACGCTCTTCACCCCAAGTTATATTAAATTCATAAACCTTACGTCCTCTCATCACATAAGGAATAGTTTTAGTAGCATTTCCAAATGCTACTGGTAACACACCAGAAGCGAGTGGATCAAGTGTTCCTGCATGCCCAGCTTTCTGTGCTCCAAATAAATTCTTTACTGTTGAAACTATCTCTGTAGACCCAATACCCACTGGCTTATCAAGAATAAGCCAACCAGAAACCAGACGACCTCTTAATTTTCTGGAAAAAGACATACTTATTCAGCTACATTGGGCTTCAATAAATCTACGACAACCTTCGGAGATCGTAAAAGAGCATCAACTTTCGAGTAATTTTGAAAAGAATTATCATCTTTAAAATAAATCTCTGGAATATATTTAAGATCTTTGAGTATTTTACCTATACGACCTCTAATAAATTTACTATTACTATTTAAAATTGAAATAATTTCATTGTGATTTATTTCTTGCGGAAGAGAAACGTAAGCTGTTGCAATTTTTAAATCTCCCGACATACGTACTTCTGAGATTAATATTGTCGTATTATTTATTAATATATTTAAAAATCCATCTTTAAAAAGCAGCTCCATTAGAACAGCGCGTATTTTCTCTCCGACTCGTAATGTACGCACAAGCCCTCTTGAAGTTTTACTCTTTACCATATTTATAAAAAACACCTTTTAGAAAAAAACCTATTAAAGTGACCGCTTTATATACTCAATACGGAAACACTCTATCATATCCCCAACTTGCATGTTATCATAATTTTCAAAAGCTATACCACATTCTTGTCCTATGCTTACCTCTGTGACTTCATCCTTAAAACGTTTTAACATCCTAAGTTTACCTTCGTACACAACCACCTTATCGCGAATAAGGCGCACGCCGGAACCCTTCTCCACCTTACCTTCTAAAACTTTACAACCTGCTATTTTACCAAATTTTGTAATATTAAAAAGCTCTATAATTTTAGCATTACCCAAGAAAGTTTCACGCACTTCTGGTTTCAACATACAAGACATCACTTCTTTAACTTCATTAACAAGGTCATAAATGATGTTATAATAAAGAACTTTTATATTTTCTCGCTCAGCAAGCACCCTTGCCTGAGAATTAGCTCTAATATTAAAACCAATAACTGTAGCATCAGATGCTTGCGCTAAAGATATATCAGACTCGTTGATTGCTCCGGCACTGAAATGCACAATACGAACCTTAACTTCATCAGTAGCTAATTTTTCAAGAGCATTAACAATAGCTTCCACAGAACCTTGGACATCACCTTTAATAATCAGAGGTAATTCCTTAACACCAGATGATGTATAAAGATCACTCATAAGCTTTTCTATAGAACCTCGTAATCCTGACTGACGAGCCATAGATTTCTCACGTGACAACCGTTGCCTATATTCAGCAATCTCACGGGCACGACTTTCACTATCAATTACAACAAATTTATCTCCGGCTGTTGGTATTCCCTGAAGTCCAAGAATTTCTACAGGCATAGATGGCATAGCCTCTGATACGCTCTCCCCTTTATCATTAAATAGTGCTCTAACACGACCCCACTGATCACCAGCTACTATAATTTGACCTAAGCGTAAAATCCCATTTTGAACTAAAATTGTTACAACTGAACCACGACCACGATCAAGTTTTGCTTCAATTATTGAGCCTTCTGCTCTACGATTCAAATTCGTTTTGAGATTAAGAAGCTCTGCCTGTAACAAAACAGCATCCAATAATTTATCTAAATGAAGACCTTTCTTGGCAGAAACCTCAACATCAAGAACTTCTCCCCCCATACTTTCAACAAAAACCTCATATTGGAGCAACTCAGTACGAACTTTTTGTACATTAGCACTCGGCTTATCAATTTTATTAATAGCAACAATAATTGGAACATTAGCAGCTTTTGCGTGTTTTATAGATTCAACTGTTTGCGGCATAACACCATCATCTGCCGCTAGAACAATAACAGCAATATCTGTTACTTGAGCTCCACGTGCTCGCATTGCTGTAAAAGCAGCGTGACCAGGCGTATCAATAAAAGTAATTTTTTGCCCATTCTTCTCAACCTGATAAGCCCCTATATGTTGGGTAATACCTCCTGCCTCTTCCTTAACAACATTCGCTTGACGAATAGAATCTAACAACGATGTCTTCCCATGATCCACATGACCCATTACTGTAACAACAGGCGAGCGCACTTCTAAATCGGCCTCATCATCTTTAGTATCAAAAATACCTAACTCAACATCTGATTCCAATACACGTTTCACTGTATGCCCAAATTCGTTGGCAATTATTTCTGAAAGATCAGCATCAATAACATCACCAGGTTTCATCATCTGGCCTTCTTTCATTAAAAACTTAATTACATCAGCCGAACGTTCTGACATACGCTGCGACAACTCTTGTATAGTGATTGTCTCAGGCAGTATAATATCACGTGAAATCTTTTCACGCGATTCTTGCAATTGACTTCTACGAATTTTTTCTTGGCGTCGACGCATTGCTGAAAGTGAACGACCACGAAACGAAGAACCCTCATCGTCAAAATCATCAGTTGTTACTTTAAGCTTTTTACGCCTCTTTTCTTCTTCTCCCTTATTACGCATCACAGACTTTGTTGAATTAGCAACAGTATTCTTACCACGCACATTAGAACGTGACTTCACACGACTATTACTTTCATCCTCCATAGGCCGTCTATTTTTATTACGTAAAATTGAATTATCTTGCTCCGAATCTAAAAGTTTCATAGGAGGTAAAGTAGAATCTATTCCCTCTGACGAATCAATTGTATTGTCAAACGACAAAACATTTTCATCTATATTATCTTTTTTAACCTGACCTACACTAATTTCAGCCTCTGTAATTACAGGAGATACTGAACTCTCCTCTTCATACTTATCCTGAGCTTCCTCGACTTCACGAAGCTGAGCCTCAATTAAAGCACGTCGACGACTTTCTATTTCTTCAGGAGAAAGTTGCTTAGAAACAGAAGAAGACGACCTTTTCTGTGAAGAAGAAACATCTTCAGAATAAGGATTCTTTTTTAAACCACCTTTAAATGAAGTCTTTGAGACTAATTGAGGATTTCGAGAAGGAGATTCTAAAGGCTGCGAATATTTTAGAACTATTGGATTTTTTTCATCTTCTTGACGGTGTGGACGACGCTTGCGCGTTTCAACCACAACGGATTTAACACGACCTTGATTCACATTTTGACGAACAGAAGATTTACTAACACTCGAAACCTTTAATGTTAATGTTTTCTTTCCTGTTACATTCAATGTTTTATTATCTTTTTTATCGGTCATAAATTTGCTTTCCTTAGGACAATGGGATGAGATAATTCAACTACTCTGTCCTTTAAACCCTATTTACATCAAAATATCTTAATTACTTATGCTATCCATAATACTTTTGATATTATTATTATGATGTTTCAATAAACCCTTTTATCTTAAAAACTCTCTTTAATATATCAAAAGAATTAAGTTTTATAATTTATAAAAACCCATTTCAGCAATTCAATTTCTTCTCAAGAGAAAACTTGCTTCTTTATACATAAAACTGTGAAAAATTTCTAATCCGATTTATTAGCAACCTGCGCCTTAGAAGGTACATCTATTTCTGAGATCCAACCAGCTTGAAGTCGAGCTTTTAGAATGAGATTTTCAGCCACATCACTCGATACATCAATCTTCGATAAAAACCCTTCAATTTTTTTGTCCTTACCATCTTTATACTCACTCCATCCCACCAAATCATCTATAGAACACCCTGCAAGATCGTCTATAGTCTTTATACCTGCCTCTCCAAGAGCTAGCATAATACGAGAATTCATACCATCAATTTTACACAATTCCTCTACAATACCAAGTTTTTCAATTTTTTTATCAGATTTTACCTCTAAACCATCAATGTATTCACGTGCTCTTTTCTGTATCTCAGAAGCAGTTTCTTCATCAAAACCCTCAATAGAAGCTATTTCGTCCAAACCTACATACGCCAATTCCTCTACATCAGAAAAACCCTCAGCAGCAAGAAGCTGGCCTATCATTTCATCAACATCAATGGAACCCATAAAAAGCTGTGTACGCTCATTAAATTCTTTCTGACGCCGCTCAGATTCCTCGTTCTCAGTCATAATATCAATACCCCAGCCTGTAAGCTGTGATGCAAGCCTGACATTTTGCCCACGACGACCAATAGCCAATGAAAGTTGCTCATCAGGAACAACTACTTCAATTCGCCCAGAATCTTCATCAAGAACAATCTTTGTGACCGTTGCTGGCTGTAACGCATTAACTACAAAAGTAGCTGGATCAGGTGACCACGGAATTATATCAATCCTTTCACCTTGCAACTCACCAACAACAGCTTGAACCCTTGAACCGCGCATACCAACACATGCTCCTACCGGATCAATAGAAGTATCATCTGAAAAAACTGCAATTTTTGCTCTTGATCCTGGATCACGAGCAACCGATTTTACCTGTATCACTCCATCATAAATCTCTGGAACTTCCATAGAAAAAAGCTTAACCATAAACTGTGGGTGAGTACGTGATAAAAAAATCTGTGGTCCTCGTTGTTCACGACGAACATCATGCACATAACTACGAACGCGATCACCATGACGGAATACTTCACGGGATATTAACTCGTCACGACGAATAATTCCTTCTCCACGACCTAAATCAACAATAACATTTCCATATTCGACACGCTTAACTGTACCATTAACAACTTCTCCAACATTATCCTTAAATTCATTATACTGCCGCTCACGCTCAGCTTCCCTTACCCTCTGCACAATCACTTGCTTAGCAGATTGTACAGCTATACGACCAAAATCTATAGGAGGAAGAGGTTCTTCAACAAAATCGCCAATAACTGCATCAGGATTATAATCTAAAGCCAATTGCAAAGGAATCTGAACAGAATAATTTTCAGCAACATCAACCACTTCTAACAAACGCCGCAAAGAAATTGCACCTGTTTCTGGATCAATGTTAGCACGAATATTCGATTCTGTTCCATAAAGTGAACGCGCAGCTTTTTGAATTGCATCAGACATCGCCGCAAGAACTATATCACGATCGATTACTTTTTCACATGCAACAGCATCTGCTATTTGCAAAAGCTCGAGTCGGTTTGCAGTGACTACCATCTCAATTCTCCATATAACTGCTTATTACAAAAAACACAGTTTTTTCTAAAACTCACTTATCGTATCTCTTTTAAATTCTATTCTATCAACCTTTTTATTTACTTGCAATTGCCAAAGAATTACGAATCATCTCATCTGTAACCACAAGCTTTGCCATAGAAAGCGAACTGAATGGAATTTCAACACGCGATGCCAAATCAATTTCAAGAATAAAACTGTCATTACCTACTTCAAAAATTTTCCCACAAAACTTTTTACTATTACCAATCATGACATTAGTTTTGCACTTAATAACAAAATCCTTCCAACGCACAAAATCAGACTTTCTTACCATCGGACGATTAATTCCAGGAGAGGAAACCTCTAAAGTATATGGTTTATCTATTAAATCTTCCACATCAAGAACTGGAGAGATTGCCCTAGACAATTCTTCGCAATCTTTTAAAGTCATAGTTCCATCGTTACGCTCTACTAAAACTTGCAAAGTTAATCTATTCTTTCCAAAAAGCATTATTTGCACAAGTCTAAAGTCCATTGACACTATTAAAGGCTCAATAACATCAGCAATAGAACGTTCGATTCCTACTTCAACGATCAACCTTATATCATTTTCAACAGCAACCGCCTTACTTGTCAATCAATCACTCCTTTTCAATCAAAAATTATTTCACTACAGAAAATTAAAGAGCGGGAACAAAAGCGCCCACCCTTTAGTATTTTTAATAACGACTACAATAGTTTAGCTTTCTTTTATTTTAAAAGTCAATAGTTTCTAATTTTTAAAGAAAAACATTTACTAATGTTAGAAATAGTTTGTTAGTATTACTAAAAGAATGAAATTTTAAACCTTAAAAACTAATTCAATAACAAAGAAATTCTTTTATCGTCGAAAAACAAAACGAGAATACCCCAAAAAGCTAAAGAGCATTGATGCTAATGATGATAGCACCATAGCCAACAACGGCTGTAAATCTGACTGCACCATTAACAATCCAGCATATATCGCATAATTCAAAAAAGAAGAAATTATCCCTATAAAACCATACCGAAAACCTTCAATGAAAAGTCGATATTTTGACTTTGAATCTTTAAAAGTAAATATACGATTTAGTTGCCATGTTATGAACATTGCTATTCCTATAGAAAATACCCGCGCTAAAAGAACACCTATAGCAAAAAATCTTATTAAAAAAAACAACACAGCAGCATCAACTAAAAATCCAATAGCTCCGCTAACTCCAAAAAAAACAAATCTTTTCAAGCTACATTCACCAAAAGGCCCTTTCTTATTTTTTGAGATACATTAATAGCTGAAAAAGTCATATACTGCATACGCAATTGCTCCAAACGCAATCTTGCAATAGAATGCAGAACAAGACCCATCATTAAAGTTGTATACGCAGAAACTGCTGCAATTAATGAAACCCAGAAAGTTAGGTTATGTGAAACAAATCCTTTGTAATTATAATCAATAAGAACATCGTTCATAAGGCATAAGCTTATTAACATAAGTACAATACTAATTAATCCAAAAAACATAAAAGGACGTGTTTCTTTAAGCAACAGAATAAACATTGAGAGTATCTTGATACCATCAGTAAAAGTTGAAAGCTTTGAAGACGAACCTTCTGGCCGAGATCCATAATCCAATTCTATTTCTACAACCGGAATTTTTAATAACGATGAATATACAGACATTTCTGTCTCTATCTCAAACCCACTAGAAATTGCTGGAAAACTTTTAACAAATCGACGAGAAAAAGCTCTATACCCGGAAAATATGTCCGTAAATTCATCCCTAAACATAATACGATACAGTTTATTAAAAAAAAGATTTCCTAAAAGGTGACCTTTTCGATCAATATAGTTTTTTTTATAACGACGCACCCCCACGACCATATCTGCACGCTCTGTTATAAGATTATTCACTAATTGTGGAGCATCAGCTGTTGAATATGTTCCATCACCATCTGCTATCAAATATATATCAGCATCAATATCAGAAAACATACGACGTACTACATTTCCTTTTCCTTGATGACTCTCGCGCACTACCTTAGCACCCGATAACATCGCACGTAATGCAGTACTATCACTGGAATTATTATCATAAACATAAACTTGAGCACTAGGTAAAGACTCCTTAAATCCTCTTACAACCTCAGAAATTGTTATAGCCTCATTATAACAAGGAATAAGAATTGCAATATCAAAATTTATGCTCAAATCGTTGCTCATTTTCTACTTCTACCTCAATATTTACATAGTATACAGTAATAAATTATAATTATTTAATAGTTATAACTAAATACTAATAATATTATTCTAAATCCATACCTCGAGATGTGTTGTGCAAAAGAAATCACTTATAGAACCAATGCTATCAAATCCTTTTACAGTGAGCATCTTATATTCAATAGTAAGCATTATAACTATCTTCATTTATCACTGGCCGAATCGACTTAACGGTTACATGGCTGCTTCAGATAATGATAGCTTCCTGCGTCTTGTTGAAATACGTGACTGGCTTTCTGGACAAGATTGGTTTGATATGACCCAATACAGGTTAGGACTAAAAGGCGGTACATTAATGCATTGGTCCCGTTTGATAGACTTAATAATAGGCAGCTTTATTATGTTTTTTAGCCTATTCATGCCTCAGGAACAAGCAGAAAACATTACTATCTCAATCTATCCCCTCCTTCTAATAATACCTATAATGATAGTAATGGCTCTCGCAGGAAAGCGATCTGGCAATATTTTCAACATGCATTTAACACTCGTGATAACATTCTGTTTTTTGATATTTATACCAACATTTGCTCCTGGTTCCATTGATCATCATAATATTCACATGCTTCTAACTGCTACTATTGCTGCTATGCTTCTTGATTTAACATGGAATCCTAGAAGTTTTACTATAGCTGGTATCGCAGCAGCAGCAGCCATCGTAATAGGAGCTGAAACAACGCCATTTGTGATAGTGTCTGTTATTGTGGTGTGTCTTTTATGGGTATCACAAGGACAATCTTTTTCTTCTGCTGCAAGAGCTTTCGGATTATCTTTAAGCCTTTCTCTTACTTTATGTTTTTTTGGTTTCATCTCTCCTCAAAAATACACAACAGTAACTTGCGATAATTTCTCTTTCGGCATCTACGCAACAATAGCTATAAGTGGTATTGGTCTTTTTGTTATAACTTTTTTAGCAGAACACCAATCAACAGCAAAACGTCTTACAACAACTATAATTCTTGGAGCTATCGTATTAATAACTACTGCAATAATAGCACCGCAATGTATAGCAAACCCTATGTCCAGCCTGAATCCTGAACTTAAAAAATTATGGCTAGATCACGTTAATGAAGCACAGTCTTTCATCCAAATTGCCCAATACGATCCTCAAATGCTTGGCGTTTATTACATAGCTCCATTATTAGGGATACTGATATGTCTATATAAAATAATAAGGCATGATAAAATTTTATATCATAGTATTATATTCGCACTTATTATGATTAACTGGGTAATCTCTTTAATAGAAGTACGCCAATTTATTTTTGCAAATCTTTTAACCCCTTTAGCTTTTATGCCATTGATAACAAATTTACGGTATAAGAGACTTGCAAACCCAAATGATTGGAAACTGTCGATTACTTATATAGGAGTTATTTTAAGTATATTGCCTGCATTCTGGGTATTATTATGCACTACCATCTTCTTTCCTTTTCAATCAAAAACAAAACTTGATAAAATAGTTGCAAACTGTAGCAGCATTACTGCGCTGGAAAGATTAAGCAAGTTCCCTCCAAGTATAGTATCAGCTCCATCAAACATGGGAGCTCCTATCTTACGATTTACACGTCACCACGTACTTTCTGGGCCATATCATCGAGATCAAAGTGGATTACTTGCTCAATTCCATATTGAAATGTTTCCCCCAGATAAAGCAAAACAAATTTTAAAGGATACAGGAGTTCAAATTATTGCAATTTGTAAAAATGATTTTGAGGTAATTGCAGCAAAACATAATAGTCCAAATGGACTCTATGCAAGAATTTTGGAAAATAACATACCAAATTATATTAAACCCATTCCTGGAAATGAAGGGCAGATTGTAAAACTTTATTATTTTTCTCCCAACCTTCTCCATGAAAAAAAATAACAGCTAAAAGTAGTAATCATAAAATATTATATCATTTTTCTTATTAAAATTGTTGTATCATTAAGTTTTTACTTAATATACTATTCAAGTTAATATCAGATTATATAATTACGCATGATTAACTCAAATAAACAAGATTTAATAAACATTACAGAATACTCAATATCAGAGCTTTCTAGTCTTATAAAACTTACTATTGAATCTAATTTTTCATATGTCCGTGTAAAAGGAGAAGTGTCGGGGTATCGCGGACCACATTCTTCCGGTCATGCCTATTTCGCATTAAAAGATCATCAAGCTCGTATTGAAGCCGTAATATGGAAAGGTACTTTTAATAAGCTAAAATTTTTACCAGAAGAAGGTATAGAATTTATTCTTATTGGTAAAATAACTACCTTTCCAGGGTCATCTAAATATCAGATTATTATTGAAAAAAATGATGCCATCTGGTGTTGGTGCACTGATGGCTCTTCTGGAAGAAAGAAAGAAAAAGTTTGAAAACGAAGGCTTATTTGCTATTGAACGTAAGCGTCCAATACCTTTTATGCCAAAAATTATTGCAGTGGTCACATCCCCAACAGGAGCAGTTATCCGTGACATTTTACACAGAATTTCTTGCCGCTTTTCGCTACATGTAATTGTTTGGCCGATAAAAGTACAAGGAGAAGGCTCTGGTCAGGAAATAGCAAATGCAATTCAAGGTCTCAATTCTATCTCAGAAGAGAATCTTTTTCCTAAACCGGATGTAATTATTGTCGCACGCGGCGGTGGAAGCATTGAAGATCTTTGGAGCTTTAATGACGAAATAGTAGTACGAGCTGCAGCTAACAGTAATATACCAATAATATCTGCGATTGGACATGAGACAGATTGGACGTTGCTTGACTATGTTGCAGATTTACGAGCGCCCACCCCTACAGCAGCTGCTGAAATGGCTGTTCCTGTCAAAGCAGATCTAGAAGAATTACTGAATAATATTGCCTGTCGTCTCCAAGAAGTTATTAAGCGGCATATGAAATCTTGTAATGATCGTCTCTTATCTTTAATTCGGTGTTTTCCTTCTTGTGATCAAATTCTTTCTTGTCCACGTTACCGCTTTGATAAAGTATCTCTTAACTTAGAACATGGATTTGAAATAACAAAACTCCATAAACTGCGTTCCTTTAAAGAAATTTCCTTAAAGATAAGATCAGACTTATTAATCAACTATATCTTCTGTCATCGTCAAAAAATAAGAGAAAAAACATTACGCTTTGAATACACTATAGAACGATTTTTAAATAACCTAGCTATAAGAATAAATAATAGCGCTACAGTATTACGTATTTTTCCAGAAAACTTAAATATCCAAAAAACACATATAGCCTCACGTGTTAAAACATTAACATATCGGGCTGAAACCATAATACTTGATAGAATAAAAAATCACAAAATCATTGTTTCAACCCATAATCGTGTTCTTCAATCTCTATCTCATTATAACGTTCTTCACCGTGGATATGCTGCAGTCCGGGATAAGAATAACAAACCTATTACAAAATCTGCTAAATTACTTCCTAGTACAGAAATAATTATTGAATTTTCTGATGGAAATAGTACTGCTATAATAAATACCGATAGAAAAAGTTTGCTTTTAAAAAAAAATCCTTCTCTAAAAACAAAAAAACCGACTATTAGCAATCAAGGAAACTTATTCTAATCAACCCATTCTCCCTTTCTCATAACAGGGATAGAATTACCATCTTTTGTAATACCATTAACGTCTATTTCATTTGATCCAATCATCCAGTCAACATGAATAATGCTTGTATTTCCTCCTTGTTCTTCAATCTGTTGCGAAGACAAACTCGAGTTATTCATAAAGCATTTTGCATAACATTGTCCAAATGCTATATGTGAAGATGCATTTTCATCAAATAAAGTATTATAAAATAAAATACCTGTTTTTGAAACAAGAGAAGAATTTGGAACAAGAGCTACTTCACCAAGCCTACAAGCTCCACTATCACTACCAAGCATTTTCAAAAAAATTGCTTCGTTTTTTAATGCTTTTGCTTCAACGACACGACCTTCTTCAAAACGTACTCTAATACCGTCAATGAGTGTTCCCTGATATGAAAGTGGCTTAGTACTTGATACATAACCTTCTACTTTTAATTTATGGGGTGTTGTAAAAACTTCTTCCGTAGGGATATTAGTATTACAAATAACACCGTTTTTTGCAGTAGACGAACCGCCTTGCCATAAATGCCCATCGACCAAGCCAACTTTAAGAAAAGTTCCTGGGCCTATAAAATGAATTTCAGAAAAATGTTTATCATTCAATAACTTCGCACGTTTATGAAGAAAATTATTATGCTTTTTCCAGGCTTCAATTGGATCATCAACATTTGCACGAGAAATCGCGAAAATCGCTTTCGCTAATTTTGCTATAGCAATCGGTTCAGGATCATCAGGATAGACAACTCTTGCCCAAGAAGCGCTCGGATAAGAAATAATACTCCAATTAATATCAAAGTTAGAAATTTTTTCTAAAGCGGGCTTATAAGATGTAAAATATGCACGATCTACACGCATAATCTTATCTGGATCTTGGTCAGCTAATAAAACTGGATTACTACCAGATATAGCCAATCGAGCTGTACCAGCAGAATATGCTTGTGCCATACCTTTGTAAAGCCAATCTGCAGCTTTGCTCAAACCATTATGATTGCTGTATTGATAGCGGATAAGAGTTGTCTCTTCATCCGTATAAAAAATACTAACTAAACCAGCACCAGATAAATAAGCATGTTTCGTTATTAATCTTGTTAATGGTAAAGATTCTATTGGAGCTGTTATTATAACAGATTGTCCATCTTGGATATTCAAGCCTACTTTTACAGCTATTTCTGCAAGCTTGTCTAAACAAATCATATCAATATGCGGGACAGATAGATGGGAAGAGAAATTCATGTATAAAACCTGCTATTTATTAACAAAAATAAGGCAAAAACTCTAAAAAACATTTTTATTCTTTTAATTATTCTATGCAAACAAAAAATTATTAAGAAATAAATTTTCTATTTTATTAAAAAATGTAAATATTCTTACTAAAGAATAAATACTTTATCATGTAAACGCTGAACACAAATGATTAAAAACAGCAAAATATATCTGTATTTAAAATTTTTCTTCACCGCATCAAAATCTCATAACTTTAAGTATAAGATTGAATTTTTTTGATTTTTTATAGTTAATTAAGTTAAGTTACTAAACTAACTTTATACAAATATACACCAATGTATTTTAAAAGATTATATACAAAACAATAGTTATGTCAGTTGAGCCTTGAATTTAGCAAAATTTATCTATATTTTTTGTTGCGACCTTTAGTAAATGAACTTTACTAAAGTGACCATAGCAAATTTTGAAGACAATCTTATTAATTATCTCTATTTTTCAGATCCTATTTATAAAAGTAATATAAGGTCAATATAAAAATGCGGCTTTTCAAGAAATTTGCTACAGTTAGTTTATCAATATTAGGGAGCCGTATTTTTGGTTTTATCAGAGAAACTTTAATGGCTACAGTTCTCGGTATAGGTCCTGTAGCAGATGTATTTTACGCAGCATTCCGTTTCCCAAATCTTTTTCGAAGATTACTTGCTGAAGGTATTTTTAACGCAGCTTTTATTCCACTTTTTTCAAAAGAAATTGAAAATAATGGTGTTGATAGCGCAAGTCGTTTTTCTGAAGAAATTTTTGGTATCCTTTTTTCAGTACTTTTAGGTTTTACTATTCTTATAGAATTAATGATGCCCTTTATCGTTCGTTTTATTTTAGCGCCTGGTTTTTCTAATGATCCAAGTAAATATTATTTAACAGTAAAACTATCAATTGTAATGTTTCCTTATTTAATGTGTATGTCATTGACTGCCATGATGAGTGCATTGTTAAATTCTTTGCGCCATTATTTCATAGCAGCGATTTCTCCTATATTCTTAAATATCATCATGGTTTCTGCACTTATTTATATCTTATCACATAGTGCTACTGCCCAAGATGCAGCATGGATATTATCCTGGAGTGTTCTTGCATCGGGAATTGTACAGCTTCTTGTCTTATGGATTGCTGTAAAAAATGCAGGTATTAATATACATCTCAGGAAACCTCGCATTACATATAATATTAAAAAGTTCGTAGTTCTAGCATTACCTATAGCAATCACAGGTAGCGTAACTCAAATTAATCAACTTATTGGTCAGGCCATTGCTTCCAATAAATCAGGAGCGATTTCTTCTCTTCAATATGCAGATCGCATATATCAACTTCCTCTTGGTACAATAGGAATAGCGATTGGTATTGTGTTGCTTCCAGAACTATCCCATGCCCTTAAAAAAGCACAGAAAAAAGAAATCCTATGGCTCCAAAGTCGTTCTATTGAGTTTGGATTTTTTCTAACGATACCAGCAGTTTTTGCATTATGTTCTCTTTCAGAAGAAATCATCCGTGTGATATATGAACATGGAGCTTTTACTCCATATAATACTTCTATTGTATCATCAATATTATTCGTATACAGCCTGGGATTACCAGGTTTTGTTATTATAAAAACGTTTCAACCAAGCTTTTATGCTCAAGGAAACACCCGAACACCTATGATATTTACTTTAATATCTGTAAGTATTAATTGTATATTGATTATACTTTTATTTCCATACATTGGTGTCCGTGGAATTGCTTGTGCTGAAGTTGTTTCAGGTTGGGTAAATGCAATTTTCTTAACAATAACTTTACTAAAAAATCAACAATTAAGCTTCAAAAAAGAATCAATTCACAGAATATTAGGAATACTCGTAGCTTCAAGTGTGATGCTCATGTTAATCATAGCTCTTAAATCTCAATTTTCTCATTTGCTTATTTCTGAGAATAACCTCTTCAATCAAGTAAAAGCTTTAGGAATGATTATTGTAGTAAGCATATCAGTTTATATACCTTTGGCTTGTTTTTTCAGTGGAATAGATTTACTTTCTGCACTAAAAGATTCGCGAAAATGATGCTAAGTCATAAATAAATTAAATCTAAAGATTAATTAATATAATGATATGAATTTTTAGAAAATTAAAGGAAATTATGAGTCTATTTAAGAAACTTGTTTTCTCAGGAGTGCAACCAACAGGAAAATTGCATCTTGGTAATTATCTAGGTGCAATACGTCAGTTTATAGCATTACAGAAAAATTCTGAGTGTATCTATTGTATAGTAGATTTACATGCTATCACAACACAACTTTTACATGAAAATTTAAGAAGCCAAATCCATTTGATTACAGCTTCTTTCCTTGCCGTTGGTATTGACCCAGTTAAAAATATTATTTTCAACCAATCTTCAGTTCCTCAACATGCTGAACTTGCTTGGATCTTAAATTGTGTCACTCGTATAGGATGGATTAATCGAATGACTCAATTTAAAGAAAAAGCAGGAAGAAATAGAGAAACGGCTTCTCTTGGACTTTATTCTTATCCCGTTTTAATGGCAGCTGATATTTTGTTATATCGTGCAAATTGTGTTCCTGTAGGAGATGATCAAAAACAACACCTTGAATTAACTCGCGATATCGCCCAGAAATTTAATATGGATTTTGAACAAAGGATAAAAAACCACAAATGTGGGACTCATATCATGTATGGCGAACAATCCATTTATGGATTTTTTCCAATAGTTGAACCTTTAATCGATACTTCAATACCACGTGTAATGTCTCTAAAAGACGCCTCTAAAAAAATGTCTAAATCAGATTCTTCTGATTTATCTCGCATTAATCTTCTTGATAGTGCTGATATGATTGCAAAAAAGATCCGTAAAGCCAAGACTGATTCTGAACCACTACCATCACAAGTTGAAGGATTAAAAAATCGTCCTGAAGCTAAAAATCTTGTAGCTATCTTAGCAGCCATTACAAATACAACAAACGAAAACATTTTAAAAGAATTTGGAGGAAAATCTTTTTCTAGTTTTAAATTAGCCTTTACGGATGCAGTAATTTCAGAATTGATACCTATTTCTGAAAAGATACATTACCTATTAAAAGATCCAGCCTATATTGATAATATTTTATATAAAGGAAGTATGCGTGCTCGAATTCTTGCTCAAGAAACAATACATAATGTCCATAAAATTATTGGTTTAATCACTTAAACTTTTATAGAAATAGTGACATACCAAGAATATAAACTAACAGGAAAAATTATAACTTCTTTACTCAAAGATGAGTTGCATTTCTTTATTAAGAAAAATATTACTAAAACATCAGAGATGAGAATAAATCCTATTCTTTACTATCAAGATTGTAACCCTGATCATCAATTCTCTTACCATTTATAGTAACATACCATTTCCCTTTATCATTGATAGCTTTAATTAAATATATTTTTTCCTGTAGAACAATCTTTACATTATAGCTTGGCCAAATTGAAGGCGCTGCTGGATTAACATATAATGTATTTCCTTTTTTACGCACTCCAAGAATACCTTCAATAGCTACACGATAGAGCCAAGCAGCAGAACCAGTATACCAGGTCCAGCCACCTTGCCCTTTATAATCTCCTTGACTATAAACATCAGCTGCCACGGCATAAGGCTCTACTTTATATTTTTGGACTTGTTCATATGTAAGAGAATGATTTATTGGCATTAACATTGCAAAACATTTCCAAGCCTCATCATACCGACCAAGCTCAATAAGAGCCATAACTACCCACGCAGCAGCATGTGTATATTGACCACCATTTTCCCGAACCCCTGGAGGATAAAATTTTATATAACCTGGGTTTTTTTCAGCTTTTACAAAAGGTGGTGTAAATAAAAGTATGATCTTATTTTCTTCATCTACTAATTTTTTTAGTACTGCATCCATGGCTTTATTAGAATGTTCTTTATCACCTATTCCTGACAAAACACTCCATGACTGTGAAATCGAATCAATTGCACAATCATCATTTTTACTTGATCCCAATGGTGAACCATCATCAAATGTACCTCTCAAATAGTATTCCCCATCCCAAGCAAAATTTTCTAATGCGTCCTTTAATTTATTAAAATGCTTCTCCCATATCAACAATCGATCAAAATCATGACGTAACTTTGCTATTGGAATGAATTTTTTTAAAACTCCTGCCAAAAACCAACCTAACCAAACACTCGTTCCTTTTCCTTGTATTCCAACAAGATTCATACCATCGTTCCAATCACCACCAAGAATGAGTGGTAAATCATTTTTACCTGTTCTCTTAATAGCAAGGTCAATAGCACGAGCTGCATGTTCATAAATGCTTGCTTTTTCTTTCGAAATTTCTGGCTTAAAGAATGCATCATGTTGTCCATATGCTAATGGCTTACCTTCTATAAAAGAAACTTCTTCATTAAGAAAATCAAAATCCCCTGTTACTGAACAATAGGTATCAATCGCATAGGCAAGCCACACAACATCATCAGAAATAAGAGTACGTACGCCTGCTCCAGTCCCTGGCAACCACCAATGAAAAACATCGCCTTCTTGAAACTGATTGGAAGCGGCCCTTATAATTTGCTGACGTGCTAGATTTGGTTGTATTATCAAGAAAGCAAGAGTATCTTGTAATTGATCCCGAAAACCGAATGCACCACTTGCCTGATAAAAAGCGGAACGCGCCATAATACGACAACCCAAACTCTGATAGGGCAACCAAGTATTAACCATATAGTTTAATGCTTTATCTGGTGTTTCAACTTGCAAAAGACCAACAAATGATTTCCAAAAGTCTTTCTCACTCTCTAACGTTTTCTTCGAAAATGAAGGGCTAACAATATGATGAATTAACTCTTTAGCTTCTTCCTTGGAAGCACTATCTCCAAGATAAAAAACCACTTCATATTCTTCACCTACACTAAGATTGACATCAACTGCCAGCGCAGAAACTGGATCTCCATATGTATCTAATGTTCCTGAAAGAGCAGACCCTGATACAACAGCTTGTGGCATAAATATATCACCAAAATTACCTCCTAAAAATTCTTTTCTACTAGAAGTAAATCCTGAAGGCATCTTGCTGCTTGCCAAAAAAGCTGTCCGAGCACAACATTCTAAATTATAAGGATTATTAGCTAGCAATGCACCAGTTGCCTCATCACGATCTATCATAATAAAAGGAGCTGTATTTTGTGAATTTATTCCAAGAACCCACTCTACATAACTATAGACACATAATTGTCGTGACGTATTAGAAAGATTCTTTAGTTTTAAACAAGAAAGTTTCACTAAGTTTAAACGATCTATTGTTTGTGTTAATTCTATTTCTAATTCATTTTGAATACTAGAAAAAACTGAATATCCCAATCCATGTCTAATATTAAAAGATATATTATTACTATTAGAAATTGCGGGAAGAGGTGTAAACACAGAAGAATTCTGTTTATCGTAGATGTAAAATGCTTCTCCTGAAAGATTAATAACAGGATCATTACTCCAAGGCGTAATTTTATAATCCCGAGAGTTTTGACTCCAAGTAAAACCTGCTCCTTCTGCTGACACATGGAATCCAAAGTTTTCCCCGGAAACAATATTAATCCAAGGATTAGGTGTTACTTGCCCACCAATAAGTTGGATATTATATTCCAAGCCATCGTTTGAAAAACCTCCATAACCATTCCAAAATTCTAATTCACACTTTTTATCAACAACAACTATTTCAGGCTTCTGCCTATAGTTAGAACAATATAAAGGCTTAACAAGTTCATTTTTATCATCGGAATCAGTAACTTCCATAATTTGGTGAATAATTTTACCGTTACAAGCATGCAAAACCACTCTCGATATAGCAAGTAATGCCTGGAAGATTAATGGATCTATTAAATCCCGCCTTAACAAAAAAATATGCTGTCTTAATCCCTTGGCCTGCTCACGCCACTGGAAGCTTTCACACACACTATTAATGATAGTTTGTATTTCTTCAGCATAAAAAGCCTTCCTTTCATTAATAATAACCAAATCTGAAATCACTCCAACGCTACATAAATATTCATGTGCTAATAATGATTCACGAACAATTTCTATATCAAGATCATCATTAACTCGTAAGGTAAAGATTGGGAAATCACCTGAAATTGATAATGGCCAAAGAATTGACTGTGGCTTTAAACTACTCTTCATTACATCTAAAGAAACACGAAACCTGTTATCAGGATACACAAGATAATATCCAAGTTTTTGAAATGCCAATGCCTGCTGAGATGTAATACCAATTTGGATAAAATGAGATTGCACTTTCTTAACAACTTCATCCATTTCAATGTTAAATCGATTTGGATGTTTATAAAATGCAATATCTTTTTCAAGTTCAGCACGATTAGACGCTACAATATTCCAAAAAGTAACTGTAACTTCATCTTTAGGTAGAATTCGTACATAGAACCGAAGGGATAGAACAGGATCCAAGCTAAAACCATCTTTACAAGAAAACTCGGCATCACTATCAAAAGCAGCAGCATTAGAAATACTACGACCTCTACCAATAAAATTGCGTCTGTTTGTTTCGCTTTTTATATTATCGACTATACACCCATCATGTACAACAAGATGTGCCATAACCATTTCTATGTCGTTCGGCAATCTCTTATGCCGTTCAGCTATAATAAAGTGATCTTCCTGACTAATCTCTGTTTTAACAAACATCCTCGAAAAAGCGGAATGAACATTATCATTTTCTTCTTTACATATCACTGGCTCTACATAAGAAGTAAGTTCAATAAAACATTCCTCTTCCCCAGCATTATTAATTGTAATATTACGGCCTTCAGCATTACTATTACTAGAAACAATACATTCAACATGACTTGTAATATTACCATTTTTTTTAATAAATTCTGCTTTTTCGTCTCTAAAAATTACTTTTGAAATTTCTCCTTCTATAGAACGCGGCTCTGCAGTCGCTGACCACCAATCATTAGTTTTTATATCACGCAGAAAGATAAAAAATCCTGTATTTTCCTTGTTAAGATCTGCTTTCCAACGTGAGATCGCTTGCCCTTTACAACGGGAATATCCTGTTCCAAGGCTCGTCAACATTGTTGCATATTCGCCATTCGAAAAAAATGCTATTTGACGTTCATGGTATAAGGGATCATTGAAAATTCTTACTTCTGGATGAAGAATATTTTCTTGTTGTATTTTAACGATAGCTTTCGTCTCATGTTTGAGGTTTGTTTTTCTTGCGTCCTGTGGAATACGTTCCTGTAACAGTAATTCAACGGATTCGATAATGGGGTTAGAATGAAATAATTTACGTAACCATCCATGGAAAACTACATTACAAATTGCAGCAATCGACATTCCATGATGATGGGCATAATAATTATATACTACAGAAAAAGATTGATCTTCCTTAACTCGATCTGGAGTAAAATCAATGGAATCATAAAAACCGTAAATGCCAAGAGCACCATAACTACGGAGTTTTTTAATATTACTTAAAGATACTTCAGGAATATATTGGCTAGCAAGAATAGTAGAATACGGAGAAATAACCAAATGTCGAGACAAACCACGCTTAATCCCTAAAATTGGAACCCCGAAAGCACTATAGTGGTATGAAAAATCATCACCAAAAGCATTATACGCTGACTCCGATATACCCCAGGGAATATTATTCTGATCACCATATTTTATTTGCTGTTTAATAATTAAATTGTTAGTCTGATCAAAAATACCACCTTTTAATTCTTGCATAACCAAGGTCGGCATTAAATACTCAAACATCGACCCAGACCAAGATAAAAAGGCTACTTGAGAACCAATAGACACCAACTGACGCTTCAGTTTATACCAATTCTGTGTAGGAACATCTCCTTTTGCTATCGCAAATAAACTGGCCAACCTTGCTTCTGAAGCAATCATATCATAGCAATTTTCATCTAAACGTTGTGTCCATGGGCTTGCCTTATAACCTATTGATAAAAGATTTCGATCCTTATTAAAAAGAAAATCAAACTTCATATTAAGAGAAAATTTGTGATAAAGATCATACAAAAGGTCAAGCCTATTTCTAAATATCTCAATTTGAGAAATATCTAGAGAATGATCTTTAATATGTGCTTGGCAAACTTTTATCAGCTGCTCAACCCATTTAACGATCTCAAGAGAGGATCCTGATTGTACCTCTTGATGAATAAATGCAGCAAGCTTTTGAAGTTCTTGAGCCAAACTCAAATATATATTTGCTTGCTCTGCAATGAGAAAATTATTGTGATCAGGACTTTCTAAGTATACACGAAATACAGAAATATTTTTTTGAAAAGTCTCTTTTAATAACCCTACTGTTTTATGGCCAACTAAAAGACTATCTATCTCTTCCTTGAGTATGCCTAAGACATCTTTTATACCCTCAATATCACCTTTCATATAAACAAAAAACATTTTTGCCCATTCTTGACAAGCAGAAGAAACAACCAAAAAATGAGCAGCAATATTTCCACTGTCTACAGTAGAAACATACATTGGATTTAATACCTTTAACGTATCTGTCTCATACCAATTATAAAGATGACCACGAAATTTATCCATCTTTTCAAGAGTAGCAAAAGTATTTTCAAGACGTTCAATTGTTTCTTCAAAAGAAATCCAACCAAATTTACGTGCAGAAACAACAGATAAAAGATAGACCCCTATATTCGTTGGAGAAGTACGTGCAGCAATAACAGGAGATGGATATTCCTGAAAATTATCAGGAGGTAAAAAATTTTGCTCAGGTGTTACAAAATGATCAAAATAATTCCAAGTACGTCGAGCAATTTTACGAAGCTCAAAAGAAACAGTTTCTGTAATAATTAAATTATCTTCTGTTTCGGTTGATTGACTAACAAACCAAGCAATCGCTGGAGACAATATCCAAAGAAGGATAAAAGGAAGGCAAACAAAATATGCACTACTATTAAAAACCCCAACTATATAGAGAAAGAATATTGATAAAACAGGAGCCTTTAACATTTTATAATAATAAAAAAGCAATCCACCTTTTTTATTGGAAATAACGCTTGCTGTTTGCTGCCATTGCAACATTAGTTTACGAGAGATCAACATACGATAAATTGCACGGACTATAGCATCTAAAGATACACAAGCTGTATCTACTATAAAAACAATACGTAATGCGATTTGTGCATTGGCAGAATATATATCTTTATACAAATTATAAAAATGAACCCTATGTACTATATCTTTAGACTTAGGAATAAGTTTTGAAATCAAAGATAATGTAGGAGCAACAAAAAGGCATAAGATCATCAAAAATTGCCAAATAAGCGCCACAAAAACAGGAAAACAAATCCAACTAAATACAACAGTTATTAACCAGAATATCGGAACCAAAGAACGTCGAATATTATCCAACATTTTCCATCTTCCAAGCGCCGGAACCCCTCGGAAAGGATTAAGAATATATGGGAAAAGCTGCCAATCTCCTCTTATCCATCTATGCTGACGAGCCATTTCAACTTCATATCGAGTAGGAAAATTCTCTACTAACTCAATATCTGTAACAAGAGCACAACGTGCAAATGCCCCCTCAAGAAGGTCATGACTAAGGACTGTATTTTCTTTTATACGACCTTCCAATGCGATTTTTAGAACATCAACATGATAAAGCCCCTTACCAGTAAAAGTTCCTTCACCAGCAATATCTTGATAAAGATCAGAAACTGTAAAAATATATGGATCGACTCCTCTATCAACAGAGAAAATTCTTTGGAAAATGGATGCTTGTTTATTGGTTGTAAATGAAGGGATAACTCTTGGTTGCATCAACCCATATCCATATATTACACGCTTTTTCTCAATATCAATTAATGGTCTATTAACAGGATGATGCATTTTTCCAACAATTCTTGTTACAGAATCTCTAATTAATCGCGTATCAACATCAAGAGTCATGACATATTGAACATCACTTGGGAAAACATTAGAACCTGGAATAAAACTGGTATTTTGTGAACCGCGCAAAAGATGATTGAGTTCCTCCAACTTTCCTCGCTTACGTTCCCACCCCATCCAGACACCTTCTGAAGGATTGAATAATCTACGACGATGTAGCAAGAAAAAACGTTTTATTCCGTCACGAGGATACCGTTCTGAAAGCTTTCTGACTTCTTCTTTTGCATATGCCAACAATTCCAGATCAAAAGGACTATCTTCATAATCACTATCGATCCAGTCAGACAGCAAAGCAAAACTAACATCTCCAGATGGATTAGATAAGTAATGCACCTCCAGAACACGTAACAAGCTATCAACAGTATCACGATTATCTATAAGGCAAGGAACAACAACTAAAGTTCTTGCCTCAGCCGGAATGCCATTTTTGAATTCATAACCAACAAGACGTATTGGTTTCAAAAAGTTAGAAATTAACGCATTAAAAAGTCCTGAAGCTACTTCCGATGCAGGGATAGAAAATAAAACTATAAAAATCAGAATATCCATGAAAGGAATTTCAAAGTAAATTAAAAATTTTACAGCTAATTTAACCACAACTATCGTCAGGAGAATTGTCGGTACAGCTATTGACAACCAGTGAAATTTACGAAGTAAAATTTCAAAATATTCAAAAAAAGTAGTTTTATATCTTATTTGTTTTTTAATTTTTTACTGTGCAAGCCAATTAAAAAATCACCTATATTTGCAGGGCGAGTTATCTTTTCACTCACAGAAACATCGGCCAACATAGAAATAGCTTTTTTAGCTACTTGCATCTCAGAACAACCAGATCGACGAGCAAGATTTTCAATAATGTTACAATATTGATTACGAGACTCAGAATCCAACTCACCGTAGTCACTATTTTTTCGTAAAAAAAGATTAATACTACTTACTTCTTCAATCCAAAGCGCCCATTGGATACTATCAATTTTACGCAAGCTATCTATAATGGATGAAATCATAGAAGAGTCGGCATTAAGTTTTTTCTGTTGTTCTATAGAAACGAGATTTAAATCACGGCCAACTTCTTTAAAACGTTTTTCTAACTCATCAAAAACACTCTCTAAATCTGGTAAGTTAGATTTTATATACAGTAAGAAAAACGTGATAAACGTATCATGTTTTATAAAGGCCTCTAACTCGTTACAAAAGGAATTTCTTTCACTCACTGAATCCATAGCTAGAAGTTGATTAACAGCATCACTGGCTTTCTGCCGCATCTGCCGTGAATGTTCAACCCGAATTAAAAGACGCTGTAAACGATCAATTAAAAAAAACCTGAGCAATCCTGGAATAGCTTTTAACTCACCAATTGTAAGATCTTCGACAGATTGAAAGCCCTCAACTATAGCAACAAGCTTTTCATGCGAAAAAACACAGCACGTATGAGAAACATAAAAAGAAATCAAGACAACGATACGAGGTACCTTCAAACCAGAAACTCTAACGCTTGGCAACTGTTTATATAATCGATTGGAAAAACTACGTTTAATTTCTTTGATAGCTTCTTCTACTATGTAATAATTATCTAAGATAAGTTCTATTGAAGGAGTAATGGACCCTCCAGATTCGATGTCTAATATATAAGAACGATGAGAACGTAATATAGATTTTTCATTATTGTAAATAGATTTAAAAAAATCTACTGGAAGAGATGGAAAGGAAGATGAAAGCTCTTGAAGCGCAATTTTTGTTCCTTGTTCCCGAAATTTCTCAATTGTAAAATTCTCATGTTGAATATGATGGTCATCACTAAATTTATGATTACGCGAATGCAACCCAATAAAAGACTGAATAATGCTCAATATAGACACGGTTAGGATTAATCCTCTTTTTTTCTACAACTCAAGTATTTGTAGTAACATGACTACATTAACCTATACAACTAACTTATTTCTCAAAATAAGAAATAATGTGGTCATATAAAAATTATATGTTCTTATTAGAAATAAGCATAGCAATACGCTCTATTCCAAAAATATAACCTTGAATTCCACAACCGATAATAACCCCACTTGCAACAGATGATATATATGAATGATGCCTAAATAATTCACGTCTATATAGATTTGAAATATGAACCTCTATAATAGGTCCTTCAAAAATTTTGAGGGCATCCAGAGATGCAATGGATGTATGAGTATATGCGGCTAGATTAATAACAATACCGCAAGCATCTTCACAAGCTTCATTAATCCAATTTACAAGATGGTGTTCTGCATTACTTTGTAAAAATCGTATTTCAAAACCTAACTTTATAGCAATCGTCTTACAAGCAAGTTCAATATCGTCCAACGTTTCAAGTCCATATATGGAAGGTTCACGTTTGCCCAATAAATTCAAGTTTGGGCCATTTATAACATAGATAATGTTTTTCATTCTCATCAACTGTATATTATACATGAATAAACTTTAATTAAGTTTCAAAGTATCTTATTAAAATCAATATCTTATCGCAATTTATATATATATTTTAACTTCTTTATAATCAAAGAGCTCCTTTTTTATTTTAACTATATAGGCAATGTTTTGGCAGTTTATACTAAGATATCTGAAGATATTTTGAAAAAATTTATACGTGAATACAATATAGGCAAACTAAATTCATACAAAGATATCCTTGAGGGTGTAGAAAATTCTAATTTTCTTCTTAAAACATCTAAAGGCTTTTTTATTCTTACTCTTTATGAGAAACGCATAAAAGAAAAGGATTTACCTTTTTTTATTGGATTAATGAATTATCTTTATCAAAATGGGCTTAAATGCCCTCAACCACTCCCTAGATTAGATTGTAAAATCTATGGCAACATTTCTGAACGTCCAGCGAATATTTTTTCTTTTTTAAAAGGAATATCGTTACATGAACCAGAAGTATCCCATTGTAAAGAGATTGGTGCAATCTTAGCTTTTATGCATAAGACAGCTCAAAACTTTAACCTTAATAGAAAAAATGAATTATCTCTTTTCGGATGGAAAAGTATTTGGGAAAAATGTTGTCTATTTGATATCGAATCAAGCATGAAAAACGAGATTAATGATTTATTCGGTTTCCTTGAAAAAAATTGGCCCCAAAATTTACCTCAAGGAATTATCCATGGAGATTTATTTCCAGATAATGTTCTTTTTTTTGAGAATAAATTTTCAGGAATGATTGATTTTTATTTTTCATGCAATGATATCCTTGCTTATGATCTTGCAATTTGTATCAATGCATGGTGCTTTGAAAAAAGCGGTACTTACAATATTAATAAAGCAAATGCTCTTATAGAAGGTTACAACTCAAGAAGAATTATGAACCAACAAGAACGAGAAGCTTTACCTTTACTTGTGCAAGGGGCAGCTTTACGGTTTTTCTTAACACGCCTTTACGATAAACTCACTATTCCAGATAGTGCTTTCGTAATTAAAAAAGATCCTTTAGAATATCTCGAAAAATTAAGGTTTTATAAAATATCTTCTATAAAAAAATATAGGTTTTTAAATTTTGAAACATGTTGAAGTATACATTGATGGAGCTTGTTCCGGGAATCCAGGACCTGGAGGCTGGGGAGCGCTATTACGATACGGAACAATAGAGAAAACAATTTTCGGTGGAGAAGAACAAACCACTAATAATCGTATGGAGCTGACAGCAGCAATATCAGCTCTTAACTGCCTCAAGTACCCTTGTAAAGTTGATCTTTATACTGATAGTGTATACGTGCAAAAAGGTATATCTCAATGGATATACGAATGGGAACAAAATGGTTGGCTTAATTCTCAAAAAAAATCCATAAAAAATGTAGAACTCTGGCAAAAACTTGCAAAAGCTAAAAATAAACATACTGTTACTCTACACTGGATAAAAGGACATGCCGGACATAAAGAAAATGAACAAGTTGATAAATTAGCAAGAGAAGCTCTTATAGCTTTTAAAAAGCCTTCCAAAGTAAGTAAAAGTTGATTTTTACAAGTTTATAGCTTATCGTTATAATTTTCATCTTTACGTGATTTTAACTAATAGGGCATTCTATGAAACAGGTTGTAAAAATCTTATCAATTTTTTGTGTTTTAATCATGCCGTTTTTTGCTCATGCTGATGATTTTAATAGAGTGACATCTCTTATAAGTAAACGGCTTTCTTATATGGAAAAGGTAGCACGATATAAAATGCAAGAAAATCAACCTATACAAGATTTGGTTCAGGAGAAAAAAGTTTTAGAGAATTCTTTAGCGCTTTCCAAGAGTTTGGGAATAGATTCTAATTCTATAAAAAGATTTATGATTACTCAAATTAATGTAGCAAAGTCCATTCAACATCGTTTTTTTGCAGATTGGTTATCAAAACCTGACCTGAAAACAAGTAATATTCCTTTAAAAGAAATTCGATCAGATATATCAAATATAAATAATAATATTATTGCAGAAATTGCAAATTACCTTAAATCCAATAAAAAAATAGATGAAAGCTTAAAGAAAGATTTCTTTAAAGCTGTACAAGAAAAAAATTTAAACGAAGTTGATAAAGAAGTACTCTTTTCTTCTCTTACAGAGATAAAACTTAATAAATAAACTTATACCAAAACCATCAATAATATATTGAATAAATATTATGTAGCCTTAACATAGAATATATTATAAAAATTGATGTAGATGCAAAGGAATAAGTCAACCATGTCAACATGGACGCTTCTTCTAATAAGTTCTAATAAAAGTTTTTGTGACGCAATCAAAGAACAATTAAAAATCAATAATGAATTCAACGTTATAGATGAAAAAAATCTTCCTTCTAGTTTAGATATTAATATTGATCTATTAATATTAGATATTGACTGTTCAGATTCTACTAACAAAAAAGATCTAGAAGAATTTCAAAAAAATAGATTTAAAATACCTATCATAATACTTACTAAAAAAAATAATAATCTGGATAAAATTATTAATGATAATAGCACTCATTATTATGTTAAAAAACCATTTCGCTTTTCAATTTTAATTTCTCGTATCCGTTCTCAACTGCGCCAACACAAAAAAAATTCCTTAACAATAGGTTCATATATTTTTCAACCTGATTATAAACTGATTACAAATACATCAGGGGAAAAAATACACCTTACAGAAAAAGAAGTTGACATTATTTTCTGTCTTTACAATGCTCAACAAAAAGTAATATCACGCGATACAATTTTACGAAAAGTTTGGGGATATAATGCTAAGATTACTACTCATACTCTAGAAACCCATATCTATAGATTGCGAAAAAAAATTGAACACAATCCTGCCAATAAAGAAATTATAATAACAGAAAATGGTGGGTATAAAATAATTTTATAGAGTAATAATATTAAGTAATTTGAAGAAATAGTACTTTTTCATGGCACTAGACGATGATATTTTTCTTTTATCTCAAACTCCCTTATTTTCTAATATGAACAAAGAACAGCTAAAAGTTGTTGCTTCTGGGTTACAACATCGTATTATTAAATCTAATAATGTGCTTTTCCTTGAGAAATCTCCAGCTGAATCCGCTTATGTCGTAATGAGAGGAAAACTTGAATTATCTAAAAAAAACACTAAAGGCGTTATATATGAAAAAAATCAAGTAAGCTCAAGAAGCCTTCTTGCAGAACTTGCATTAATAACATTGATAGAACATCAGTATACAGCAACAGCCATGGAAGATTCTGAAATCTTGCGTATTCCACGAAAACTATTTCATAAACTTTTAAAAGAATATCCTCAAGTTTCTTCCATCATCCAAAAAAGAATACGGAATAATATAATCTCTATAATAGAGAGTTGTCTGGTAAAAAAATAAGAAGAAATTGATTAAAAATTGAAGTATGCTATTATTGGAACATGATCTGAAGGACGTTGCCAACCACGAGCTTCTTTAAATATTTCAACAGAGTTCAAATAACAAGAAAGATCTTTTGAAGACCAAATATGATCTAACCTGCGTCCACGATCAGCATCTTCCCAATTTATTGCTCGATAGCTCCACCAAGTATAAATTTTTTGATGTTCTGGGATATGTAATCTTATTAAATCAATCCATGCACCATACTCCATGATTTTTAAAAGAGCTTCTGTTTCTACAGGTGTATGACTAACAACTCCCAACATTTTTTTATGTGACCAAACATCATTTTCAAGCGGAGCAACATTAAGATCCCCTACTAGGATTGATGAACAATCAACTTCATTGTCAGAATGAATAGATTTCATCTCTTCAAGAAATTTAATCTTATAAGAAAATTTTGGATTTTTTATAGGATCAGGCTCATATCCTCCTGCAGGCACATAAAAATTATGTAACCGAATACGTTTACCAAATCTTTCAAAAAGAACAGAAACATACCGAGCATCAGAATTGTTACAATAGCCTTTTCGCAGTTCTTCTGTTAAAGGGAATTGAGCTAAAATAGCAACACCATTGTATGCTTTCTGTCCATGTAACACAAAATACTTGTAACCAAATTTTTCAAAAGCTTCCAGTGGGAATAAGTGATTGGGACATTTAGTTTCTTGAAAACAAATTATATTAGGCGAAAATTTTTTAAGAAACCTTTCTATAAGAGGCCATCTTAAACGCAAGGAATTAACATTCCACGTAACCAAAGAAAATGTCATTTAATTCTTGCACAAATCTTTAAGAAAATAATAAGTACTTTGTATTTAACTTAATTATGAACTTCATCATAAGGAATTTTAAATAATTTCTCATTCAGATCAATATTATTTTTAACCTCTAAAATACTCACAGAAGTATTATCTCCTTTGCTATCTTTTACTGTCCATTGAAAAAGCTCATAATTATTGGTATCAAATATTAAAGAAATAGTATAATCGTTAATTTTAGAATTTTTTTCAGATAATATTATAGTAATAAAATCTTTTTCTTCTTTTATATCACTAACTATACTATCATTCATATCTAATTTACTAGACAGTATAAAATTAAGAGGTGTCTTAGAAAGAGGATAAATATCCCACGTTTTAAGCTCAGAATTACCTATAGCTACATTTTTTCCATCAGCAATAACTTTTACTTTATAAGGGTTATCATAATCGAATCTTAATTTTCCAGGACGTTCAATAAAAAATTTTCCTGTTCTTTCTTCTCCTCTGGAACCAATCTGTATAAACTTACCTTGCATTGTTCGTATAGATGAAAACTTTTCAAAAAGTTTTCGAACATTTTCTGATTTAACAGCAGCCTTAGCATGAAAAGAATAACTTAATGAGCTTATAAGTGTAATAAAAATTATAAGTCCAAGAATTAACTTTTTTCTAAATATTAATAAATCCATGAGCAATGACTTTCATAAGAAAAAATCTGATCTGTGAATAAATTTTACTAAATATATTCATTATTCACAAAAATCTGTATTTGATGATACTAATATTTCTCGTTTTCCAGTACTACTAGCTGGGCCAATCACTCCTTCTTCTTCCATTTTTTCGATTAAAGAAGCAGCACGATTATAACCAATACCTAAACGACGTTGTATGTAAGAAGTAGAAGCTTTTTTATCCCGTAATACTATCGCAACCGCTTGATTATATAACTCATCAGAGTTTGTTACACTATTTTTCCCAAAAGTGTTACTATACTTCTCATCGCTATCGTCTGTTATTTTATCAAGATATTTTGGTAATCCTTGTGTTTTTAGGTATGATACAATTTTTTCAACTTCATTATCTGACACAAAAGGACTATGAATACGTTGAATACGCCCTCCACCGGTCATATAAAGCATATCACCTTGTCCAAGAAGCTGTTCTGCCCCTTGTTCACCTAGAATAGTTCGGCTATCAATCTTAGATGACACTTGAAAAGACATTCGTGTTGGAAAATTAGCTTTAATTGTTCCAGTTATAACATCTACTGATGGTCTCTGTGTTGCCATAATAACATGAATACCAGATGCTCGAGCCATTTGTGCTAAACGTTGTATAGCGGATTCTATATCCTTTCCAGCAACCATCATTAAATCTGCCATTTCATCTATTACAACAACAATATATGGCATAGGTTGAAGATCAAATTCTTCTGTTTCATAAATCGCTTCACCACTGTTTTGATCAAATCCAGTTTGGACTGTACGACTGAGATTTTCACCTATATCAAGAGCTTGTGTAACTCTCATATTAAATCCATCAATATTACGCACTCCTATTTTTGACATTTTACGATAACGCTCTTCCATCTCACGTACTATCCATTTAAGTGCTACAATGGCTTTTTTAGGATCAGTAACAACTGGTGAGAGAAGATGTGGTATTCCATCATAGACAGACAATTCTAACATCTTTGGATCAATCATAATAAGACGGCATTGTTCTGGTGTCATTTTGTAGAGTAAAGACAAAATCATTGTATTGATAGCAACGGACTTACCTGAACCTGTAGTCCCGGCAATTAAAAGATGTGGCATCTTTGCAAGATCAACAACTATAGGATCTCCTCCGATGTTTTTCCCAAGTGCTATAGCAAGCTTAGCTTTAGTTTCTTGAAAAAGACTAGACATAATCAATTCTTTTAAAAAAACAGTTTCATGGACAACATTCGGTAATTCAATCCCTATAACATTACGTCCTGATATAACGGCAACACGGGCTGCAACTGCGCTCATAGACCTGGCAATATCATCAGAAAGACCAATAATACGTGATGATTTTATCCCTGGAGCAGGTTCTAATTCATAAAGGGTAACTACAGGACCAGGCCGAACATTAATAATTTCTCCTTTAACACCAAAATCATCTAATACACTTTCTAACATACGAGCATTACTCTGCAATACATTATGAGATAATGTAGTTGCACTACCAATATTTTTGGGTTCTTTAAGAAACTTGATCGAAGGAAGAGAAAAACCAATCTTTTCTTCTATATACACATCAGACTGAAGATTCGATTGACCACTAAAAAAGCTATTATTATAATTTTTATTGTCTTTCAGTTTTGATTCCTGATCACAATAATTTTTATCACCATTATTTTCTCTTCTATTTATTTCAGCATAATCTACACTTAAGATAGGTTCTATTCGTTGATTAAAAAAAGAAGAACCAACAGAATCATCTTCAAACTTTTCACTATCAAATTTTAAATCTGAAATATCATGAAAATCATGAGATTTTTTTGGCGAATACACAAATGATTTCCTTATTTTAAAAATACGAAACATGTGCGCTTGAAAAGAAAACCAAATATGCTCCAAAATACCTAATGCTAACAAACTTTTTGATTCTTCTGGACTTTCTAAATTTTTTTCCTGTTCATTGAATTCTTTAACTTTAAAAGTTCCAATAATTCCAGAAGAAAATAGCATTAACCATATTGTAATCATTACAAGTATTATCTGAAACAAAAAAGCAAAAGCTCCTGTTGGATAACTGCCAATAAATAATACAGGTAAGCGCATCACCATATCACCAATGATCCCACCAAATCCATTTTGAATAGGCCATGTTGATGAAGGAGGGTAACATGCAAGAAACGCCGTAGAAAAAAATAAGCTTGCTATCCAAGCTCCAAAACGTTCTAACCAACGTCCAAGTTTTTTTCCAGATATTAATGCTAATGACCATGAAATCAAAGGTAATAGTGATATAACACTTGAAAGGCCCAAAAATTGCATCATGATATCAGCAAAAACAGCACCACTATAGCCTAAAAGATTATTAGGCTGACGAGAGGTAGCATAGGAATAGCTAGGATCGTAAACATCCCATGTTGCTAAAGCTAAAACAAAAGCTACAACAAGAGCTACTAACAAGAAGCCTGACAATACCAGTAGCTTCCTGTAAACCCATGCTAAAAAGCCTTTATTATTTTTGGATGTACTCATATATCTAGGCATTACAATAAATCCATTTCACTTATTTTATTTTTAATACTTTGAAAAATGCCTTTATCTTCAAAGTCAGTACTCTTTTTAAAATGATGGATTTATTAAATATTTATTAAAGTTAACAATTGATTTTTAACTCTTAATTTATAAAATAAAACTTCTAATTTTTATATTTATTAATAGGTGTAATTATAACTAAAATGTAATACACCTATACTTAACAAGTATTCAGTTAACTAATATTTATTAACATAAATGTGACTATGAAAATAGCTTTTTTAAAAAGATCTTAAGTCTATATTTCATTTTTATATGTCTTCTGCTATCATCTAAGTTGAGTTAATTTTAATAATATAGAAAGATTAATAAATGTCTAGACAACCTCTTATGCCTAAATCTAGTGCTATATGGCTTATAGATAATACATCGCTTTCTTTCAATCAGATAGCAGAATTTTGCAAACTTCATCCTCTTGAAATTAAAGCTATTGCAGACGGAGAAACATCACAAGGAATAAAAGGTCTTGATCTTATTGCTACTGGTCAACTTACTCGTAATGAAATTACAAAAGGGGAAGCTGATAAAAATTACAAGATAAAACTTTCTGAACCTAGGATTAGAATACCTGAGATTGAAAGACGTGGAGCACGTTATACACCAGTTTCAAAACGTCAAGACAGGCCTAATGCTATATTATGGCTTATTCGCAACCATCCTGAGCTTAAGAATATACAAATTTCACGTTTAGTAGGTACAACAAAATCAACAATTGAACAAATTCGCGATCGTACGCATTGGAATTCTGCAAAGTTAACTCCTATTGATCCTGTAACATTAGGTCTTTGTTCACAAATTGATCTGGATTTAGAAGTCAAAAAAAGTGCCAATAATCGTATAGAACCATTGGTAGAAGATATTGGTGAAAAACTTCAAGGTTCATATTAAAAATGAATTTTTATATATTTTTATTTAAAATTAATAACTTATAAATTTCATTTCTTTTCTTTTTCTCTGGTTTTTCATCAAATCTACTACCAAGTGTCTATCGTTTTTTCCCTTTTTATCGGCTCTGTGAAAAGAGCATCAATGATTACATCTATTGGTTTTTCTCATCAGAAACAGACTGGATGTAATAACATGGTATTTATCTAGTGTCTCCTCCAAAAGGAGTGATGAAATATTTTCAACCGAAAGAAAATAAACTTCATCATAATATTTTAACTGTTAACGAGCACTCCTGTTTTTACCTGAATTCCAATCTTGTTAATACCTACATCTTTTGAAAATTTATCCAGATCAACTTCATTATTACCGGTATAACTATCGTCGCTAGAAGTAGCGCAGGATACTGCAAGTTGTTTAGTTCGATTAGAAACATCACCATATGCATATGTAAATATGCGTATCCCCTTCTGTTTCATCTCTTTACAGAGGCTCAAGGTTCTCTGATCATTCGTACTGTCATCATTATCGGTTAAAAATTCTGCAATAACATATTTTTTTACGATCTTATTCTTCTTCTTTTTCTGTTCTGATGCTTCATAAGCCGACGTCAGCTTATCATAAGCAATCCTCATGGCCAGATAGTTGTTCGTACCAGGTGTAGGAGGACTCCCCTTTTTAATCCGAGCTATATTTTCAGGAGTCTGCCAAAATAAAGTTCCATTTGAATCATCATCAGAATAAACTTGACTCGAATACGCAGTTTGTCCCAGTAATAAATAGCTCCCCAAATCAATATCTGTCCGCTCAAACAATGATTGCGCTAAACCACTATTTGCAGTTTCATGCATTGGGTATTGAGCTGGCTTCTTAGAATCAGAAAAATCTTGTACATATTCAACCGAGACACCAATTCTTGTATCAGGATTAGGAAGAACCGCCTTGGAGACACTACTCGTTGATATTGTTACTGAACCATGCCCCGAAATAATTCTTTCAAAAGAAAAAGAGCTCAGGGGCATATCATAAAAGGTAACAGCCTGAATGTTATATTCAGGTGAATCATGATAGGCTTTCTTAATTGTAACCTTTGCATCCGTAGAAAGTTTTTGAGCTATGTTCTGAGTAAAGAGATTTAATAATTGTTTTTGCAAACTATTCCTGACCAATTCTGTCATCGTGGCCACATTAATACTGACATCAGGATTAGTGTTTGCTTTTTTAAAAATTGCTGAAGCAGCCGTTAAAGTAGCAGCATCAGTTGCGTCCTGCAATGAATTACGGGTCAAAATCATCCTGGATGTATCAATGGCAAAGCCTACCATAGAAAGAAAAACCGGCATCAACAAGGCTGTTAATATAATAAAATTGCCCTTACGACATAAAAATATCTTTTTAAGAAAGTACATTTTAGTAAACTCATAGTATAAATTAATTATAATTTTTATTTATTGAATAAAATATCGATTTTATAAAATATTCTTCTATGAATAGCATCATAAAATTCTTTCTACTTTAAAAATATAGATATAAATTTATTTATTATCTATTGTTCAATGAAATTATATAGAATCACATGAATTTTATTTTTAAGCAGCTTTTAGAAAGCTGTGTTTTTGGAGATAGAAAAAAATGAGTCACAAAGTACAATAAGCAAGAATAGCATACTCAAACTTATCCCTCTATGATTTTAAAGTCTTCCCTACCTTCTTCTAAGAGTTTTAATTCAAGATTGTACGATCATATCCGATATTTCATACATCATTTCTCTTAATCTATAAAATAACACTATCAAAATGACTTCATTATACTCATGGGATAATCCCAATAATTTTTTAGTTAGCGATTTCCAAATATACTCGTTCCAATACGTACACTTGTTGATCCAAAAGATATGGCTGTCTCGTAATCTTGTGACATACCCATGGATAATTTCTGAACATTACATTCTTTAGCAAGTTTCGCTAATAAAGCAAAATGAGGACCAGGTATTTCATTAACAGGAGGAATACACATTAATCCTTCAACAATAAGACCAAATTTTTGTTGACAAAGAGATACAAATCTCTTTGTATCCTTAGGCATAACACCAGCTTTTTGTTCTTCAAGGCCTGTATTAACTTGAATATAAATTGGTAACTTACGTTTCTGTTTATTCATTTCAATTGCAAGAGAACAAGCTATTTTTTCTCTGTAGACAGCCTCAATGATATCGAAAAGCTCAACAGCTTCTACAACTTTATTAGACTGAAGTGGACCAATTAATCTTAATTCGACAGGATATTCTTTCTTAAGAGTTGTCCATTTTCTTTTTGCTTCCTGAACTCTGTTTTCGCCAAAAACACGTTGTCCACAAACTAAAGCTAATCGAATCTTTTCAATGTTGCAATTTTTTGATACAGCAACTAAAGATACACTATTTACTGCACGATTAGCAGAAATTTCACTATTTAATATTTTTTGTTTAACTTCATATAATCTTTCTTCTAGCATAAGTGTTTTCTTACTTACCTGGTATTGATTCAATTATTTAAATCAAAAAATAACTTATAAAATTTTATTATACTATAAAACTTGACTGATAAAGATTTTCGTGTTGGAAAACTGATAGTATATTCATAATTAATGATTTCGGATAGATAATTTCCATGGAAATAAAATATTATAATCACATTACTTCTGAACCTAAATGGCAATGCTTGTGGGCAGAGAAAAATATTTTTAAAGCTGATATTACAGAAACACATAACAAATACTATGTATTAGAAATGTTTCCATACCCATCTGGTAATATTCATATGGGGCATCTTCGAAACTATACAATGGGTGATGTAGTAGCACGCTACAAAAGAGCTAAAGGATTTAACGTTCTCCATCCCATGGGATGGGATGCCTTTGGAATGCCTGCAGAAAATGCAGCACGTGAAAAAAAAATTCATCCAAAGGAATGGACTTACCAGAATATCTCTACGATGAAACATGAACTTAGTTCTATAGGTTTATCAATAGACTGGGACAGAGAATTTGCTACTTGTGATGTAAACTATTATTATCACCAGCAAATGATGTTTCTAGATTTTATGGATCAAGGATTAGTATATCGTAAAGAATCACAAGTTAATTGGGATCCTGTTGATCAAACGATTCTTGCAAATGAACAAGTAATAGATGGTCGTGGGTGGCGTTCTTCTGCTTTGATTGAAAAACGTAATTTAAAACAATGGTTTTTCAAGATAACTGATTTTTCCCAAGAACTTCTTGAAGCGCTTGAGCAGCTGGTTGAATGGCCAGAAAAAGTCAAACTCATGCAAAAAAATTGGATTGGTCGTTCAGAAGGTTTAGAAATCCGCTGGGAAATAGCAGCTTGTGATATAGAAGACATAAAAGAACTAACAGTATATACAACACGCCCTGAAACAATATTCGGAGCATCTTTTTTAGCTATATCTGTTGACCATCCACTTGTTAAAATTCTTTCAGAAAAAAATCCTGATATAAAAGCATTTTGTAAAGAAACAAATCAAATAGGAACATCTTTGATTATGTTAGAAAATGCTGAAAAAAAAGGAATAGACACTGGAATCCGTGTAAAACATCCTTTCGATTCAACATGGGAAATACCTGTTTATATTGCTAATTTTGTTCTTATGGAATATGGAACAGGAGCAGTTTTTGGCTGTCCGTCTGCTGATCAACGTGATTTAAAGTTTGCTCAAAAGTATAATTTACCTATTATCCCTGTAGTGATGCCATCTAATGAGAATTCTGATACTTTTTGTATAAAAGATAACGCCTATACTGGTGAAGGGTTAATGATAAATTCTCATTTTCTTAATGGTAAATTAAATTCAGAATGTTTTGAAGATATCGCATCTTGTTTAGAAAAAAAAATCTTAAATGCCATTCCCCAAGCTAAACGGAAAGTAAATTTTCGTTTACGTGATTGGGGAATATCACGTCAACGTTATTGGGGTTGTCCAATTCCAATTATTCATTGCAAAAATTGTGGAATCATTCAGGTAGATCGAGAGAATCTCCCTGTCATATTACCAGAAGATGTCAATTTTGATTTACCTGGAAATCCACTTGATAGACATCCAACATGGAAAAAAGTTTTATGTCCAAAGTGTCCTTCTGAAGCTACGCGTGAAACAGATACTATGGATACCTTTGTAGATTCTGCATGGTATTATACACGTTTTATATCACCTGACTGCAAAAAACCTACAGATATTAATCTTTCTAGCTCTTGGTTGCCAGTTGACCAATATATTGGTGGAGTTGAGCATGCAATTTTACATCTTCTCTATGCACGTTTCTTTTCTAGAGCAATGTATATGACTGGATTTACTAAAAATAAAGAGCCTTTTAAGAATCTTTTTACTCAAGGAATGGTTGTTCATGAAACCTATTCCCGTATTAAAGATTTTAAAAAAGAATATTTTTCTGTTAGTGAAGTATATATCAAAGAAATTGATGGAATTCGTCGTGCTTTTTTAATTTCTGATAATTCAGAAATTACTATTGGTCCAATAGAAAAGATGTCAAAATCAAAAAAGAATGTCATTAATCCAAGAAAAATTATAGAAACTTACGGAGCTGATACAGCGCGCTTATTTGTTCTTTCTGATTCTCCTCCAGATCGTGATATTATATGGTCTCAATCTGGAATTGATTCTGTGTATCGTTTTATACAAAATATCTGGCGTTTATTTAATAATGCAAAGATTGAATTACAAAAAGTGAGTCCGAAAGCTGCAAAAACAGGTGAAGAATTTCATATTTCTCAGTCTGTGCATAAAATACTTAAATTAATAGAAGAAGCTTATGAAAAATTAGCTTTTAATAAAGTTGTTGCCTATATTCATGAGCTTGTAAATATTTTAGAGAAACCACTTGTAAAGATAGCAGAAGGAAAAGCTACTAAATCTTTAGTTTCTGCTATCAGGGATGCTGTAGAAATACTTATTCTAATAATTTCTCCTATAACACCACATTTTTCAGAAGAATGCTGGGAGGCTTTAGGCAATAAAGGGTTAGTAGCTTGTCAAAAATGGCCAGTTTTTGATGCCTCTTTAATTCAAGATATCTATATAACTCTTCCTATTCAAATAAATGGCAAAAAGCGTTTCGAATTTAAAATCTTCAAAAAAGCAGACAAAGATACTATTATAAAAACAGTATTAAACTTAGAAGCTATACAGAATGATTTAAAAGGACGTTCCCCTAAAAAAATTATTGTAGTTCCTCAGAGGATTGTAAACATTGTTATTTAATTTAAGAGATTGGTTTAAAATATTATTTCCTTTTTTTAGTGTTTTTTTACTTGATAGTTGCCAAGTAAAGCCTCTTTATTATAGCAATTCCAGTAATGCGATAATAAAATCTAACTCTATAGAGATTTCTGCAGCGACTAATTATGTTGAACAACTAGTACGAAATCATTTGTTTTTTTTATTTTTCCATGGAAAAAATAATAAAGAACAAACATATCAATATAAACTTATTATGAATGTTACCTCTAATACAACTGATGTACTTCTTGTTAATTCTTCTGATAAAGCATTATCAGGACGTATTACACTAACAGCAGTTTATGCTTTACAAACCATCTCTGATGGCAAAATAATTCATAAAGGTTCTTTATCTACCACATCTTTAGTTGATTTTTCAGAGCAAGCATTCGCTAAGATTCGTGCTATTCGAAATGCTGAAGAAAGAGCTGCTAAAGAGTTAGCAGAAAGCATAAATATTGATATTATTAATGTAATAAGTAATTTAAAATAAATTTATGATAGAAATCAAATCTTACGAATTAGAAAAATTTATTCTAAAAAATATTTTTTCATATTATTTATTTATTATTTATGGCCCAGATAGAGGGCTTATATCAGAAACAACTGATATACTTAAAGAAAGTCTTGGTATTTCCTATAATAATCCATTTTCTTTTATTAATTTAAACTTATCTGAAATTCAAAAGGAAAAAACAAAATTTTTAGATGAAGTAAATTCAACCAGTTTATTTAATGAAAAAAAGATCATTATAATAAAAGATATATCCACTGAAAAATTTATTTTAGAATATTTAGAACATATTATTAAATATCCTCCAGAAAAAAATAAAATTATCATTACAACAGGAGAATTTAAAAAAGATAATCCTATTAGAAAAATAACAGAAAAAGTAAATTCTATAGTTTCTATATCCTGTTACAATGATGATATACGTATATTAAATTCTTTAATCGATAAAGAGCTTCTTATTGAAAAAGCAAAGATAACAACTAAAGCACGTCAAATATTAATAAAATATCTAGGAGGAGATCGTATTGCTTCACGTAACGAAATACGTAAACTATTGCTCTATTGTTCAAAAAAACCTCTTATAGAAGAATCTGATGTTATAGATATTATTGGAGATTGTAGTATTATATCTATTGATGATGCTGTAGATTCACTTATATGTGGAAACACATCCGATTTACTTCAATTCACTAAAAAAATTTTCTTAGAAAAGATTCCTGCAACTGTTTTATTACAAGCATGCTTACGTAAATTTCAACTTTTATATACCATGCGTATAGAAATAGAATACAAAAATCTTTCTGTTACAGAAGTATTACAAAAATATGGAAAAAATATTTTTTTTAAAAGAAAAGCTGCTTTACAAAAAGCACTTAAAATATGGAAAATAAAACAAATAAAAAAAATATTATATAAAATTGACAAAACTATTGAACAAACAAGAAAAACACCTACAATTGAAAAAATATTAATTTTACAATCTCTTTTATCAATTTCACAAGAAACTACTAATAATTAAAAATATTATAATTTTTAATAGATTGTATCTTCTAAATTTATTAATCTTATTTTTTATCTTTTTAAGACATTTAAAAAATTAATCTCTTCCTAATAACGAATATATTTTTTCTAAATCTTCTATTGATTTATAATAAATGCATATTTCTCCACCACTATTTCGGGTATTAATTTGTACTTTAAGATTCAGTTTATCAGATAAATTCTGTTCAAATAGAATTATTGTATCGTCTTTTTTTCTTTGATTCTTTGAAGAATCTTTTTGATTATTTTTTTTATTTATAGAATTTCTTGCTAAAATTTCTGTATCACGTACTGACATTCCTTTAGAAACAACAATTTTAGCTAAAGATGCAGGATCAGGAGTTAAAATTAAAGAACGTGCATGACCTAAAGATAATTCTCCTTTTACAAGTAACTCTTTAACAGAATCAGGTAATTTTAAAAGCCTTAATATATTAGAAATATGACTACGACTTTTTCCAATAATTTCTCCAAGATCATTTTGTGTATATTCATACTCTGCAATTAATTTTTCATACCCTAAAGCTTCTTCTATTGGATTTAAATCTTTACGTTGAACATTTTCAACAATGGCAATTTCAAGTGCAGTTTTTTCATCTACATCACGAATAATAACAGGAATTTTTAGTAATCCAGATAATTGAGCAGCACGCCAACGTCGTTCACCAGCAATTATTTCATAAGAATCTTCTTTTAATGTACGTACAATTACTGGCTGCACAATCCCGTAACGACGAATTGATTGAGCGAGATCTTGTAATTCTTCTTCATTAAATGCAGATCGTGGATTATTTAAATTAGATGATATAAATTCAATAGGAATAAAACTATCTGGATTAACTGAAAAATTTCTATTTTTATTATCAAAAGGTCGATCTATTTCTCCTATAAGAGCAGCAAGTCCACGTCCAAGCCTACGTTTAGAATGATTCTCATTCATTTTTTTTCTTTCAAGTTAAGCAGCTTTACGTTCTCTTTCTCGTTCAATCATTTCAGAAGCTAATTTTATATAAGCTTGACTGCCTGTGCATTTGATATCATATAAAATTGCTGGTTTTCCATAAGAAGGAGCTTCAGAAATTCTAACATTTCTTGGAATAAGAGTACGATATACTTTTTCTCCAAGATTATTTCTAACATCAGTAACAACTTGTTGAGCTAAGTTATTTCTTGAATCAAACATAGTTAAAACAATTCCTTGTATATCAAGGTTTGGGTTGACTGTATCTCGAACTTCATTAACTGTTTCTAAAAGCTGACTAAGACCTTCTAAAGCAAAAAACTCACATTGTAATGGAACAAGTACTGAATGAGCTGCTACCATTGCATTCATAGTTAAGAGATTAAAAGAAGGAGGACAATCTAATAAAACATATGTAAAATTTTTAATTTCTTCAACATTAAGAGCTTTAGAAAGACAAAAAACTCTATCTTTTCTTGTTCCTATTTCCATTTCTATTCCTAACAAATCCATAGTTGAAGGAATAATTGATAAATTAGGAATTGATGTTTTTATAAGAACATTATCTAAACTAGATGAACCTACCAAAATATCATAAGAAGAAAACTTTCTATCACGTCTCTCGATTCCTAATCCAGTACTTGCATTTCCTTGAGGATCAAGATCAACTAAAAGAACATTCTCTCCAATAGCTGCTAAAGCAGTAGAAAGATTTATAGCTGTAGTAGTTTTTCCTACACCTCCTTTTTGGTTTGCTATAGTTATAATACGAGTACACTTCATATTCATGATTAATCTCCTTTCAAAAAGATAAGAAATTATTTTCTTTTAAGATTTGTAACTTCTAAAATTACAGAACTACACTCAATAGCACTTTTATGTTCTATAAGAGAAAAAGTCCAATGATTACACGCTTTATTAACTTCATTTTTATAACTACAACCTTTATAAAAAAAAGCTTTACAATTATTATTTTCTTTTAACCAAGGAAAACTATACTCTAAAAGACATTCAAAACTTGTTAATGCTCTAGCTGAAATTACATCACATTTCTGAATAAATTCAGGAGCTTTTTGTATAAGTAAAGGATAAACAGTACCTCTTGCTCCAGTTTCTTGGAGAGCAATACGTAAAAAACTTGCTTTTTTATGATTACTTTCAATTAGATTTACCCATCCATCTTTAAGTTCTGCCAGCTGGATAGCTACCATAATACCTGGAAAACCACCACCACTACCAAGATCTAACCAAACAGAAGGGATAGGATGTAAATAAAAGACTTGTAAACTATCTTGAATATGACGAACCCATAAATCTTTTCTATCTGAAGAAGAAACAAGATTTATAGTAGCAGACCATTTTAAAAATAAAAAATAAAAATGTTGTAATCTTTCTTGTGTTTCACGTGAAACATAAAAATTATCTAAGAGAACCTTAAAATCTTTCATAAACTAATTTACAATTCTATTTAAGATATTTTTATCTTCTATAATAAAATTCTTTTTTAAATAAAACAATAATAAAGATAAAGCAGCAGGAGTCATTCCATCAATTTTTGCAGCTTGAGCTAAATTAAAAGGCCTTATTTGATTTAATTTTAATTTTAACTCATTCGAAAGAGAAGGGAGATCAGAATAATTAAAATCTTTTGGAATTAATCTATTTTCTTCCCGTTGAACTTCTATAATATCAACATTTTGTCTTTCTATATAAACTTCATAAGATGATTCAATTTTAAGTTGTTCAAGAATTTTTAGAGAAAGTTGAGAAGTTTCAGGCCATATTGAATAAAGCTTATCAATACAATATTGAGGATAGGATAAAAATTCGTAAGCACTACGAATTTTTCCATCTTGTTTAAAAGAAATATCAAAATAAGAAGCTTGTTTAGGAGTTATTGATAAAGACTTTAAAAGAGTACGACCTTTATTTAATTCATTCAAATAGTGTTCAAAACGTATTTTTCTCTCTTTTCCAATACATCCTAATTTTATTCCAAAAGGGGTTAAACGAATATCAGCATTATCTACACGAAGTAAAAGACGATATTCTGCACGAGAAGTAAACATTCTATATGGTTCACTAACACCTTTAGATGTAAGATCATCTATCATAACACCAATATACGATTCAGTTCTACTAAAATAAACGCAATCTAAATCAAATGCTTTACGACAAGCATTCATTCCAGCAACTAACCCTTGTGCTGCCGCTTCCTCATAACCAGTTGTACCATTAATTTGTCCAGCTAAAAATAATCCTGATACTTTCTTAGTTTCTAAGGTTGGAAACAATTCTTGTGGATTTACATAATCATATTCAATTGCATATCCAGGCTGGATAATTTCTACATTTTCTAATCCAGGAATAGTACGAATGAATTCATGTTGAATTTCTTTTGGTAAGGAAGTTGAGATTCCATTTGGATAAATGATATCACTATCTAACCCTTCCGGCTCCAAAAATATTTGATGACCATCGCGTTCACCAAACCTAACAATTTTATCTTCTATAGATGGACAATATCTTGGACCAACAGCTACAATATTCCCAGAATATATTGAAGACAATTTAATATTTTCAGAAATAATACGATGTGTTTCTGATGTTGTTCTTGTAATTCCACATTCAATTTGAGGATTATTAATTTTATCCGTCATAAAAGAAAATGGAATAGGATTCTCATCAGCAGTTTGCCTGCCAACTTGATCCCAACGAATAGTTTCTTTTTTAAGTCGTGCTGGTGTACCAGTTTTTAAACGTCCAATTTCAAATTTTAGTTTAATTAATGTATCAATAATATTATCTGAAGGAGCTTCTCCCATTCTTCCTGCAGGAATTTTCAAATTTCCTATATGAATCATGCCACGTGAAAAGGTTCCTATTGTTAAAACAACTGTATTACAATATATTTTATGACCATCTTTTGTGATCACTGCAGAAATTTTTCCATCTTCTATAAGAAGCTCAAAAGCTTCTTTTTCAATAACTTCAAGATTAGCAAGTGATCTAATCTCTTCTTGCATTGCTAATTTATATAATTTTCTATCTGCTTGAGTACGAGGTCCACGGACTGCTGGACCTTTTTTAAGATTTAACATACGAAATTGTATCCCTGCTACATCAGAAACACGACCCATTAAACCATCTAAAGCATCTATTTCCCGAACAAGATGTCCTTTTCCAAGACCTCCAATAGCTGGATTACAAGACATAGATCCTATAGTAGAAAATCTGTGAGTTATAAGAGCAGTACGAGCACCAAGACGGGAAGAGACACTAGCGGCTTCACAACCAGCATGTCCGCCACCTATAATTATAACATCATAGCTTGAATTTATCAAAATTTACCTCATCATATTCTATATCTAATTTTTATTTACCAATACAAAACTTTGAAAAAATAACATCAAGAAGTTGTTCTATATCAATACTTCCTGTTATTTTTCCAAGAGATACAGCTGCTAATCTTAAATTTTCAGAAACAATATCTAATCCACATTCTTTTTGATTAAATACATTATCTAAATGAAAACTCACTTGTGATAAGTGTTCTAAGTGTCTTTTTTGACTCGGAATTACCATAGACACTTCTCTAAATTTATTATCAATAATATTTTTTATTTTATTGATTAAATCATTTAATCCTTCTCCTGTAACTATTGATATAGTTTGATCATAATCTTCATCAATTTCATGATGAAGATCATTTTTCGTACCAATAAAAAGAACATCAATATTTTTTGGGATAAAATCTACTTTTAGATCTGAAGAAATTTCTTTTAATAAAAGAACCAAATCAACTTCCTTAATGGCTAATTGTGCTCTTCTAATCCCTTCTTTTTCAATTTTGTCATCTGTTTCATGAATACCTGCTGTATCCAATATCTTTACAAGATAACCATCCAAATCTAAATCTAATGTAAGAATATCACGTGTAGTACCAGGAATATTTGTTACTATAGATACATCTCGTTTTGCTAATGCATTAAACAAACTTGATTTTCCTGCATTAGGATGTCCAACTATAGCAATTTTATAACCATCACGAATAATTTCTCCTAATTTTCCTTGAAAAATATGATTTTTTAATTCTTCTTGAAAAAAAGAAAGCTCTTGCCAAATTTCTTCAAATTTGAAATTCTTTATATCTTCTTCATCAGAAAAATCTAGTTCTGCTTCTATAAAGGCACGTATAACAGTTAATTTTTGAGACCATCTATTGTATAAATTAGATAAACTACCAGAAACCCTCTCATGAGAAAGACGACGCTGCATTTCTGTTTCAGAAAAAATTAAATCAGACAATCCTTCTAGTTCAAGTAAATCAAGTTTACCATTTTCAAAAGCTTGACGAGAAAATTCTCCAGGTTCTGCATGATACAAACCTGGTATATTTCCTAATTCTTTCAAAATTGCACGAACAACAGCAGGACCACCATGAACCTGAAATTCAACACAATCTTCACCAGTAAATGAATGAGGTGCTGGAAAACATAATAATAAACCTTTATCTAAAACTTTCCCATCTTTACCTATAAAATTTTTTAAAGATATAGTACGTAAAAATGAAACTTTATCTTTACAAAGGCTTTGACAAGCTTGAAAAGCCTTAGGCCCAGATAAACGAATAATAGCAATAGCTGAAGGAAGACGACCACTTGATAAAGCAAAAATAGTTTTCTTTTCAAAATTCATTATTTTACTAAATCAAAAACGATTTC